>NZ_CP118631.1:5137404-5474808 GCF_028993635.1 Mucilaginibacter sp. SJ
AAGCGCGTCGGTGATCATGCCGCTATGTATCAGGTCGGGGCAAAACTGGCTGGTAACATCCGTAAATTTACCGCCGTCGTTCCTGAGTAAATGGCTAACAGGTGATGAAGGGTAAGCTCCTGAGACTGATCTTGAACCTACAAAAAGATCCAGATCGCCATCGCCATCAAAATCAGCAGCACGTACACATGAACCGTTATCATATTCCACGGGCACCGCGGCAAGGTCGCGGGTGAAATGGCCTTTTTTATCGTTGATGTAAAGCCTGTCCTGAGCGGTGGTGTGCCCTTTCTGAAATTCGTAACTCCCACTTGCGATATACAGATCGGGGAAACCATCGCCATTGGCATCAAACAGTAATGCGCCCATGTCTTCCTCTTCTTTAAAATCTTCGAGCACAAAACGGTTGTTATCCATAGCGAAATGACCGCCTGCATCCTGCATAAAAAATACCCCTTTGTTACCTGCGGAGCCTCCTATAAAAAGGTCGTCATAGCCATTGCCATCCACATCGCCAACGGCAATAGCAGGCCCATACTGGCTTAGCTTGTGCGGCAGGGTAGGCTGTATATTATAATCGATAGCGTCTTTTTCCTGATGCACGTATTTTATGCCTGTTTGGTTATCAGCCTCCTGAAACACCGGGATGGTTTTGCCGGATGCCTCTGGCGGAAAATAGCCCGACGCGTTTTTATATTGTAATGTAAGCGTTTGGTTTGCCTTAACATTGGTAAGCAACTGGGTTTTACCATCGGGCCAGCGTACCCGCAATGAATCGACAGATGTAGTGGCCCCTATGCCAAAATGCCCGCGGGCATCATCCGTACTCATATAACCGCGACAAGGCTGCTGGTCATAAAACTGCTGATTGCCTTTGTAATAAATACGTAAAGTAGCACCAATACCGCCAATATTTTTGTTGTCACCTTGTAGTGCAACGGTCAGGTAGTTGTGATCTTTGGCAACCTGCGTTTTGCTGTTAGCTGTGTTTTCATAAACAAAAGCATTGTCATCAATATTATTGATCACGAGGTCAAGATCGCCGTCATTATCCAGATCGGCATAAATGCCGCCGGTTGAAAAGGTAGGTTTCACAATTCCCCAATCTTTCGACTGATCTTTAAACAAATACCCGCCTGCATTCCTGAAAGCATAACTCGGTGTTTTTACAACCGGAAATGAATCGGCCGCGGCCAAAGTAGTGTTCTCTTTAACGGTACGCCCCTGATCATTGCTGTACAGAGCATGATCAAGGTCTGTAACGTCGCGGGGATAACCGTTGGTGATCATCATATCACGATAACCGTCGTTATCAAAATCGGCCACAAGGGGTGTCCAGCTCCAGTCGGTTTGATAAACACCGGCCTGGTAAGCTATTTCGCTGTATTGCGGATGACCGGCGGGTGTTTGCCCCTGATTAAGCTGCAGCACATTGCGGATGTACTGGTGCTCGTATTTAAATTTGTTATTGTTGATATAGGTGATATAATTATCGCCTACAAGCATGGTTTTTTTACGCACATTTTCTTCGGGCAGCATCTCTAATGATATCAGGTCGGCCTTGCCATCATTGTTGATATCAACCATATCCGATCCCATTACCGACCAGCCCGTGTGTTTAAAATATTCGCCCGCGCGGTTGCTGAATGTGCCGTTTTTATTGTTCACCCACAATACATCGTTCGATATAAAGTCGTTACCTACATAAACATCCGGCCAGCCATCGTTGTTCACATCGCATATGGAAACCGAATTGCCAAAGCCTTCTATTAGTATCCCGGCTTCTTTGGTTACATTGGTGAAGGTACCATTTCCGTTGTTACGGTAAAGGCGGTCGTTATTCTGTGCGCTGCCATCGGTTAATTTTGGGCGATAGGCCACCGGCGTTTCTTTGCCTAAAAAGTTGGTGAGCAGGTACATGTCAAGGTCGCCGTCATGATCGTAGTCGAAAAATACGGCTTGGGTACTGTAGCCGGTGTCCTGCAGGCCATAGGCTGCTGCCGATTCTTTGAAGGTTGGCACGCCATCTTTATTGGTTGCCTGGTTAATGAAAAGCAGGTTTTTGCGATGGTTGGGATCGCTTTTAAATGATGAGCAGACGTATATGTCCGGCCAGCCATCGTTATTGATATCAACTACTGATACACCTGCATACCAGTCGCCATTACCGGCTACGCCCGCGGCATCGGTAACATCTTTAAACGCAAGTGAGCCTTTGTTGATATATAATTTATTGGCAACCATGTTACCGGCAAAGTAAACGTCGGGCAGGCCGTCGTGGTTAAAATCGCCGATACCAACACCGGCGCCATTATACAGGTAGGGATGGTTAAGGATGTTGATGCTGTCACTTTCGGTAATGGTATTCTTAAAATTAATACCGGTTTGTGAAGCATCAAGCAGCTTAAAGAGCGTTGGGCCCGATGATTTTTTTGAACATCCGGCACCAAAAAAAAGTAACAATAAGGTAGATAGTTTAAACGCCTTGGGTAAACTTTTTATCATGCAGATATGGTTAATAATTGAACGATGGTTTATGCTTTGGTTAAGCTTTAACTTATTGGTTATAATGCAATAAGCCACTGTAAAGAAAACGGATTTTACAATTCGGGTTTCTGCAAATTGTATCAAAAGTTAGTTAATTACTATCGGCACATACTTAAATATTGATTATCTGTTAGCTTTGATCTGAACCCCTGATTTGAGGGGCAGACCAATTAAACTGATCAAGCCGTTGCTGTTTCATCATGATGAAGAGACTATATTTTGCACTTATCGTTATTATAACCTGCTCATCATGCGGTAAAAAGAGCTGGGAAAAACCGGCCGAAAATCCGGATTTTATCCATCGGTCTATCAAGGATGTTACTGATGTGGTAAGGCACGATATTTATTCGCCGCCGGTTGCCAGTCGTATTTATGCCTATATCAGTGTGGCTGCATACGAGGCTGCGCGAAATGGCGATAATCATTACCAATCACTTGAAGGGCAACTGAACGGGCTCGACTCGGTGCCTAAGCCTATAGCCGGTAAAAAATACTGCTTTACGTTATCCGCATCACATGCTATTTTAACCGTTGGTAAAATACTGGTGATGAGTGAGGGCAGGATAGAGGGTTTTCATGACAAACTGATGCAGGAGTTTAAAGATACCGGCATGCCCGATAGTGTGTATGATAACTCAATAGCATACGGCAAGCTTATTGCCGACAGGATCATTAAATGGGCGGGTAAGGATAACTATAAACATACCCGCTCATTATCAAAATATGATGTGCAAACAGATGATGCAAGCTGGAAGCCTACCCCGCCGGCCTACATGAAAGGTATTGAACCGCACTGGAACGAGATCCGCCCATTTTTACTTGATTCGGCGCAGCAATTTAAACCAGCCCATCCCTTTACCTTCAGCAACATCCCCGGCAGTAATTTCTATAAACTGGCTATGGAAGTATATGATACCGGCAAGCACCTCACCGATGATGAGGCTACCATTGCTACTTTTTGGGATGATAACCCTTTTAAGGTGAATATCAACGGGCACACCATGTTTGCCACAAAAAAGATCTCGCCGGGAGGGCATTGGATCAATATCACAGCGCTGGCTTGTCGTAAGGCTAAGGCCGGTTACGTGAAAAGCGCTGAAGCTTATGCCTGTATAGCTGTAGTTATTGCAGATAGTTTTATAAACTGCTGGGACGAAAAATACCGGAGCAAGGTGATCAGGCCCGAAACCTACATTAACCAGTATATTGATCAAAGCTGGATGCCATTGCTGCAAACGCCGCCTTTCCCCGAATATACCAGCGGGCACAGTGTGGTGTCTACAGCATCAGCAGCCGTGTTAAGCAAATTATTTGGCGATGAATTCTCATTCATTGACTCAACAGAAATGGAGTTTGCTATCCCCGCGCGAAACTTCAAATCCTTTAAAGCCGCGGCCGAAGAGGCCGCCATCAGCAGGTTTTATGGCGGCATCCATTATATGCCATCTATAACTAATGGCGTAGATGAGGGCGATAGGATAGGGCAATTTGCATTAACTAAATTGCATACTAAGAAATAGCCGGATGACTTTAGCCATCCTGTTAATTGTTTGAATGTAGGGACTAAAGCCCGATGAGTTTCTCTATTATGCAGTTAGTTAAAGTGGGGGGAATTAACCTTGAAGATTTTTTTATTATGCCTGAACAATCCAAAGCAAATTTAACATCTCACATATGCGTTCCGGCCCAGTTGCGCAAACTGGTTATGGCCTCGTAAAGCACGCCGGCTTCTCCTCTAAAATCTCCGGAGCCTTTGGGTTCGCCCGTTTTAACATCATACCATTCAAAAAATCCCTTGTTTTTTAGTACGCGGTCAATCATCGGGCTTAATTCGTGGTAAGCCTCGCTTATCATATTGTTTTCAATTAGCGGAACTATCATCCGGCCGCCAAACCAGGTCCAGTCGCCACCATTTTGATAGGTGAACGGCGGCATATTCGGAAATTCTTCAAGTGGATATGGCGGATAAACGGTAAGGCCGATAGTAGCATATTTTTCATGCGATGCTGTTTTCAAAAACTGTTTGTTTATAGCGATAATTTCCTTTTTGGTATTTAAGCCCGCTTTTACGGCACTTATGGTACCGCCAAGGTAAAGGATCTGCTTTTCATTAAATGAAAAGGGAAAAGGCGAGCCATCAAGATAAATGTGCGGGATATATTTGCCTGCTTTTGCGTCCCACAGGTGATTTCGGATTCTAATTTTCATTCCAACAGCCAGGTTCCCCCAATACCTGGTTGCTTTATAGCCGGCCGGTTTCATGGCCAAAAAATCATTTATGGCTAACAAAAACATCGCATTATCATAAATATCAATTGCCCATTTTGTTTTATCGTTGATAGCCACGCCCCAGCCGTGCTGGGTTTGTACGTCGCCCCAGTCAACAGTTGTAGCGCCAATAACTAAACCATACTTAGCCGACCAGCGATTTTTCAGAACGTAGTTCATTGCAGCTTCCATGCGCTGCAACACGGTGCGGCCACCGATGGTATCTGCCAAAACGCTTTTATCGCCGGTGATATCGATATATTTTTTTACCGCCTGGATCAATGATGATTCCTGGTCGGTTTCGACCGTGTTTTTATGAATGGCCCAACCGGGCGCCAGTTCAGAATATAAATACTGATAACCGCCGTTTGCCTGATCTGTATGAATAGCACCATCGGGAATATTGCCGTCTTTACCCTGAATTTTAAAAAACAGCAACAGCTTATCTTTTACCTCCTCCTTACTTCGTGCACGTAGTGAGCCTGCGATGAAGGTATTAAAATCGCGGATCCAGATTTCGCCATATGAAGTGCCGGCGGTAAAGCCGGTTAGTAAACGCAACGCCCGTGCTTCAACAGTATCCAAACGGCTATCGTTCATGATCTGCTTTGCCAGCTCCTTTTCAGATGCAGGGCTTTGGGCTGCCAGAATACCGGGAACAGTAAGTAGTATAAAGAGTAGTAACGTTTTCAGCAGATTCATAAAAAGCGATAATCGGGCAAATTTATAAGTAATTAACTGATTATTCAGCCCCTGGTGCTTTGGCCAAAGAATAGTCAATGAACATTTATCATATTAAAACAATTAAACAGCCATTTGTACTAACATTTAAATTTCAATACCCTGAACTCGAATAATCAGCAAATCAAAACAGGTGATTGTTTACTTAATATACCATACAAGCATTTATAGCACGCACGGCAAATTAAAAACACCTGCTTAAACTATGTAAATACATGAAGAACCTTTTTGCTATCTTTACCGGCACTCATACCTCATTAAGGTTAGTAAATCATTATGAAATTAGCTATCGACCACAAAAGCCCTATCCCCCTGCATATACAGGCCGAACAACTGCTTCGCGAGCTGATCAAAGACCCTGCTTACCAGGCAGGTAAATTATTACCAAATGAGGTTGAACTGGCCAAAAAGCTGGCCATATCCCGCACAACGCTGCGCCAGGCTATCAATAAACTGGTTTATGAGGAATTGCTGATCCGTAAAAAAGGCTTTGGTACCAAGGTTGCCAACTCAAGGATCAGTTCAAAATCAATGAACTGGCTCAGCTTTTCGCAGGAAATGAAAGCGAGAGGTATTACCGTAAAAAATTATGAGCTGCATGTAAGCTGGGTATTTCCTGATGAAAGTACAGCCAGCTTTTTCGATATCGGAACGGAGAAAAAAATTGTAAAAATGGAGCGGTTGCGGGGCAGCAGCGACAACCCTTTTGTTTATTTCATATCTTATTTTCACCCGCGGATAGGCCTTACCGGCGAAGAAGATTTTAAACGCCCGCTTTATGAAATGCTTGAGGACGAATATTCTACGATAGCAAACTTGTCAAAAGAAGAAATCAGTGCACTGGAAGCTAATAAGTTCATTGCCGGCAAGCTTGAAATTGAAACCGGCAGCCCCGTATTATTCAGAAAAAGATTTGTTTACGATCAGGGCGAGCGCCCCATGGAATACAACCTTGGCTATTACAAAGCCGAAAGCTTTGTATATACTGTTGAAAGCCGCAGGACCTGATCTGGAGGCTCCTAACGAAATAAGATATATGAGCAAGGTGTACCAAAGGTGCAAAAGGTTTGTAGAAACTTAAGGAATAAAAAAGCGGGGGAATGTGCGATTCCCCTCTTGAGAGGGGCGGAGGGGTGTGTTTCTGCTTTGATAAGTCTACCGCAGAAACACACCCCTGCTACCGCTCGTTCCTCCGCGCCCCCTCTCAAGAGGGGATTTTTAAATCTTTGTTCAATCGCTGCTTAAGTTGCAGGCTATATTTCCCTAACCGAACGACATAGCTCATTAAGAGATCACAGAAATTTAATAACACTGCCATACTAACTAAACGGAAGAAACGTTAGAGTTATACTATATTTTACAAAAAACTGGTAGTTTTAAAATTGTCCTAATTCATTACCAATTATCCATAAACTAATCGTTATCTATAAAAAAATACCAATAAAAATAAAATTTTCATATTAAGATGACAATAAATGTAAAGATTACACGTATATTTGTGGCGTCAATGTGAATAGCTGACAGGCAGCGCAGCCGGTTCGATTCCGGGTTTACATCTCTTCTCATAATTTAGGTTTATAATTGGTTAGAACGCATTCCTGCCCAACAGGAGTGCTTCTTTTTTTATAGCCTTTTTTGGAAGCCGAAGGCAGAATGCTTAAAGCCGAAAGCTTTTGAACTTGCTACCTATTGTTCCCCGTAACTCTTATATATAATATCACGAAAAATATTAAAGTGCTTTTTGGATAACCTGTGTTGTGTTATTACCATGCTTAATATCCTTTACGCACCGAAACCCGACGTGGTTTGTTGCCGAGCGATATTCGCCCTTGCCTCTTGAACCAACCATATACCTCGTACAGTACTGATCGGTACATAAAAATGAGCCGCCTCTTTGAACCTTTTTTTTCTGTCCCGACTCCTGCGGATCTGAAGAATCAGAAGGCCCTTTAGGATTGCGCGCAACTGTATTAGGATCAAAACTATTATAATAGTCATTGCGGTACCAATCGGCACACCACTCCCAGGCATTGCCGGCCATATCATACAAACCGTAAGCGTTCGCCGGGTATTTTTTTACCGGCCCCAAGCCGGTTTCACCATCTTCGGCATTATCATGATCAGGAAAAGATCCCTGGAATGTATTGGCCATCCAATGCCCATCCTGTTTTAATTGATTACCCCAGGGGTATAGCTCACCGGCTTTACCTCCTCTCGCGGCAAACTCCCATTCGGCCTCTGTGGGCAGGCGTTTTCCGACCCATTTTGCATAAGCGGCGGCATCCTCCCAGGCTACCTGTACCACCGGGTAATTTTCTTTCCCTGTCAAGTCGGAACCCGGCCCAAGCGGGTGCTTCCAGTCGGCCCCGTTTTGGTACGACCACCATTGCGAAATATCATCTAATTGCACTTTTTGATGCGGAGGCGTAAAAACAACCGATCCGGCAACCAGTTTTTCGGCCGGTACACCCGGAAATTCCGCCTCGGTTGGTTTTTGTTCGGCAACGGTTATGTAACCGGTAGCTTTTACAAATTTGGCAAACTGGTCATTGGTTACCTCGGTTTTATCCATGTAAAAACCATCGACAAATACCCGATGAATCGGTCTGGCATCATCCATAGCTTCCATCCCGCCATCAGTTATGCCGGTTGGATTAATCCCACCCATGCTAAAAGTTCCCCCGGGAATCCAGGCCATATCTGCAGCATTGGTTTTGCCCGATGCTGTGTTAACCACGTTAACTACGGTAGGTTTAAATGCCTCACCTCCCTGGTGCATATATAAAATACTATCTTCTTTGATCATGCCATTTTTTGTACAGGAGATAGCCGCCTTAATTTTAAAACCGGCTGCTGAGGTAGCGATAGGCCTTGAGCTTGTGCTGTCAGTTTTGTTATGATCAACGGTATGACACCCCTCAAAAACAAGAGGTAATAGCAAAAGGGCAGGCACAATCGCTAATGCAATTCGGGGAATATGGATAAGCTTAATTTTCACCAATTCAAACTTAGTGATCTTTGTGCAAAGGCTGACATAGGTTTTGTAAAGATTATGGGAGACTGGAGAATAAGATGATACATAAAAAAATCTCACACAAATTTTTTACGTATTAACCGAATTACACGAATTTCGATTTGCATTAATTTAAAATTCGTGTAATTCGGTTAATTGTAGCAGGTTTGAAAAGCATTCGTGTGGAAATTTTTCGATACTAAATTTTAGTCAAACACATCAAGTTATTTTAACCGCGATTTCCCTGAGTTATCCACTTCCGATACATCACTTATATTCCATTTTTTATACTTTTATGCATCCTGCTGCTTCACTAATGCAACAGGCAAAAAAATGAACCGAAAACGCTTCATATCTTCCTTAATCACTGCCGGTGCCGTATTATCTACGTCAAAAGCGTGGGCCACTCCATCGGAAAAGAAGCATGGTAGTGCGCATCATAAAACCCCGCCCTATTTACAAACAGGAGATACCATCGGCATCATAAGTCCGTCGGGGTATATCAGCCTGGCCGAAATCATGCCTGCTGTACAACTCATACAAAGCTGGGGCTTTAAAGTACAGATCGGCGATAACACAGGCAAAAAGGATTTTATATACGGAGGGACAGATGAAGAACGTGCGGCAGACCTGCAGCAGATGCTGGATACCCCGGAGATTAAAGCCATTATGTGCGCAAGGGGCGGCTACGGACTGGTGAGGATCATTGACCGGCTCAATTTCAGACAGTTTAAGAAGAACCCTAAATGGATCATCGGCTTCAGCGACATTACCGCGCTACATTGTCATATTAACCGGAATTTTGGTATTGCTACCCTGCATTCAAAAATGTGTAACAGTTTCCCGGATGATTGGGCCAAAGCCGATGCTATGCAGATTTCTACCATTCAATCCATCAGGCAGGCGCTTATGGGCGAAAGTATGGATTATTTGTCGCCCGCTGTTGCACAAAACCGGCAGGGCACAGCCGAAGCTATTTTGGTAGGCGGTAACCTGAGTTTGATTACAACGCTTTCGGGCACTCCGTCAGATCTGGATACAGATGGTAAAATATTATTTGTAGAAGACACCCATGAATACCTCTACAATATCGACCGGATGTTCTGGAACCTGAAACAAACTGGTAAACTTTCGCGCCTGGCTGGGTTGATCATCGGCGGCTTTCAACTAAAACCGGATATTGAAGGTGAAGAATTTGGCCACACTATTTATGATATTGTTACCGAAAAAGTAAAAGATTATAGTTATCCTCTTTGCTTTGATTTTCCGGTAGGGCATCAGAAAAACAACTTCGCTCTTAAATGCGGGGTAAGGCACATACTTGAGGTTGGGACGGAAGGAAGTGTGCTTAAATCTGTTTAACCTTTATTTCAGATTTTCATCAAAATCAATAAACAGATCGGCCTTATCATTATCATAAATACCGCCTGCTATTATGCTTTGTCCGGTTGTTCCGGGATTATTGCCATGCCCCAAGGGCCATGAACCTTTTGAATTGGTAACCCCGAAACCAGCATAGGAGGCTGCCTGTAATGCAAAATCTGTACAGTTGTTTTTTGATAGGTGATACTCCAACCCATCGTATAAACGGGTTAGTTTCAGGATTCTTTTAAACCGGCGTTCGGTAATAAACTTGCCCATTACTTCATCCCATTTGTGCGCCTCGTCGTTTTTAAAAGTTCCAGAAGTTTCCGGCTCCCACGGGGTGGCCGAAAATATATTATCTTTTTTTGGATAAAATCCGAACGAAACAGAAACCGTAGTTGAATCGGTATTGTACTTGATGAGTGTGATAAAAGTATGCCCGGTATTAGCCCGTACAAATACAGTCGGTTTACCTGGTTTGGGTTGCTTTACATGAAACAACAGCGCATAAGCAGCCGCTTTTTTACCATCGTTAAATGTGTTCAGAATGCGGTTATAAGTGATCGATTTGCTCTTCTTTTCTTTTTTATCTTTTAATTGAACCGGGGTGTTTACAAATACCGAATCGTCGTTTGCGTTGATAGCCAGCAATCCGCTGTTTAAATGTAACTGCCGGCCGGTTGTATCAGAAATAAGAGAATCCGGAGCAGCAGGGACAAGATCACTCCCTGCTTTTTTAGATACCATCGCCCTAAAAAAGCACTTCATGGCCAGAGGGTACAAATGCAGCCTGGCAAATACATTGGCAAGCTTATAGTATGATTTAACCTTCGCCTGGTTATAATTACTTTCGCTGGTATTGTTGACCGATAGCTCTTTTAAATAGCTCAGAACCTTTTTACGGCCGGCGTGCGTATCCAGTTCACTTTCCAGATCCGTCTCAAAAGCGGCACCTGCATTATCAATAACAGGTTTGTTTGATACCCCCGCAAGCAGTTTGGACGAATAACTATCGTCAATTATACTATGGGCAGATGTATCGGGCCGCAGGTTGAGCTTATACTTTACCGAAGCAGATAGCTGAGCCGATGCAGGAAGTACAGATAATATAGAACCAAAGAATACAAAGGCGCTGGATAAATATTTTGTACGATAAGCGGTCATGATCAATTTTTAAGCTTGTGATAATTGTTGTGTTACAGATATAATAACGAATAGGGGAGCGGTTACAATTTACCGGCAACAACAATAACCTTGCTGGTTATAGCTTAAAAAACGAAAACTGGGCGGTATGGTTTTCATATCAATACAAACGTAATAACATTTTAAATAGTCTACAAGTTTGGTAGATTATTTTTATTTAAACTTGCATTGCAGATATACTCATAAAAATGATGGATCAGTACGCTTTAGTTACGGGAGCAGGTAAAGGCATTGGGCGGTCAATGGCTATATTACTGGCTCAAAAAGGGTATAACCTGCTGCTGGTTTCCCGGTCGGAAAATGACCTCATTGCCGTATCCGCCCAAATAATGGCCAACTTTCATGTTAAGACTGATTATCTCGAGATTGATCTTTCGGGCGGAGGTGCGGCCCTCCGGATCTTTGACTGGGCTAAAAACTTAAATGTACCTGTATCGATATTAATAAATAATGCGGGGCATGGTGCATGGGGAAATTTCGATGAATTGGATCTGGCCGCGCAAACCCGCATGATGCAGGTTAATATGAATGCCCCTGCCGAAATCTCTTATCATTTTATCCCTCTTTTAAAATTGCAGCAACAGGCTTTTATCCTCAATGTAGCCAGCACCGCGGCTTACCAGGCAGTACCAACGCTGGCCGTATATGCTGCTACCAAAGCGTTTGTTTTATCCTTTAGCAGGGCTTTAAGATATGAGCTTAAGGATACGCCGGTATCAGTAAGCTGCCTTTGCCCCGGCCCTACAGACACGGGCTTTGCCAACGCTGCAGGGATGGATGCCCTGGCCGAACTGGCAGCAAAGTTCAACATGAAGCCCGAGGAGGTTGCGGTAATTGGTATAAAAGGCATGTTCGATAAAAAAGCCGAAATAATACCCGGATTTTTAAATAAGCTCTCCGCGGTAGCAGCAACGCATGCCCCTAAAAGCCTGATTGAAAGGGTAACCGCCGGGCTTTACAAGCGTTAAAAAATATTTTCAGAAATATTTGGCATGATTAACAATTTGTTTACATTTGTATTAATCTACTAATAAGATAGATTTAATATACATTGAACAATAAGCACAACATATTATTTGCATGCCCTATGCGAATGCCCTTGATAACAAGGGTCATGTGCAGCTGTTGTTGTTAATTTCCCTCAAAAAGGACCAGCTCCTTTTCTAAAACCGCTCCGGCGGCATCAAGCGTTTACAATCTCATTTTCCAGGTACTTTAATATCTTTCCACCACATGGCAACGTCATATCAAAAATTCACATTAGGCTCAACAATTACGCCCGAACAACAGGCTTTTTTTAATCAGCACGGCTTTATCCATTTCAAAAATTTCATTAAGCCCGAAACTGTTACCGACATTATTAATGCATCAAGACAGGTTGAAAATACCTGGATAAGCAACAAAACTGAAAAGGTAAACGGCGTACCCATCAAATACGGTAAAGACCTTGACGGGTCGCCTATTGTACAGCGTTTTGCCTTTATTAATCAGCATAATAGCCTGTTAGATGAATTTACCAAAGATCCCCGTTTCCAGGTACTGCTTAACCTGATAGGTGAAGGATCCCGGCTGGGAACTGATGAAAAAGACGGCATGGTATTTAACCACTATGTAAATGGCCCCGAAAGCAGTTTTACCAAAATGGGATGGCACACCGATGGCCTGCGCGATATTTTTCATGGCCAAAGGTTAAACCCGATGCTGAATGTTGGGATTCACCTGAGCACTTTAAAACCGGAGAACGGCGGTTTACGTATCCTGCCCGGCACACATAAACAAAACCTTTACCAGATGCTTTTCCGTAAAAAGTATTTCCTTGATCATGATACCGACGAAAATGAGGTAGCTATTATCCCCACTGCCGGCGACCTGACCATACATGATGGCCGTTTATGGCATCGCGTGGCCCAGTCAACCGTAATTGGTGAGGAAAGCCGTCGCAGGGTAATCTATATCCCCATTATTGCCGGTAAATACGAGCCAAAGCATGCCGACAGCCCTACCGCCTTTTATCAACGTTTTGCAAGTATTGTTAAGTAAAAATTTATGTTAATTGCCTTATTCATCAGTTATCTCATCCGCACCGGGAAAGTAGCAGCCCTGAAAAGCTTTTTCACAGAGCGGGCACTGGTCAAAATCCCTGTAAAATACACGCCGAAATATTTAAGAAGAGCTGCCGTGGTTCAGGCCTGAGTACTACCGCACTCAGGCGCTATAGCGTAGACTATAAAAGCGATGTCATTGCGAGGAGCTGCATGGGTAAAGAGCATCTGGGGCGACGTGGCAATCTCGTAGCTATACAGATCGGATACGCATGGCTACGAGATTGCCACGCTGTGCTCGCAATGACATTTTTTATTAGATTCTTTACTTCAACCAAACCGTTTGTGTATAAGCGCCATCAACCGCAGCATCCCATACTTCAAGCCGTACCCATTTGCGGCCTTTCATGTTCAACACTTTGCTAAACGTTTTCGAGCCGAAGGCCTGGGTTGAAGTAAGATCGATCCGCTCCCGGTAAACCCCCTTACCATCGCCTGAAATGATTTCAGCAAAGTTGAGCGGGAATGTCCAGCTGGTTTTAAAATTGACGATACATTTACCATTGGCAGGGAGGGCGATGGTTTCGCCGGAAGAATGGCCGTTTACGGTAAAATCTTCTATTAAAACTTCGCCGGTAGTGGAAAAGAATTTTCCCTGCTCCAGTACATCGAGTACAGGTTGCCAGCCATTTTTATATTGCGGCTGTTTGGCAAGTTTCAGGTAGTTTACATTGAGGTGTGCGTACATTTCATTTTCAGGTTCGATGCTGAACAGATCGGCTTCAGAGAGTACTTTCTTTTTCAGGCCCCAGTTATTCATATCATCCATCAGATCAAATACCCGTTTGCCTAAACGAGGCTCCGACAGATCGGCCGGTAAGGCTTTCCAGGCAGCTCCTAAAAATCTGTCGGACAGGTAAAAATCTTCCTTCTTATAAGCATCCGGGAAACCGGTTGATCCCTTTGTACGGGCATGCGCTGTCCAGGCCAGACCATTTTCGGCATTAAGCAGGTTCAGCATATCGGCTTTGTCACCAATGTGGTAAACTTTGCCATGTTCGGCATCGGTACTTTCAAAAGGCGTACCCGCCTTGCGCGACATGATCCAGTAAACCGGCTTAGGGAAAAATGCCAGCCAGTGCCCGCCGAAAAATTCATTAGGCTCTTCGCCGGGCAGCAGTAAAAAATTAGAATCAGACAAGCGGTTACACTGATCAAACAGCGCTTTTAATTCTTTAAGGCGCTGCTCGTCAGGTCCTTTAGGGTGCGCTGTGTAATGAAACTCAGCCCAATGAACTATGTTGATGCCTTGACGCTTTAAAACCTTCACAAAGGAGGGACTATCAGGCACAGGCTTACCCGCCAGTACAACGCTCATGATAAACTCGTTATGAAAATGACTTGCCATGGTTTTATAACCCGGCAAAGGTTTGTAACTGTCATCATGGGTGAATTGCTTTACGTTATTCAGCAAAGCGTCTGCACCATCATTGCCCAGCAGGCAAAAAAAGTTAAGCCGTTGTTTGGTTCCCGGAGGGGCGTTAAACCAGGGCACGAAACGTTTATCGCCCTGTAATTCCTGCCTGATACCAAGCCCAAAACCCGGAAGCAAACTGCGGTAATTGTTACCGTACCATACAAACTTGAGATTGAAAGCTTCATCCAAAGGGTAAAAATATTGGTGCGGCGCGGGGAATATGGCTATCGCGGCATTATCATTTGCGCCTATGATGGTGCGGTATTTTACAGCGAGGTTTTTAGCTGTATCAGGCCGTTCAATCTGATCTGTTTGCAGGTGTTCATACACATCGCTGTAACTTACAGTCTTAAGCGGTTTTGTTGTAGCTATCAAACCTGCATCATACAAAATGGCAGTTGAGTCAATTGGTGTTGATACAACCGCAGCTACATTAAACAGGGGCTGTCCGTTGTACAGGGTGATTTCCAGGTCGCCTTTAAAATTGGGGGCTTCTAATCCGGATAGGGTAATTACAGTTCGGGTGCCTTTGCCGCTTACATTGACTGACTTTTTATGAAAATCCACCTTATAGGAATGGTGCGGCTTCAACGGTACTTTATCAAAAAAGATGTTCCAGCCGTTTTGAGAGATAAGGTCGCGCCTGCCCTCTGTGAGGATAAACTGCGGATCAACATTTTCAATTACCGGCTTGTAAATACCTCCTTTACTTAACTGTACGCTGGTAAATAGCGGTTGGCCATTTTTTAAATTTAAAACAAGTTTAGCCTTGCTGTTAATCCCTGCCGGCCAGGTTACCGTTACGTTTGCGGTATTTGCCATTACACTTACGCCGGCCGCCGGTTTAAAGTTTTTATAGCCTGATACCTGCGCCCCGGCATTTAAAAAAGTCAGCAATAGCAATCCGTAAAGTGCCAGATGTTTTAATTGATAAACCATATTATTACTATTTAGTTACTACCGGCCAGCCATTTTGATATTTGATAGGGCTGATACACATTACCCTCCCTTTTTCCTTGCGGACTATTTCGATAGCGTGATAAGCTATAAACTTGTTTCCCTTTTCGTCGGTAAAAATAGAATTATGACCAGGAGCCGTGTAAACAACATCTTTAACCAATATAGCGCTATTGAGGGTTTTATCACTTTCACCCAACCTTAAAAACGGACCAAGTGGATTATCTGCTTTAGCAATCATTACAGCATAGTTGGCTCCGGTACCACAGCAGTTATCGCCCGAATAATACAGGTAATAGGTTCCGTTATCATAATCAAGCCATGATCCTTCAACCAAATTACTGTAGCTTTTATCCTTGCCCGGTTCAACTACAACTGTTGGCTGTGAACCTTCTTTAAAGTCCGACCAGTCATCTTTCATTTCCTGTACCCGCAATGGCTGAAAGTCCGATCCCCAGTAAAGAAAATGCTTCCCGGTTTTAGGGTCAACAAAAGCTTTTGGATCAATACAGTGAAAACTCGGGCCTTTCATAAATGGTATACCCCGGTCAGTGAACGGGCCAAGCGGGTTATCAGCATAGGCTATCCCCATCCATTTGCCGGTCAACTCATTGGGATCGGCGGAAAAGAACATGACGAATTTGTTGAGTTTGGCGTCGAAGAAAACATCCGGCGCCCAAAAGTTTTGGGTATTAGAAGCCCATGAAGGTTTTTGCGGCAGGGCATCTCCCGCATACGTCCAGTGCTCATGATCGGTTGACCAGGCCACCTGGATATTGATCATTTTGCCGTCACCTCCCGGCGATTGAGTTGCGTAAGCGTAATACTTGCCATTATACCTGATGACCGTAGGATCGGGAAAGTCTCTATCAAGAACAACATGAATAAGGCCATTATAAAGTGCTGGCTGCTTAGTTGGCTCAATTTGCTGTGCATGGCTGCGGCAGGCGGTTATAGTGCCGAACAGGCCCAGCATCAGATAATTAAAAAACTGCTTCATAGGTGTAATTGGTTTAAGGGGAGTATTAGCGAGGAACAAGACTTACGAAGTTTTTAAAACTTCGTAAGTCTGTAATAAAACTGCATTTCAGATGATAAGCAGATTTGTGTGATAGGTTAACGCAGGAGACGAACAGGAATGGATGCATCTCTATTTAAAACGGCGGTTTCAGCATTCGAAAATCCATCTGCACATCCGCACATCTGAAATTCGTACATCCCAAACTATCTTCCGGTCAATTTCTTAATCAGGTTTGTTTCTTCAGGAATATAAGCCGTGCCGTCCTTGCGGAAAATGTCGTGGAACCATAATTTAGGTTCTTTGCCATCGGGCATTGGGGTATCCCAGGCGTAAATGGTATTGGTTTTACCACTTACAAAACCCCAGTTTATAGCACCTACATTTTCTTTTTTTAGCATTGGCAATACGGTGCTGAACAGACTGTTCCGCGGACGTGCCATATACTCGGTACAAATCAACGGGCGGCCGTTCATTTTCAAAAACTGCACTGTTTTCAGGTGTTCCGCTTCAGGCGTATAATCATGATAAGTAATAACATCTGAGTTGGCTATCTGGAATTTGTTCAGATCTTCCAGATCCCAGCGCCAAACGCCTGCACTAATTGGCTGGCTTGGATTTACTTGCCTTGCCCATTTAAAAACACTTTTAAGCAATGGTAATGAACGGCTGCCTTTATCAGAGTTGCCCGGTTCATTATACAGGTCCCAAAGTAAAACGCGTTTATCATTAGCGAAGCGCTTTAATACGTCTTTTACATATTTTTCAAGTACCGGCGAATTTGCCGCATGATCAGATGCAGGCTGTCCGGGGTCTTGCATCCAGCCTGAATTGTGAATACCCGGTTTTGGTTCAGGCTGTTTACCCGCTTTAGGAACTTTATTCCAGCAATCATCAAAAAATACAAACATGGTTTTTACGCCGTGTTTACTTGAAATGGCAAGGTATTCGTCCATGCGTTTTTTGAAACCTTCATGATCCTGCTCCCAGGCTAAATGGTGCAGGAATACACGCATTACATTCATACCGATGCCCTGCGCATAGCCCAATTCCCTGTCGATAGTTTTTGGATCGAAAGTATCGGCCTGCCACATTTCTAACTGGTTAATGGCCGTGCTTGGAATAAAATCGGCACCAACCAGCCATTGTTGCTGCGCGTACCAGGTTTTTGCCTTCGCCTCAGACCATACCTGTGCCGGCGCTTTTTGCTGCGCCATTACCCTCATCCCCAATGGCATTGCCAAAGCAAGGGCCAATACTTTTAATTTTGTTTGCATTTATAAGTGTTTAATTCTGTTTTGTTTGTGAGTTCAAGCGTCCTCGCTTAAACTGTATTTAGGTAAGTGTCGACACTTACTTGTCAACCACGCCGCCGCTCGGCTCCAGCCGAGTGGCAATTATCCCAAGGCCTCTGGCCTGCTACTCCAACTTCGGCGGCCAGAGGCCGCTTAATAACTGCCACCCGGCTGGAGCCGAGCGGCGGCGAAGATTTGTTTAATTTACTTCTTCTTTACCACCCTCCCTTTTATCATCCAAATCTCCGTCCCGTTTCCAAACGCGTTGGTTGATGTAATCGCGATGATAGTATCATCCTTAAGCACACATAACGAGTTCCAAAGCCCTTGTTTATTAAGCGGGATGTTGAACGGTGTTGGTACGCTCACAAACTCCTTAGCATCCCTGTTACCCAAAGCTACCTGCATACAGGATTGTTCCCAATTGTGATTGCGATTAAGTGTGCTTTGGTAGGATAATACCGTTTCGCCACTGTGCAGCTGCCTTAAATAGGGCGCGCCTGCAAACCGTATCCTGCAGTTTGTGTGTGAGCGCGTATGTCCGTTCAGCATCGTCGGGTCCCACCGTCTTTTTCCAGTTTTGGCCGATGCTATTGCGGATGATGGACGGTTTAAAAGTTGCACCGGCATTATCTTCTATCGAAAATACGATCTCATTTTTTCCTTTCAGGATTATGGGCACCGGCATCCCATCCCTGTGACCGGGCCTGAAGGACACTATTTCGGGCCGTTTTGTCCAACCTAAGCCGTTATCCTTCGACCGGAATATGGAAATATTCTGCTCATTTGATTTGGTATAAACACCTTCATTTGAAAAGAACAGCTGGATCTCTCCCGATGGAAGCTGAATTTGCGATGGTTCCCAACAACCGTCATCAAAGTTGTATTGTGCCTCATAAATCAGGCGTTCATCCCTCCATGTTTTGCCTTTATCGTAGCTTTTTTTTGTGCAGATGGCAAAGTGTTTGGTTGTATCCCAATCGCCATTTACTTTATGAGGACGCGGGTTGTATGATGCCAGTAACGAATGATCTTTCAATTCCAATATCTCTGGCACTGCCATGTTTACACCCGGCACCGGCCTGGCAATTATTACAGGTGGCTGCCAGCTCTTGCCCAAATCATTGCTTGTAATACATTCAACGCCCCCGGCGCTTTCATAAACGCAAAACAGGTTGCCATTACTCAACTGGATCATGCGGGCGTAATTGCCGTTTCCGCTCCCCACCTGCTTTAAGGTGGTTTGATCCCAGGCAATGGTTTTGCTGTTAACGGCATAGTGTTGCCCCAGAACCATCACCGGGGCAAACACACCCATTAACCAAATGAATATCTGCCGCATAACCAATTATATTCTTTTTATTTCTGTCGATATTTTATTTGACGTCGGCCAGCCAAAAACTGAATGGCTTATCCCTGTCGCAAACCAATGTCTCACCGTTAAACTCCAGTTCAGCTACGTGGATGGATGTGCGTTTGGTTGTGTAACTGTAAGTCCCCATCTGCATTTTTCATTATTCAGCAACCGGGAAAGCCGAGATCCTTAACCTTGCTCCGCCCATAGGTACCAATGTTAGTTCTTTAGCAGGTTCCTCAGTTTTAACCGGACTTTGCGGCAATACCCCGCATAAACCTGTTTCGTCTATCTTCCAACCGGGCAGCTGTTTACCTTTTGCTTTCAACTCTATCGGCGCAGTGGTATTGGTGAACGGATTATTGTCCTTTGGCCACGCGCGGTGAACAACCTCTATCGATTTTTCAGGATGTTGCTCATCTATCAGTAAACCATAATTCCATGGGGATGCTGCATAGATGTTATACGAAGGCCATTTTTGAGGGTCGGCACCGGGTTGCCAGTGCGAATCGCCCTGAGCATCTTTCAGGTTATCTCCTTTGGTATATTGCTCTTCTATTTTCAAAGAATAGGTAAGCGGGCCATAGCTAACACTTACGCTGTTTTTGTTTTTAGCCCATTCTTTCACCTTAAGCTGCATTGGCAACTGAAGCGTTACCTTATCGCCATTTTTCCAGTTTTTAGCTAAGCGGATATAATCGCCTGTTGTGGTATTTACATCTACAGCTACGCCATTAACTTTTACCGATGCGCCTTTGCACCATTCAGGTATGCGCAGGTAAAGCGGAAAGTCGACTACTTTAGGCGTAGTAACTGTAAAATTGATCTGATCCTGGAAAGGGTAATGGCTTGTTTCGGCAATGCTTATCGCGGTACCGTTACCAACTTTTGCGTTCACCTTACCTTCGGTATAAAGCAGGGCGGCTATGCCATTGTCAGGAGTAGCCATCCAGCTGTTTTCGGCATAATATACCCAACCAGCAGCGTGGTTATGCTGGCAACAACGGCTACCAAAAGGGTTCATCATTAAAAACGGACCTTCATTGGCAATGCCCGGATGGTGGTTTTTACCATCACTCACCACCATGTTAGGTGCAGTTAGATAACGTAAAGCACGATAATCGGGCATAAAGGCAGCCGGGAAGGTATTGAAAGCTACGTCTTCACAATTTTCGGCCCAGAAACGATCGCCGGTATTGCCCAATAACATTTGGTCGGATGTCATTTGCTCCACCAAACCACAGGTTTCTACTGCCTGGCGCGGATCATCGTAACCTTTACGGGCGTTTTCATCAGCACCGAACATACCGCCCGGAACCTGGCCATAGATATCACGGATCAGTTTAAAATCATTGTATGTAGCATCAAGATCTTTTTTATCATGGCTTTGCAGGTAATAAGTTGCAGGCTCGCGGAAACACTGTGCTACGTTAACATTATGCCAGTTGGGCAGGTTATTTGCCTGGCGCCAATTGGCTGTGTTTTTATCAAGCTTGGTAGCTAAATCAAGTAAAAACTTGTCGCCGGTGCGGTTGTAAAGCCAGTATACACTCAGCATGTTATCGCCGCCGCGGCTGTTTTCCCAGTAATCTTCCAAAAACTTGTTATCAGGCGTAGCTAATTCATACTTAAAGTATTTGGTCATGAAAGGGATAACGCGGGGATCTTTGGTGTATTCGTAATAGGATTGCAGGCACCAAAGCATGGGCATGTTAGTCCAAAGGTCACGGTTACCGTTATGCTCAACCGCCGGACCAAAATCGCCGTTGTCGCGCTGGTTGTTCAGCACCGCATCAATCCAGAATTTAGTTTCGGCAATCATTTTTTTATCCTTCAGCGTATAGGCTATATCGGCATAACCTTTTAGCCAGTAAGGCAATTCTTCCCAGCCATATTCACCTTTGCCCTCTTTGTTAAGCCAGGCATTATTGGTTTTTGAAAGCCATACACTGATCTCGCCAAGGTTACCGGTTAAGCCGTCGCGCTGCAGCTCCATCATTTTTTTGAGCCAACCGCCTGCTTCAATACTACCTGTAGGCAATTTGGTAAAATATTGCCTTTGCAAGGGGGCGCGGTTGTTTACATAAAAAGCATTCGCGCCTTTGTTATCAACCGTTGTTACCGTGCTTGCTTTCACGCCCTGGGCATTCACAGTTGCAAAGCCTGCACATATCATCGCTACAGAAAGACAAACTTCCCTGCGCATTAATTTTATACTTTTTTTTATAGTCATTACGTAAAGATATTATTTCACCAGGGCAGGATCATACAGTTTGCTGTTGGCTTTTTGTAACAATTCAACAGGCATTTTAATCACTTTACGATCGTAGGTCATAAACCCGTTCACCTCGCCCTCCACATCTGTTGTTTGAGTATATACCGCAGCCGAGAGGCCAGCTTTAATCAATTCTTCCAACCTGTCGGTAAACGTTGAATATCTTTTAAACAGGTCGTCGCCATTTTTGAAATTTTGATACCCCCAGTTTTTGTTGGCTTGCCAGGTATGGCCGTCAACAGGCCAGCCCAAACCACCAAACTCGCCAAGTACAACTGCTTTGGTTTTGCCGAAGATCTCAGGGCGAGGCATAGCCGGGTGCGGGTAATTATGCAAATCGACAATGTTGCCGGTATCATAAAAGTTGCCACCGCTGGCACTGTTCACCAAACGTGATGGGTCTTTTTTCATCGTCCATTCGGTGATCTCCACAGTTTTAAACTGTCCCCAGGCCTCGTTAAACGGAGTCCAGACTACGATGCATGGATAGTTATATAATGAGTTAATGATAGCGTTCCACTCTTTGCGATAGTAGCTTTCAGATTCGGAAGTACGTTGCTGGTCGGTAGCGCGGTCGAGCACACCAGGGCGGTTTTCCCAGTGGTTGCCTAAATCGCCGCTCGGCATATCCTGCCAAAGCAGCATACCTGTTTTATCGCAGTAAGCATAGTAACGCGCAGGTTCAACTTTAATGTGCTTGCGGATCATGTTGAAGCCCATTTCCTTCAGCTTGTCAATATCAAAGCTCATAGCCTCATATGTTGGCGGGGTGTATAAACCATCAGGCCACCAACCCTGATCAAGCGGGCCATATTGGAATACAAATTTGTTATTTAATAGCATACGCTGAATGCCATTAGCATCGGCACCAAGCGAAATTTTACGCATGGCAAAGTAGCTGCCTATCTCGTCGACAGCTTTATTGTTGCGGATAACTGCAACCTTCAAATCATATAAAAACGGATCGGTGGTTGACCACAGGTGCTGATCTTTAATATCCAGCACGGCGGTTTCGCCGGCATCAATCGTTTTTTCGGATACAAGTGTTTTTCCGTTCCAGGCGCTGATCTTCAGCTTATCGCCCGGCTGGCTATTTGAAACTTCGGCAGATACCGATAGTGTGTGATCATCAATGTTGGGGGTTTGTTTGGTGGCATCAATGTGCGTTTTAGCTACACCTTCCAACCAAACAGTTTGCCAGATCCCGGTAACCGGGGTGTACCAGATCCCTTCGGGCTTTTTAACTTGTTTACCACGCGGCTGCGGACCATCATCTGTCGGGTCCCATACGCTTACGGTAATTTCTTGCTTTGAACCGCCTTTTAAGAAAGGGGTAATATTAAATGTAAAAGGATCAAAGCCGCCTTCATGGATGCCGGCACTTTTACCGTTTACAAAAACTTCGGTACGCCAGTCAACCGCACCAAAATGCATCAGTACGTCTTTACCTTTTAATGTTTTGTTTAAGCTGATGGTGGTTTTATACCACAACATGCTATCCTTACCCACCGTTTTACCCACTCCCGACAGGGCAGATTCAACCGCGAAAGGCACCAGGATCTTTCCTTCATATTTGGCAGGCCCTGTAGTTGCTTTAGGCACTATGGCATAGTTCCATAAACCATTAAGGTTTTGCCAGTTGCCGCGTACCATTTGCGGGCGTGGATATTCGGGAAGCGGTGCCTTAGGGTCAACCTTTTCGGCCCATGGGGTAGTGATCCTGTCTTTTATCAAATGCCATTCGCCTTGCTGTGCATTGGCAGATAGATAAGTAGTAATAAAAAGAGACAGGCAAAGCGATAGTTTCTTCATCAGTTAAAAAGTAGAGATGAGTTATTATATTAATTTTAATTATTGCATAGGGAAAAAAGGCCCCGCTATACAGCGGGGCCTGATTATAAAACTTAGTAAGTAACTTTTACCACAGGCGAGAAGATCATATCTTCCACACCGGCTACCCTAAGCCCTACACGGGCAAACACATAATTTTGCGTAGGCGTGATAGTAGGGATATTTACATTGATGCTGATACCATTCATGCTTGTTATAGCAGAACCGGCAACTTCAGTAGCAGCAATATTATCACTGCCCGATACAAACTGGGTTTTATTGATATATAACACCACCGAGCCTATATCTTTAGCATTGGCATCAGTTATAACTTTCTGCAGATCAAACACAGCGTTAACTATTTTGTTGGCAGCTGTTATTTTGGCATTATTAATAAGATAATAAGGCGTTACCTCAATATCCATAGTTTGGCTGCCGCTAATGGTAACCGCTATTGTATCCCTTTTCCCGGCACTTACTTCCTTCCACATAAAAGGCCCCTGGTTTGCAGGGATAGTGAATTTGTAATTACCGTTGAACAACAGTGACGAATAGCTGCCATCCTGCTGAAAAGTACCCCTGATGGGCGCTATTTTACCAAAGCCCGGCTGATAAAGCTCAAAAGGCACCTGGTTGTATTCAACATTTATCGCCGCGCCTTTATATGTGAGGCGGCCGGTGAGCTTTGATGCGGGCGCTTCATAGTTGTCTTTCTTGCAACCCATGGTAGCAAGGAAGAGCCCTAATATGATATGATGAAATTTTATTTTCATGATGGTTAATTTGTTAATACCTATTGATTTGGTTGCTTTACAATTTTAGGGTTTGCAGATAAAATATCATCACCAATTTGCGAATAATAGTTACCCGCCTGGAATTTGTTAGCGCCTGTAACCGCACTTGGTTTCACCTCCTTAAAAATCCACTTACCATTATTGGCGTTACCCGGATTGTAGTATTTGTATGGCCATAAACCAAAAGGCTGTGTATTATGCTTGGTAGCGCTGCCGATGTTGCTAACCAGGTCGGCAACTGACATTTGGTTACCATCCCAAACTTTGGTAGCAAGTCTCCAGCGTTTCATATCATACAAAGTGTGACCTTCAAATGCAAGCTCAACCCTGCGCTCATGTACTATCCTGTCAAAAGTAAGTAAAGCCAAAGGAGTGGTTAAGCCCGCACGTGACCTTACCTGGTTAATATAACCAAGCGCGGTACCTGTTTGGCCAAGCTCGAAGGCAGCTTCCGCGGCATTCAATAACACTTCGGCATAACGATAACGGATAAAGTTAACGTCGCTTCCGCGGCCACGACGGCCTGAACCAACAGTTGGATCGAGATATTTACGTACATAGAAACCGGTTTGTGTACGGAACTCCAGGCCGTTAACCGGTCCGTCCTTACCAACTACCTGTGTTTTGCCTAATCCTGGTACGTCTTGTGTTATGGTAGCGTCGCCGCTGCTGATCACAGTACCATCAGCAAGCTGGTAGCCTGCATAAACTTCGGTCCGTTTACCTTTGAATAAGCCGTTTGGTAAAAGCACGGTACCCGCAAGTCGTGCGTCCCTGCCTGCAAAAGCGTCAAGCTGGTTGGTATAATACACAGGATTACCTCCCGCATCTTTTGTTGCAATTGGCGCGTAGGTATTATCCAGTTTTTCAAACGCCTCAACCAGGTTTAGCGACGGATTTAAACGACCTGCGTCCAAACCTTCGTCGGATATTGAGAATGGCTGATCATTAGTGGTAAACCCGTGTACTTTACCGCCGTTGGCTTTAAAGTCCTCAACAAATATAGCTTCCTGGTTTACACTGCTTTTATCAAGGAAAATAGCAGCGAAGTTATCGCTCAGGTCAGGAAGAACTTTGTATAACTGGTAGCTGCCTGCCGAACCGTTAATAATTTCCTGGGCAGCAGCCAGTGCTTTGGTATAGTAACCATTTGATAAGGTTGAAGGGATACCAACTTCATTTCCCGGTAATGATACCTGGGGAGTGGTAGCGCCATATTTTGCAATTGAACCTGCATATAGTGCAGCCCTTGCTTCCATGGCTAATGCTGCCGCTTTAGTTGCCCTTGATTTTTGATTAACATCGGCGGGAAGTACTGATTTAATAGCCTCTGCTTCGCTGATAATAAAATCATATACTTCTGATTCTTTGGCACGCGGCCTTTGAAGCGGGGTAACGTTACCGGAGTAATCATAAGCCAACGGATCGGTAATTAACGGAACGCCACCCATACGTTTAACCATTTCAAAATAATAGTTAGCACGTAAAAAACGGGCCTCGGCAATAAAACGTGCTTTATCACCTTCGGTAAGTTTGGTGGCCGCGGTTGCACGTTGTATAAAAAGGTTTAGGTCGCGGATATAACCATAATCCCATATCGCCCATTCGCCATAACCCCAGCCTGTACGCTGTACAAGGAAGCTGCTGCCATTTTCTGAAGGGAAAGCCTCGCTGAAATCAGCGAATGTGCGCCATCCCGGCTCCCTGTCACCATTTGGCGACTGAGGATATTCTCTTGAGGGATAACCATCCAAACTTGAGAAATCGCGTTGCCTGTCATAAAGATCGCCAAGGATCGAAAGCACCAGCGCAGGATCTGAAAATGCCAGATCTGTTGGCAGCACCTGTTTAGGCGGCACATCTAAAAATGAACTATCTTTTCTGCACGATCCCGCTACTACCGAGATTGCCAGCATTGTTATAATTGAAATCTTTTTCATTTGCTTTTAAACTTTAGGAATTAATTAAAAGGTTAAATTAACGCCGAAGTTGAGTACCTTACTTTGCGGAAACTGTAAACCATTATCATCGGTAGTTTCCGGATCAACGCCATACTGTTTCAGGTTATCAAATGAAAACATGTTGTACGCGTTAACATAAAATCTCGCTCTCCTGATCTTCACTTTCTTAAGCATATCAGTCGGCAATGAATAGCCCAGCTCTAAAGTCCTGGCCCTTAAATACCTTACACTATGCAGCCAGAAAGTTGAGTTACGCTGGCCGTTCAGCTCGTAATCGCTATGCCCAAAGCCTGGGTTCACCCTGTTTGCAGGATATTTACCCGGTACCCACGGACTGTTTAAATCAAACATATCCTGGCGGTGCCACCTGTCTTCAAATATTGAGTTCAGGTTACCATTGTTCTGGAACGCCCAGCGGGTTTCATAATTCTGGAACCAGGTATAACCTGCACCGCCTGAAAAATCAGCATGGAAATCAAAGCCTTTATAAGCAGCACCAATTGTAAAGCCGAAGTTGATATTAGGCTGTGTACCATAACCGAAACCTATAGGGCGCTCGTCATACTGGTCAATTTTACCATCACCATTCTGATCTTTGTACATCAGGTCACCCGGCAACAAGGTACGGTTGCCTTTGCCATCGTTGTTGATAGTATAGTTGTTGATCTGCTCCTGCGATGTAAACTGACCGATAACCTGGTAACCCCAGTCGATATGCGAGTACCTGTTTTCGGTCGAGTTGCGGTATTGATCCCATGAGTTAAAGAATAGCGGGTTATAGCTTTGCAGGTTTTTTTGGCGGGTGTAGCCAAAGTTACCGCCTATATTATAGCTTGCTTTGCCAATTTTACCGTTATAGTTAAGCGAGATCTCAAAACCGCGTTGCGAATCGCTGCTCGCGTTTTCCTGCGGCAGAGAGTAACCTATTTCAATAGGCACCACAACATCATTTTTAGTACCTAACAAGCCGGTACGTTTACGATAGAAGTAATCGATAGTACCATTCAGCGAACTGTTAAACAAGCTGAAATCGGCAGCAACATCGGTAATTTTACTTTTTAGCCATGAAATACGGGTTACAGGGATCCCTTTGTCCCTTGAAGTGATAACCGCGTTGCCATCAAAAATATAAGTGCCCTGGTTGTAGTTGTAACCTGGCAAATAAGCATATGGGGCCACAATAGGATTAGCTGAATTTCCCGGATCACGGTCATCCCCTAACACACCATACGAACCACGGAATTTCAAATCATTCAGGATACTGTTTTCGCCTAATAGTTTTTTCATGAAGCCTTCCTGTGTGATGCGCCAGCCGGCAGATACGCCAGGGAAATAACCCACTCGTTTATCAGGAGCAAACAGGTATGATGCATCCCGCCTTGCTGATGCTTCTAAATAATAACGGTTATCATAGTTATAGTTTACACGACCGATATAACCTATACGGGTTTCGGTATTATCGCTATCCTGGTATTGATCGGCCGTTGGGAAGTAGATCAATGGCAGGTTATTTGAAATTGGCGAAGCATGGATCCAGTTACGTAAGTGTTTTAGCTCAATACGCTCAGAAACAAACGTAGCGCCAATGGTATGTTTACCAAAACTGTTGTTGTAATTAATTTGCCATTGGTAAGTTTTGGCAAACTCTTTACGTTGCTCACGTTCGCGCCATGGGTTGGTACTGCCGCCGGTTACATCATAGGTATCGGTAGCGGGCCTGTAGGTATACGCGTTATAGGTATACTCCTGGTTATTAAGCAAATAATCGGCAATATAGTATGAATATAGGCCTTTCACGTTTAAGCCTTTCACGCCCGGGATCTGATATTCGACACCGAAGTTGCTTTGAAGCACGCGCCAGTCACTGTGGTAAAGCCCCGAAAGCTTTTTGTTAAGGAAGGCATAGTTTGATTCGGTATGGCCGATATCATTAAGGTATGCCGGGTTATCGTTAGCATAAGGGCGTTCAAGCGGTGTATTCCTTAAAACGGCAAAACGGGCAAGGAAGTAATCGTCACCACCCGGTACACCAGGGTTTTCGCGGGTTTCGATACGGCCGTTAATGTCCAGGCTTACTTTTAAACCGTTGGCCACTTTAACCGAAACGTTCGACTGGATATTTGAGCGGTTAAATTTATACTCTTTACCCAACTGTGAGTTCTGGTAAAGGTTAGTCGCCGAAACATAATAATTAACCCTGTCGTTACCACCGGTAAAATTGGCATTCACCGAGTTTTGAGGAGCATTGTTATTGCTTTTTAAAACATAATCGCGCCAGTTAAAGCTTTGATAGCCTTTTTCAGTGCCTGCTTTGTATTTATCAAGTTCGGCCGGGGTAATGCTGGTTGAGCCATTGCTGTTTACCTCGGCATCAGCGCGGTAACGCATGTAATCATATGAATTGGTTAACACGTTAGGGAACCTGTACCAGTTTTGATAACCAGTGTAAGCATCAATATTGATACGGGCTTCGCCGGCGCCTTTTTTTGTAGTTACCACCACTACACCGTTAGCCGCACGCACACCGTAGATAGCTGCCGAAGCGTCTTTCAACACCGAGATACTCTCTACGTCGTTAGGGGCAAGGTTGTTGAATTGACCTTGGTCTTGCTGGATCCCGTCAATTACATATAAAGGCGTACCCATATTACGGATCTGGATACTGGCGCTGGCACCAGGCCTGCCTTCAGACATCCTGAACGTTACCCCCGGAATTTTACCGGCCAAACCTGTACTTACTGTCGAACCGGCATGTACACGGTCGAGGTCTTTACTGGTAACAGTTGAGATGGCACCTGTAATGGAGGCCTTTTTTTGCGTACCGTAACCGGTAACAACCACCTCCTGTAAAGCCGAGTTTGTTGCACGCAAACGCACTTTTACGGCTGTTTGGCCGTTTAATGGTAATTCGAGTGAAGTAAAACCGATGTAAGTAAAAACCAAAGTGCTGTTTGCACCTGGTACGTTAATGCTGAAATTGCCTTGTGCATCGGTTGTGGTGCCCCCCTGTGTACCCTGTACCCGTACGGCTACGCCGGTAAGTACCTGGCCGGTGGTGTCAACCACGTTGCCTGTTACCTTAATTTTATTTTGCGCGGATGCACTAAACGAAAAAAGGAAACCGGTCATGATGAAAAAAGCGATTAGCATTACTTTGGGGCTCCATTTACTGGGCGGCCACTGCACATGAGGGTTTCCCCCATGCCTGAGTAGTAAAAATTTTCTCATAAATGATCTATTAATTGGTTAAGTTTTGATTTTAAAAATGTACAATTGACATATCTAAAATCATGTTGTAAAGAAAAAGGATTTTGGCCCCGGCGCTTAACCAAATCATATCAATACTTAGTCAAAAAGTATCAATTTTCGGGAGAAGGGAAACGCTGCAACAGATTGGCTATATTTGCGTTAAGCTGATTATTTTGAAACCACTATACATATTTCTATTATTTTTTACAGTATCATGCGGTATTTGCAATGCCCAGACCTACTACTTCAAGCATTACCAGGTTGAGCATGGGTTATCGCATAATACCGTTTACTGCAGCATGCAGGACAGGCGCGGCTTTTTGTGGTTTGGTACTAAGGACGGCCTGAACCGTTTTGATGGTTATACCTTTAAAACGTTCAGACATAACCCTGCAAATAAGAGCACCATCTCCAACAACATGGTGCATACCCTGTGCCTTGATAAAGAAGGTACGCTTTGGATAGGTACCGACGAGGGCCTTGATAAGTATGATCCCCTGTCAGAAACATTTACACATATCAATACGGCAAATATTAACGGTGTGCGCAGTATCACTTTTGATGAACATGATAATTGCTGGTTTGTAGCCGGAGCTTCATTAATAAGATATAACACAAAAACCGGCGAAAGAACTGATTACTGGCCTTCGCAGCATTTTGAGGCTACGTCTGTAGTAATCATTAATGGTACAGTGTGGGCTTCTTCTTCAACCGGCGCAATGGAGAAATTTGACCGGGCAAGCCGCACTTTTACCGCTTACAACGTGTTTAAGCCAACTGATAAAGTTACCTCAAAGTTTATTGAGAAGATTTATTATGCCGGTAACAACAAAATATTTGTAGGTACCAATAGTCATGGTTTTAAGGAATTTAATGCTGAAACCTATACCTACAAGGACCTGCTTAACTACAACCCGGATAAAACGGCTGTTTACGTGCGCGATTTTTTAAAATACAGCGACACTGAATACTGGATAGCCACTGAATCGGGCGTGTTTATTTATGATTCGGTAAAAGGGACATTCCTTAATCTCAGAAAGCATTTCAATGATCCTTATTCCATATCGGATAACGCCGTTTATTGCCTTTACAAGGATTCGGAAGGCGGGGTTTGGGCAGGCACTTACTTTGGCGGCCTCAACTATTACCCTAAACAATATTCAACCTTTAATAAATTTTACCCTGATCCCGAGCCAAATTCCCTTAAAGGAAACGTGGTGCGTGAAATTACCAAAGACATATACGGCAACCTGTGGATGGGGACCGAAGATAACGGATTAAACAAATTAGCGCCTGATAATACCTGGACCCATTATACCCCCGGCGGGAGTGCCAGCATCTCCAATACCAACATCCACGGTATATTAGCCTTAGGCAATGAACTGTTTGTAGGTACTTTTGAACGGGGACTGGATATCATGAACATTAAAACCGGCAAGGTTGAACGCGTTTACCTGGCCGGTAACCGAAATAATGATCTCAAAAGCAACTTTATAATTTGCTTTTGCAAAACCCGCAGCGGGCTTATTTTTGTTGGTACTACCCGCGGCATTTACAGGTATAATTTGGCACGTAAAGATTTTACCCTGATAGATAAATTACCCCCATATGATTTCATTTACGCCATAACCGAAGACCATAAAGGCAAGATATGGGTTGGCACGGTACGGGATGGTATTTACTGTTACAATCCGGCAAACAATACAAGTACTAAGCTAAACTATCGTTACCCCGTTAAAAATGTGCTTAACACCACCACGGTTAACGGCGTTTTTGAGGATAGTAACCACAAATTATGGTTTGCTACCGAGGGTTTGGGTTTATGGAGATACGATCCCGAAACCGATAGTTATAAGTTTTATGACACCGGTAACGGCTTTCCGAGCAATTACATTTTCAGGCTGGAAGAAGACAGCCATAAAAATCTATGGATCAGCACTACCCGGGGGCTGGTTTGCTTTAATGATAATACCGGAAGCATCAAAATTTACACAAAAGCCAATGGCTTGTTAAGTGATCAGTTTAACTACAACTCGTCTTTTAAAGATGCCGACGGCACCATGTACTTTGGTTGTGTACGTGGTATGGTTAGCTTTAACCCTGCCAGTTTTAAGCAAAATTACTTTGTAGCCCCGGTTTATATAACCGGTTTCCAGGTGCACAATAAAGAGATCTCTGTTAACGGTCCCGATTCATTATTAAAACAGTCTATTATCACCACAAAAAAAATCAACCTTAATTATAACCAATCTTCATTCAGCATTGATTTCGCGGCGCTGAGCTTTCCATCGCCCGAAATGACCCAATATAAATACACGATGAAAGGTTTGGATAAAGGCTGGACCGAACTTAAACGCAACCGAAAAGTTTACTTTACGCAATTGCAGCCCGGTCATTATACCTTTGTAGTAAAAGCGGCAAACAATAACGGCACCTGGACCCAAAAAGAAACAAGTATTGAAATTGATATAGCGCCCCCTTTTTGGGAAAGCGTTTGGGCATACATTGCTTACTGCCTGTTGTTTTTACTAACAGGTTACTACCTGCTCAGAAGCTATCACCGTAAAACCCGCGAGAAAAACAAACGTATTATCGAAACCCTTGAAAATGACAAGGAGAAACAGATCTATAATGCCAAGATCGAGTTTTTCACTAATGTGGCCCACGAAATCCGTACACCTTTAACGCTTATTAAAGGGCCAATGGAAAAAGTGATCAGGCGGGCGGAGCATGTTCCGGATATTCAAAACAACCTGAAGATCATGGAAAAGAATACCAACCGGCTGCTCGATCTTACCAACCAACTGCTTGACTTCAGAAAAACCGAAACCAATGGCTTTAGCCTCAGCTTTGTTAAAACCGATATTATGGATCTGCTTGCCGATACCTTTTTGCGGTTTAAGCCCATGGCCGAACAAAAGAACCTCAGCTATACCTTTATACATCCGGTTAAAACCGTTTATGCTTATGTTGATATTGAGGCATTCACCAAAATTATAAGTAACCTCATTAACAACGCTATTAAATACAGTACATCGGTTGTAGAGATCGAACTGCTCGATCATGCGGAAAACGACCCCACCTTTACCATCGAAATAAGAAACAGCGGGCACCTGATCCCTTACGAAATGCGCGAAAAGATCTTTGAGCCTTTCTTCAGGATGAAAGGGTCGGAAAAGCAAATTGGCACCGGGATAGGGCTTTCGTTATCGCGCTCGTTAGCCGAGTTGCACAAGGGCTTATTGGTGTTGAATAAATCTATTAACGATTTTAATATATTTAACCTTACTTTGCCTGTTCACCAGGAAAAAGAATTCGACCTGCATATTACCCCCGATGAATATGAGCAGGCAGACCTAAGTAACAGAGAGGAGAATATTGACTTTATGAAACCAGTTATACTTTTAGTAGATGATAACCCGGAAATACTTGATTTTATTTCGGATGATCTGAGCGACAAATATTCGGTTATTAAAGCCCTTAACGGACAGGAAGCGCTGGATATGATAGGCATAGAGAACATCCAGCTTATTATAAGCGACGTAATGATGCCGGGAATAGATGGATTTGAACTATGCAAAACCATTAAAACCAATTTCGATTACAGCCATATCCCTATTATATTACTAACTGCAAAAAATACCCTGCAAAGTAAAATTGAAGGCCTGGAAGTTGGTGCCGATGCCTATATCGAAAAACCGTTTTCGCCCGAACATTTGCAGGTGCAGATAGCTAACCTGCTTATCAACCGCAATAAGATCAGAGAGCATTTTGCAAGTTCGCCGCTGGCCCATATCAAGTCGATGGCTTACTCCAAACCTGATGAAAGCTTTTTGGATAAATTAAACGGTGTTATCTACAAAAACATCCAAAACGCCGAGCTTGATGTGGAGCAGATAGCCAATCTCATGAATATGAGTAAGCCAACGCTGTACCGCAAAGTTAAAGCTATATCCAACCTTACTATTAACGAGCTTATCAATATCACCCGCCTCAAAGCCGCCGCGCAATTATTGGAAGAAGGTGATTATAAGATCTACGAAGTAGCCAACATGGTAGGTTACAGTTCTCAATCACACCTGGGCCGTAATTTCCTGAAACAATTCGGTACTACGCCAACTGAATACCAGCAGGCTAAGCGCAATAAAGTAAAACAGGTTTAATCTTACCGGGATGGACTATCAGGCTAAGTCAGCGGCAATGATCTTTATATAATAATACGGGCGTCCGGGAGGGTAATTCCACTCAGTTATAAGCTGCAAGCCTTTTGCATCGGCGATGGCCCCATGCAAGGCATATGCTGTTAAAGCAACCCTCTTTTTTACAATTCTTGTTTATTATCGGAGTCCCTGAATGCCGCAAGCGGGCGATTTAATTGTGCGGGCAACAATATTTGAAAAAATAACGTAGAACTGCCGGTTCCGCACAACAGGGAATGGTTGATTATCAAAACTCTTTCAGATTAATAAATGGGAAATAACAATTACTTACTAAGCATGATAGCTGGTATGCTGGTAATATCATGCTTGGCGTGTTCAAAAAGTATAAACAAAATTGAAACACCGGCAAGTTCAATTCCGGAGCAGGATGGGAAACTGCAAAGTTTGAAAACAAGGCCGGTAACTACCTATACTTACACCGTTAAAACTACCGAGTGGATGGTTGACGGAACAAATATCCCCGCGGGGGCTATAATATATATCCCCGCCGGTGAACGTGGGGCCTTGCTGCTTAAAAACTTTAAAGGTACAGCCGCCGCTCCAATTTTAATTGTCAACCAGGGTGGAAGGGTGTCATTCACTGCTGAAACTACCGCCTCTTATGCATTTAAGACACAAAACTGCCAGTATTTCAAGGTAATGGGAAATGGAGTTTCCTCGATTAAGTACGGGTTTGATATAAACGGCGGCAACATCGGCATGACGATGGACTATCTGAGCTCGGACTTTGAGATCGCGAATGTTGAGGTCCGTAACAGCGGGTTTGCAGGGATCATGGCAAAAACCGATCCGTCATGCGACGCTGCAACCTGGCGGGGCAATTTTACGATGAGTAATGTAATAATTCATGATAATTACGTTCACAAAACAGGAGGGGAAGGCCTTTATATAGGAAATTCTTTTTATCAGAATGGCGTTTCAACTTCCTGCGGTACGGTTTTACCTCACGATATCGTGAATGCCAGGATCTACAAAAACCTTGTTGACTCTACCGGTGCCGAAGGGATCCAGGTTGGCAGTGCTACGTCGGGATGTATGATCTATAATAACACCGTTAAAAATCCGGGGATAAGTCCGTTTGCTTCCTATCAAAATAATGGTATACAAATAGGGGAAGGTACCGGTGGCCAATGCTATAACAACCTGGTTAAGAATGCGCCCGGCAATGGTATCATTGTTCTTGGTCTTGGCGATAACCAGGTATTCAATAATTATATTATTGACTCGAAAGCTTACGGTATTTTTGCTGATTCACGGTATACGCCAGGCCCGAATTTTCAGTTTATCAATAATACCATTGTAGGCTCCGTTTTAGGCGGTATAAAGTTAAACTCCGAAACTATCCCCATGAATACCGTTATTAATAATGCTATCATACAATCGGCATCAGTACAGCCGATAATTGTAAAAAGCACCAGCGTTAAACTTACCGAATCAAATAATTATGTAAATACAGATGTAAGCGTTTGCGGGTTTGTAAATTATGCCGGAGATGATTTCCATTTACAACCGTCATCGCCGCTTATCGATCAGGGGGCAAACGTTTTGTCATACAGCATAAAATTTGATTATTATGATGCTGTACGCCCATCGGGTACTGCTTTTGATATTGGGGCTACTGAGTATTAATATTCAATCCGTCAAGCGTTTTCTCTGTCTGGAGTAAAGGGAATTCCTGTAAACGTAAAAGGGACGGCAGCACTGCCATCCCTTTTCACGTTTTAAAGTTTTAGCCTTAAGCTATGTGCATTAGGCTTTTAGCTAAAATCATGGGCTTACTATCATGCGCAATGGTGCCAGATTGTTGATCTGAACAAAGTAAACACCGGTCATGTATGACCGGGTTAACTGAACCCCAAGGTTACCGCCAAAACCACGATACCTGCCGCTTTGCATAACCTTGCCAAAATTATCCCGGATAACCAGGTTGATCTCTTTCTGCTCCAGGTCGGGCGTTAGTTTAATGTTGAAGCTGCGTGCAGCCACCGGGTTTGGGTAGATCACATTGTTTTGAACAGTACCGATAGGTGCGCTGTTATCCTGTACAATACCGGTTTTTTGACCTATGGTTGAAGCCAGCGAATTGCTGCTGAGCAATGTAGGTTCCGTTCCATAAATCAGCTGATCTTTATAATAAACGGTGATATGGCTGTTAAGCGCCATAGCAGCTTTAGCAGCAAACGAATAATCATTGGCCTCGTTAAATGCCGACCAGTCTGTTTTATTAACCTGGTATTGAATGTTACCGGTATTACTTAGGGGGTAAAATGAACCTGCCGATGGATCGATGGTTAATTCAAGATAGGTGTCTGCCCCGGTTAAAGGGGGGCTTAAAGTAACAAACCGGTTGTTGATTTTGCTGTTGCCCAGTTTGGCGTAGCTTACCGAGAAATTCAATCCTGCTGTGCCTTCGCGGCTAAACCAGTAACGAACGGAAAGATCGCTGTAATTGACAGGCACGTTTCCGGTATTGTTAAGCGCCAGGTAGGTACTGATCGTATTTCCGGAAGTGCTTTGATTTTGGTTTTGATAAGATACAGTAAAAGCCGTGGTAGCTGTAGCTGCGGCAGGCTCGGTACCGTAAATCAACTGCCCGTTGCGGTAAAGGGTGATATGACTGTTTGCAGCATAGCTCCCGGTGTATGGCAGGTATGAATAATCATCGGCCTCCGAAAAGTTTGACCAGTCCTGGTTGGCAAACCTCGATTGAATAGCCCCTGAATTACCGCCTGCGCTGAGTTGGCCGTTATTCAGGAAACCATATTCTATATAACCCAGGGCGCCTGTGCGCGGGTTGGGTAATTGAACGTATTTCATGGTAACGTTACTGTTCCCCATTTGGGCGTAATCAATCCATGAATTGATCCCGGCATAATTTTCCGCGGTAAACCAATACCTCATGGTCAGCTCGTTTAAATTAATGGCGACAGAATCCTGGTTAACAATTTTCAGAAATGGCTTAATGAGATTGTTTACGGGCTGGTTGTTGTCTCCGTCGGAGGATTGTACCTGGACATTGTATGGCAATACGGTGAAGGTTTTGCTTGACGCTGTCGTGTCAAAACGAGTGTTGCCACCTTGCTGCGCTGTAATAGCGCTGCTGCCTGCACCTACAATATGCAGCTTGTTATTGATGACCGTAGCTACGTTTAAGTTTGAGCTGGTGTAAACAACCGGAAGCCCGGAAGTAGCTGTCGCACTTAGGCTGACATCTGCATCGCCAGGCCTGCTTAAAGGTAACGCGGCAAAACTGATGCTTTGGCTCAGTTTGTTAATGGTAAGCGTTTGTGTAACCGGCGAGGCTGGAAGGTAACTGGCATTCCCACCCTGCGAGGCGGTGATCACGGCCGTACCCGCACCGGTGATGTGCAGTTTTCCACCAACTACCTGAACTACCGTACTGTCCGAACTGCTATAGCTTACCGCAAGGCCAGAACTGGCTACAGCACCGGCCATAAAATCGCTGTCGGCAACTGTCTTCGTTGGTATTGCATTAAACGTGATGCTTTGTGCTTTTTTACCGATGGTGATGCTTTGATTGATTGGGGTAGCTGCTTTGAAGCTGGTGTTGCCAGGCTGGGAAGCTGTGATTGTTGCGGTGCCTGCTGTTTTGATGTGGATGGCGCCATTAATTACACTGGCAACAGTAGTATCTGAACTGCTGTAGGAAACCGCCAAACCTGATGAAGCTGTTGCCGGGGGCACAAAATCCGCGTCGCCAAATGTTTTTCCATCGATGGAGGCGAAGGTTATTGTTTGATCGCCCAACACATCGGCAGCAATTTCGGTGCTGCTTAATGCCCTGCCATAGATCTTGAAATTATCAATGGAGCCTTTGAACATCGGATCGGCAAACTGCGATTTGCCCAGGTAATTTTGTGTGGTGCTCCCGAGTGCCGATGGCTTGATGGTAATATTTGTTGAAGAGGCGACTGATGTACCATTTACATACAGTGTAGTGGTATTGCCTGCCCGTGTTACCGCCAGGTAGGTCCAGGTATTTAGTGGGAAGGTGTAATTGTAATTGATATTCTGTTCTGCAGCCGAGCCATTTTTAGTAGCGTAACGAATGGTTGACTGCCCGTTGGTAACACCGGCCTGTACAGTAAGGAACATGTATTGGGTGGTGCTTGAGCCAAAGTCAAAAACACGCATCCAGGTACTTATGGCGTCCATCCGCACCCAGGCAGATATGGTAAAATCGTTCAGGGTACTGAAAATACCGGCAGGCAATGTTGCATAAGCGCTCGCCGAACCATCAAGCAGCAAAGATTTTCCAAATTTACCCGCAGCACGACTTGCTGTTGCCGCGAGTGCAGCATGATTGGCACCCCAGGCATCAATGCCTTTGCTGCCGCTTACCTCATCAAATTGATAAAAGTCGCGTTGCCCGGCATTGGGTTTAGCAACCACTTCTGTGCTTTTGGTACCTTCGCCGGTACTGTCTGCAGGGGCTATCACATAAAAATAAGTTGTGCCATTGCTCACATTGCTGTCGGTGAAGATAAGGTTACTTACTGAGCCAAGTGTGTTATATGGCCCGCCGGAAGTTGTTGAACGTTTAACGTTATAACTGTACCCCGGAAGTGATTGCCATTCAAGGATGTTTTTGGCATCGCCCGCGGCAACTGTCAAAGAGTTTACAGCACTGCTAAGTACCGTAAGCACCAATGCTGAAGTACCTGTTGTACTGCCGTTGCCTGCCGACAGGCTTACATTAAAGGTGCCTGATTCCGTTGGTGTTCCTGAAATTTTGCCTGATAAAGAATCAATTTGTAACCCGGCCGGCAATCCGCTGGCCGAAAAATGGTTGGGCGACTTAATTCCTGTTACCGTATAAGTCATAGGTTTTCCTATCAGCGCAGTATCCGTTGGCGCGCTGGTGATAATTACCGGTAATGGCCGGTCGTCCAGCAGCACAGCGTCATTGCCCGTACCGCCTTTATAGCTGATGCGCAGTGTAAAACTACCAACGGTTACCGGAGCAAGTTCGGGCAAGCCTTTAAATGTACCGGATATTGCCGCGCTTCCGGTGTTATCAATGATAGTGAACGAACTTCCCTGGGCCAGGCTTGTCGAGTCGATAGCTATGACCTGCAGTTTAGGTTGATTCACTAAATTAACAACGGCTGTACTTATCTTATCACTGGTGGCCGAACTGGTGCTTAACTCTGCTTTATAGGTAGCATCGGCATTCATGGTGAGGGTGCCCACTTTTATGGTGCCGATGGCCTGGTTACCGGGTGCCAGTACCGCTCCTGTACCTGAGCCTGTACCAATAGTAACCGATGATGTGCTTTTGCCGCTGCCGCCAAACGTGCCGGCCACTGCAACCACCGGACTGGTGAATGTGCCGCTGTTAGGATCGTTATTGAGCAAATAAGTGCCGTTTTTTATCGTCGTTGTACCTGAATAAGCCTGGTTGCCGCTAAATATTAAAACCGCTGTGCCAACCTTTTCTACGTTCATGGTTCCGGTCATCGTGCCACCATAGTTGGTTGTTATATTCAGCGCCCCAATGCTTATGGTTGGGCTGCCGCCTCCATCTGTTCGGATAGCGCCCCTGCCACTCAATGAGCCAAAGCTGATAGTACCTGTCGGGAACATGATGCCCTGGCAATCGTTACCGTTGGCGTCGAGGTTCCATGATGCATTCGCGCTGCCTGATTGCGGCACTTCAAAGCGGGTACGTGAGTTGCCGCTGCGTAGCTTGGATACAAAGTATCCGGTAAAGCTGCTGTTATCAGCAAACAGGTGGAGCCCCGCATATACGTTACCATCCTGAATGATTGTTCCGCTTCCGGTAAGCCGCCCGTAAAGGTTCAATGCGTTGCTGGTTTGGTAAAAATAACTGGTTTTTCCGGCAGCGATTTCAATATCGTTGTACAAGGTAGCATCGCCGTTGGCCGAAAAAAGCGCGCCGCCGTTCATCGTAATTTTTCCGGTACCAAGCGGACCTGAAGTGGGGGCGGATGGTGCTCCGGTGCTTGTTCCTGATATCTCCATCCCATAAACCGGCGGCCAGCTTTGCCCGTTTCCGTTGAGTATAGTACCACCGGAGTAGGTATTATTGCCTCCTGCGTACAGGAACCCGATACCGTTCTTGAGCAGGCTGCCTGTGCCTGTTATTTGCCCGGTTAATGCTACAGTGCCGCTCACATTGGGGGTGTTTACATTGAGTAATGTATCGAGGGTTACAGGCATCTTCAGGGTTTGATACCCAGAGCTGTTATTAACCAGGTCATTTCGCAAATGAATTGCTGCGCCGTCAATCGTATAGTTGCTGGCGTTTGCATTAAACTGGATCCTCGAGGCTACGAGGTTTGGAATATCGTTGGTCAGTACGGTATCTGCACTATTTTGAAAAGTAATAATGGCTGGATTAACCGGTGTCGCGTTTTCCTGCCAGTTCCGGGCCAGGGTAAGCGAGTCGGACTCGGGCTGCTGGCTCCATGTTGAAGAACTTGAACCGGGTACGCCAAATGTTTCGGCCGAATTGGAGCTTTCTTTGGTTTGGCCAACAGATGAAACAACATAATAGTATGGGCTTCCGTTGCTTACATTCAGATCCGCATACGTTGTAGTTGAAACATTGGCTACAGTAGTATAAGGGCCGCCGCTTATGGTAGCGCGTTTTACATTATAAGTAGCTGCTCCCAAAGCGCCGTTCCAACTCAAGTCAACCTCGTTATTTTTATTAACAGCTGCAGGCTGCGTCGGGGCAGCCGGCGGTACGGACGAAAAAATAACATTTGAGTTTCCGCTTTCCAATGTTCCGGCAAGCGCGGTCACTACATAATAATTGTTTACTTCAGGTACCGGGCTGGCATCAATATATGATGTGTTGGTTATACCTGATTGTATTGTGGTAAACGGCCCGGTGGATGACGACGACCGTTTTACCGAATAGCTGGTAGCATTGGCTGAAGCTACCCAGGTAATATTAATTTGTGTAGAATTAACAACAGCTGCTGTAGCCGAAGCCGGCGCTGCCGGCGCCTGGTTATTGACCACATTCAGCATAAGGGTTGCCGTACCGGTGCCGCTGGCATTAGTGGCGGCTATCGTAATTTCACTTTGCCCTAACGCGGTAGGTGTGCCCGAGATGATACCGGTAGCCGCATCAATGCTAAGCCCTGCCGGCAGGCCGCTGGCACTATAAGAAGATGGATTAGCACTGGCTATGATGTTATAACTGAAAGGCGCACCATTGGTAGCTGTAGCTGTGGTAGCACTGCTAATCTCCGGAGATCCGGCAGGTGCGGATTGACTATAAGCCACATTACTGAACGTGGCCGTATTTAGCGCCGAGTTATTACTGGAAAGGGTATAAAATCCGGCATACAAATCAGTGGGGAAACCTGTTGCAGAATACCAGCAACCAAGATTGGTCCAACTGATGCCATCCTGCGAATGGTATGTAAATATGCGGGTGCCGACGCGCTCAATTTTTAACCACCAGGGCGCTTTGGGTTGGTAGTGGTTTCCGGCACCGCCTGTCGCTTTAAGGAAAATATCATAAAAAGCCGAACCAGGGGCCAGCGATTGGCGTAACATGACCCCGCAACCACCGGTATTTAACGACATATTCTCAACTTTTACTACCAGTCCGGCATCGCTGCTAATTTTCTTAAAATTAAAGCTGAAAGCATTACTGGTGGAAGTTCCGGCGCCTTGAAGTGTCCAAATCCCGTTATTGTAGGCGGCGCTGCCCGCTAATCCGGTATTACCGATGTCAATATTGGTAAGGTTGCTCACCGGCTGCACATGATCAGCAGGATAATATACCTGGGGCAACTTAACCGCGGTAGATGTATCTGATGATTTCAGGTATAAGAAATTGCCGCCGGCCGGAGAATAATTGGTGGAGCCAGGCTGCATTAACGCAGCCCTCATTCTGTCGGTATTAGGGGTAGGGATACCCTTGCGTACAGCATAAGCGCTGTAAATAATATTAGTCATATCGCCGGTCCTTGCCCCGGGTTGAATTCCCCAGTTGGTCCAAAAGCTTGCATAGCCTCCCAACGGGATAAAGGTCATTGTTGCTCCGTCAAAAGCGTATTTATGATACAGCTCACCGATAGCCAATACCCGGTTATCCAGCTCGGCGAACATATCTGCACCCTGTTTGTAGGCAACTTCCGCGCCCCAGGCCAATGCTGCTGCCTGCACACGCCAATGGTCGTCGCGGCCCGAATCTCCTACTTCACCACCGGGCAACGAATTGCGCATACCTCCGCCGGCATCCATCCGGTACACTTCCACCGCCTGGTTAAACCGGGTGACATCATCACAAAAAACTGATGCGGCAAGCGCTATTTTTAACTGAAGAGCCCCTTTATTCGCATCGCGCAAGGGGCTGGGTACCCAGGAAGTTGGAAACAAAACATTGGCAAAATAACTTTTTACATGCTGTGTATTGGCTGCGGTCCAACCAGGAAAAGTAGATCGAAGGATTTCGGCACCTACGCCCCAATACTGTGCATAGTCGCCAATATCCAGCATAGATTCTCCGCCACCCCAGGTAGTATTGGTTACCGCCCAGGCATCAAGCAGGTTAGTAGCTTTGCGGGCATACGTAGAATCGCCTGTAAACCACCACATCCAGGCCAGGTTATGAACAGCCTGCATGTCGTCAATCCAGGCGCTGTTGTTTAGGTTGGGTGCCCTTGTAACTGTTGCAAAGGGCCCTTTTTGCCCATAACCCAATTGTGAATGCGAGTCGTTTTTAAATGCATTATAACCGGATAGCCATGGTTCGCGGCTAATGTTGGCTTTCAACTGATCTAAATCGGCCCGGTTAAAGGCCACACCAGGGTGGACAAACGTTTGGGCGCGGACGCTCATCGTCGCAAACACCGACAGTGAGAATAGCAGCAGCCTTATCCGCCGGTACGTACCTGTCAAATAATTACAAAGCGTAAAAAGTTTTTTCATGGTTTAATTGTTTAGGTAAACATATTTACTGCCGTTCCGGTATGTTTGGAAGTCGTGTAAGGACGTGGAACAAAACAGTTTTATAATCGGACACACCAAAGACAATGACTGCTGTAAATTATACTCACAGCAACGTGGTGTTTTTTGAAATTTTTATGATGTTAAAGCGCTTGAAATAAGCTGCTTTGTATGGGTGGAGCGTTAAGACTTAAAAAAAACTCTTGAGAGAGAGAGGGGCATTCTAATTTTAGCTTTTAAAAACTCGCACATGCAAGCGCAATGTCATTAAGTTAAGAGACTGACAACTGCACCAGAGGTGCAAAAGGCTTGTAGAAACAAATTCGCATAGATCTCTGGTGTGCCAGCGGTACACAACTCCGGTGTTCCGTACCTCTGGCACGGTTGTTTTGAATATGTATGTTGCTACAAACCTGTTCCCCCTCTGGGGGATTTTCCTAAACTTAATGACATTGCGGGTAAGCATCCGCACTCGACTGTTTGCCTCAGGTGAGCGTGAACGCTCACGTAATAACGTTAAAAAATAAACGAGGATGCTTAACTTTTTATCACGCTGTTACTTCAAAACAAGCTGGGTTGCTTCATTTCTGTTGCATGTAAGTTTGCCATCAGTTAATTTGAGTTCGGCTACCTGTAAGCTGCTACGTTGTTTATCATATTTGGTAGCGCCGCCCGTTGCCGCGCCATCGCCGGGATGTACAAAATAAAAAATATAGGCCCGGCCCGCGGGCGTTACAATTACATCACAATGATGGCCAATGGCACCATCGTCAATACCATTGCCGGGTGTTGCCAGCAAATCACCACCCGGTTGCCGGGCCCAGTTTTCCAGATCGTTTGAAGAATAAACAGCAAGCCCCTTCCAAACATCAGTGATCATCCAATATTTGTTTTTCCACCTGAAAACCTTCGGGCCTTCGCCGGGTTGGTCAAACACCGCTTTCCGGCCATCAGTCCAGTGGTACAAGTCGGGGCTATCAGCAAAAAAGATCGATTTATGGTCTGTTTCGTTATTATACCACATGCGCCAGGTGCCATCAGGCAATTGCAATACACATGGATCTATTACCTTTTCATTCACCAGTTTTAAGGTCGATTCATATTTCCAGTTCAGCAGGTTTTTGCTGGTAAGATGGATGATGGTGCGAGGATGGTTCCAATCCGTAAAGATACCGGGAACATAGGTAAGGTACATGTGATACACTCCATTATGGTCAATCACTTCCGGAGCCCAAAAGGTATACCCTGCATCCGGGCGATAACCGATATCTGCCGTATCACGGTATTTCCAGCTGGCACCATCTTTAGATTCAGCAATGCCAATGCGGGTGCCATGCACCCAGGCAACACCATGAATGGTGGTGTCGTTTGCCCTGCGGTTAGTATAGAACATAAACCATTTCTTTTCGCTGCGGTTCCAGATTATGGTTGGATCGGCCGCCCCATCATATACAGGGTCGCGAAATAACGGCTTGGGAGCAGGTACTCCCCGGTTGTTTTGGGCAAATGCACCTGCAAGAGGGGTACAGCAAATAAAAAATAATACAAGGTGATTTGCAATTGCAATTTTCAATTTCATCTTCATAATTGATCAAACGGGAGTTGTTTAATTATTGCTGCCCTGGCTTGCTTATTATTCATTTCGCTGATGACACCCATCTTACGTTTAGCCCTCAATCCTTCCTCAAAAACTGGATCCCGTCCACATGTTCACCCACAAATATGTTGGCCATATCGCTTGTTTTATAAAAGCCGGGTTTGCCTGGCATTTTATCATAGATCAGGGTACCGTTTATCTTCAGGTTTTCAAATATAACGTTCCTGATGCCGCGTTTGTCATCGTAGCCGGCTATAACAGACATATTTGCCCGCTTGCCGTTATAATTGACATTCCTGAACAATATGTTCTCGATTCCCAGCCCGGGAGAGGTGTTATATTTCCGGTTGTACATCACCCTTAAATTAAACAGTTGTCCCTTGCGGATATCCTCAATCTCCACATTTTCAAAACTGGCGTTCCTGATCAGGTTGCTGTCGCCTGCATTAAGTGATATGCAGCCCTGGTAATCAAGCTGATTTTCGTTATGGTCAAGTACCGTCATATTTTGAACCCGGATATTTTGTAAGGTATCCGGGTGGTCGGTATCCCCATGCGTGCCTATCAGCAGTGGGTGGGCTACATCTGCCCATAAAATGGCGTTGTTAACTGTAATATCGGAAGTATTGCCATAATAATTCCACCGGTGACCGTAAATGGCGATGCAATCGTCTGAGTTTCGCATGTATATATGATCGAGCTTAATATCCTGACTGCAAAAGATGTCGATACCATCGGCATTACCGGTTGCACTGAAAGCTTTGAAATTACTTATACTCACATGCTTTGATTCGCCCATCAAAATAGAATAACCCGTTGGGAGCTCAATAATCCCGTCAACAGTGACATTATTACTGTACTGGATAATCAGATGATCGTTCCTGAATTTGGATGGCGTTGCTATAGTTTTTTTTATTGAGCTGCTGTCGTTTTGTACAGGATGCTGTGTAAGAATACCACGGCCGCAGATCCTGACGTTTTCCGCATGATCTATAATTAATGATCCTTCAACAATGGCGCCGCCGGCTAAATAAACGGTTTTACCTGAAGGGACGGTCATCCGGCCTATTTTATGGATGCCCGGGCCGAAATAAAGCGTTTGCGCATCGGTTTTTGTGGGACGGCTGCTTTCTATAGGGTTTGCAAAAATCTGCAGGTTCTCAAAAATATTTCCGTTTACCTCTAACGAAACATATTGCGAAGCGCTTAATTCAAACTCGACAATGTTGCCTTTAACCTCGGGCTTGATGCCGTATGCAGTAGGTCTGATCCTTACTTCTTTGATATTCCCCTGGTTTAGCTTAACCCGAAGCTTTACCGAACCGGAACAATCGAAATAAGTAAAAGCGGTTTTTTTAATAATGCGCTGCGCGTCAAAACGAGCCGCGACATCGACGGTATATACATCTACGGGCTGCCAGTTGCCTGTGCCCTGCCGCACATCTACTTTAATTGTATGATTAACTAAGTTACTTTCGGGTGCCTTATAAGTTATGATTTCTGCTTTGACTGTTTTTAATAAAAATACGACTGCACATGTAAGCACCAGGAATTTGTTCATAGAAATTTTTATAGTGTATAGAGGAAGACAATAAATGCGGATTCTCATACTCAATAAAAAACTATATGGAAAAAATAACTGCATTTGGCGGAGATAATGTGCCCTAATGAGATACCCTGAACAATTTGAATTAAATCACTGATCTCTTTGAGTATATTTAAGAGCATTGCTTGTCCTTATTACTGTTGTTGCCCCGTATCCTGAACAATGAAGAATAAATACCTTTTTTTTGCCTTTTTTATAGCCCTTTCCCCTCTTTATACTAATGCTGTGTCCGCAAAGCAAAAGGTTGTTGCCCTGCTTTATTCACCAGACAACCATACCCGGGCGCAATTTTCATTGGATGAGCAGGGACAACTGTATTATCGATTAATTTTCAACACACGGTTAATTGTTAACTGGTCACGTTTAGGGATCGAAACTACCGGTTCTTCATTAGTTCAGGGTATCACGTTAAGGGGATCGGCCAAAAAAGAAATCAATGAAAAGTTTTTGTGGCCGCTGGGGGAGGATGCCAGCCTGGTAAATCATTGCAATGAACTCACGCTTCATTGCACATCCGGCAGGGGTAATTATGATATAATTGCCCGGGCATATGATGGAAGCCTGGCGTTTAGGTATGCCTGTAAGCGGCTTGGGGATAGTATTGTACAACTTAAATCGGAGCTGACGGAGTTTAACCTTGCAGCGAACTACCGTATTTACCAATATCATGAAGAGTCTGTTTTCAGGCCGGTTATGGTCGATTCATTGCCGGGTACCAGTGACCTCCCTTCAACGCTTACAGCCGCACAGTCATACATAAGTATAGGCGAAGCCGATAACCGCAATTATACCAAATGCGTATTGGTTCATGGCAGCCGCCCCAATAGCCTGGCGTTACAATTTTACACAGATACCCTTTACCGCGACCACCGCGTTCAGTCCGTTCGGAAGGATTCGTTGATCCGGTTCACCGATAGTCTCATTACTCCCTGGCGAACCATTAGTTGCAGTAGTACTGCCATAGGTTTGCACGCGTTTAGTGAGCTTAATCTAAAACTGGTTAAACCACTTAGTAATGAAGTGCCCGATTATGTAAAACCCGGAAAGGTTTTCAGGGTACCTATCAATACGCAGGGTGCCCTTGATGGAATTGATTTTGCTCAAAAAATGAACTTTCAATACATTTTGGTTGATGCAGGCTGGTATGGCGCCGAATTTCGAACTACCTCTGATCCTACCAGATACTTACCTGATTTTCACTTGCCCGATATTATTGCCCATGCCAGGCAAAAAGGCATCGGCGTTATTTTATATGTAAATTATGTGGGGCTCAAAGCTAAGATAGATACCATATTGCCGCTTTATAAAAAGTGGGGCGTTAGCGGGCTAAAGTTTGGCTTTGTAGATGGCGGCACGCAAAAAGGCCTCGCCTGGCTTGATTCGGCCATGAAAAAAGTAAATGACTATGGCATGATACTCAACGTACATGATCATTATAAACCCACAGGTTTGAGCCGCCGGTACCCGTATGTGCTTAGCCAGGAAGGGGTCAGGGGCGATGAAAACAGTCCCGACGCTTTCCATAATACCGTGTTGCCTTTTACACGTTACCTGGCCGGTCCTGCTGATTTTACCTTTTGCTACCCCAATAAGGTGAATGATTACAGTAAAAATATCCGGGTGAGCAAAGCCCAGCAAATGGCGCTGACCATTGTATACTTTGACCCGTTGCAAGCAATTTTCTGGTACGGACGGTCGCAGGATTACCGGGAAGAGACGGATATTGATTTTTTCAAATATGTGCCCACGGTATGGGATGAAAGTAAATATGTGCAGGGAGAGATAGGCGAAGGCATTACCGTAGCACGCCGTAAAGGCCGTACCTGGTACCTGGGTAGCGCTGCAGGTTTTCGGAAGTGGGGAGGAAGCTTCAAGCTCGATTTCCTGGAAAAAAATAAGGTATACACCGCTACTGTTTATGGCGATGACGGACAGGGCGGCATACAGGTAAAAAAGGTTGAGCTAAGGCACAATGATGCTTTTGTTGTTGACCTGGATGCAAAAGGGGGCCAGGCCGTTATCATAAGACCTCAAATAAAATAGAGGGCGGGGCTTTTGTTGTGCGGTATTATTAACGATTGTATTAGTTTGACTTAAGGAGGATCCAGCTTTGGGCGAAATGAAAAAAAAATTGGCTTTGAAAGATATTGCTGCCGCGTTAAAAGTGTCGGAAGCATCTGTTTCCTATGTTCTTAATGGCAAGGCGAGGCAATATGGCATCAGCGTGGCGCTGGAAAATAAAATACTGAGGTTTGTTGAAAAGGTAGGTTACCGGCCAAACCGGCTGGCAGCCAGCCTGCGGACAGGAAAAAGTAAAACGGTGGGCATGATTGTGGAAGATATCAGCGACCCTTTTTTTTCGGCCATTGCCAGGGTTGTGGAAGAGCATATTTATAAAGAAGGTTACCGCGTTATTTATGGCAGTTCTGAAAATTCTACCGTTATTGCCCGGGATCTGCTGCAAACCTTTAAAAATTACCAGGTAGATGGGTATATCGTGGCGCCTACTGCCGGCTTGGACGATGATATCAACCAGCTTGTAAAGGAAGGTTACCCGGTAGTGGTGTTTGACCGCGCTTCGCCTGATCTGCAATGTTCCAAAGTACTTGTCGATAATTTTCGCGGCAGCGAGGCCGCTGTTTTGCATTTGATAGATAACGGCTTCCGTAACATTGCCATGGTTACGCTTGCGGCCGGGCAGGATCAAATGAATGAACGTGTTAACGGTTATCACGCGGCCCTCCAAAAACATGGGCTGCCGCCTATCCTAAAAGAAATTATCTATAATGAAGGTCCTCACAAAACGATCCAGAACCTTAAAAGCCTGCTGAAAAGTAAAAAGGATATAGATGCCATTTTTTTTGCAACCAACTATCTCGCCTTAAGCGGCCTGCAGGCCCTCAAGGAATCCGGATTGATAATTACCAAAGATATCGGCGTTGCTGTATTTGATGATATTAACAATTTTGCTCTTTTTAACCCGGCTATAACCGCTGTAGCCCAGCCAATTACAGAGATTGGGCTCAGGGTTACCAAAATTTTATTGGAAGAGCTGCAGGATAACCACATGATCGATTCGCAAAATATTTTATTGAAAACCAAACTGATCATAAGGGATTCATCCGAAAGGTTACCGGTGTAATTTATCCGAAATAAAAAAAAATAAAAAAATGAGTATCAAACCTGTTTGGGATTGTCTTTGTTGTAACTCTCCCCTAATAAACCGTTCGGTTTAGTTAAGTTGGTTATAATAAGGCTTCTGAAAGGAAGCCCTTTTTGTTAAGGATAAATAGCAGGGAATATGGAGGGAAAGGATCGGTGGGGGCACACGGATATAATACTTGCTCATTATTTGTCAGATAATTATATTTTTGTTTTGAGTAAATGTTACAGGGTGCAGACATGATAGTGTATCGATTTATGAAAAAAAAGCGAAACGAAGCGGAACCCTTAGGGCTATTTCAGATAAAGAATCCGAAAGCAGACGAACAAACGATCAAAAAAAGCTGGAATTCAATTGTTCAGAAAATAAATCAGGGACCAAAAAAGAAGCGCCAGGAGTAATGTTTAACCCGACGGGACAGTTTTTGAAATACGAACCAAATGTTTCGCGGCACTTATATTCAAATTGAACAGTATTCAACAATCGGCATCCTCCCGTATACGGCCATTTAAAGCAGCCGCACGTTGGTGTTGTGTAATTATTTTAGGAGCACTGATTTTAAACAGCAATGTCGCAGCGCTTGCTTTGCCCAATATTCAGCGGCTTGGCCTCAAAGACGGGCTTTCCAACAGCGAAGTACGATGTATTTTCCAGGACCATTCGGGCTATATGTGGTTTGGCACTTATGATGGCCTGAACCGTTTTGACGGATATGACTTCCGTATTTACCGCAATCAACCCGAAAAGCAACATTCAATTATTCATAATTTTATTAATTGTATTGCAGAGGATGCGGCCAATAATTTATGGGTAGGTACGCGCCAGGGCATAAGTATCTTAAACCCGGTAACAGAAGAGTTTTCTCCGGCGTATGCAATTTTGGCCGGCAAAGAAACACCCGTGACATCTTTTATCAGGGATATCAAAACGGACCGCTCCGGGCGTATTTTCATTGCCACCCTTTCCAACGGCCTTATCGTTATGGATAAAGGTAAGCGGACGGGCCGTGTTATACCGTACTATAATAATGGAAAAGCAGTACAGCGTTACAATGTTGGCGCGTTGTATGTTGGCGCCGGCAATCAGATCTATGCGCTAATCAGCGGCGCGGGCCTTTTTACATATGATGCGATACACGGTACTTTGAAGTTACTGAACACTTCGGTTACCGGCGCTACCTGCATTTATCCGGAAGGCAATGGTTTATGGGTAGGCACAACCCAGGGCCTGCACCATTATGATTTCAAAACAGGGCAATATGACCGTCTTTTTGATGAGTTTAACGGGCCTTTCAAGTCGGGCAGGATAACGAGCCTGCAAGTCATGCCCGATAGTACACTTTGGGTGAGCACTGACGGCGGCGGGATTCAGATCATGGATAAAGGACGCGACAAGATTACCTATCTGCCTGCGGGGAGTGACGAGCACTCACTTTCAAGTGATGCTGTTTATGCTTTATTTTTAGACCGCGAAGGCAGAAAGTGGATAGGTACATTACGGGGAGGAATAAATGTTATTGATGAGGTAAAGGAACGTTTTGTAAATATCAGGCATAATGACCTGAACGCCAATAGTCTTATCAGTAATTTTGTTAAGTCATTATATGAAGCCCCCGATGGCAGGCTGTGGATAGGTACCGACGGCGGCGGATTGAGCATTTGGGACCGGCAGGCACATCGCTTCACCAATTTTCGCCATGATGCTTCACAGCCAGGTACCCTAAGCTCAAACTTTGTTACCAGCATTGCCGGGGATAGGGAAGGCAGGACCTGGATTGCCACCTATGGGGGCGGCATTAACCAGTATCAGCCGGGCTCCAATACATTCACTACATTTCGGGGCATTGACAGGCAGGGAGTTGCCAACCGGATAGTGTTCTGGTGTTTGTACCTGGATCATTCAGGAAATCTATGGGCCAGTGGCTTACAGGACGGGCTGTTTCTATATGATAAGCACAACAACCAATTCCGGTTGTATGATGCAGCATTGATCAACATCCTGTCAATGGGCGAAGACCATTTTGGAAACCTTTGGGCAGGAAACTTTGAAGGTGTTTATAAGATTGATCTAAAAAGCAACGCACATAAGTTTTATCCGGTAGGGAAAGCGGTGAGGTCAATGCAGAAAGCAGGCAACGGCGATATGTGGTTAGGTACGGAGGCCGGTTTGTTGTATTTTTCAGCATCAAAGGAAAAGATAGTTCGTCACTATACCACCAGTAACGGACTTAGTAATAACACGGTACTGGCCATTTTGGAAGACGCGCAAAAGCATTTGTGGCTGAGCACTTACAACGGGCTTTGCCGCTTTGATCCCAAAGCCGTTAGTTTTACCAATTTTTTTGAAAGCGATGGCCTGGCGAGCAATGAGTTTAACTTTAACGCGGGCTTAAGGCTAAACAATGGTCAGCTTGCGTTTGGGGGGATCAATGGTGTCACGATGTTTCATCCGCAGGCAATCCTGCCTCTGCATGATGCTCCCAACATTGTTATAACTGATATTAAAATTAACAATAAGCCCATAAGCACTTATCCCGACTATGTTAAGACGGATGCCGGTAATGTTATCCGGTCGTTAGAGGTTCCTTACGATCTGGCATCAATAGCCGTTAGTTTCGCAGCTATCGAATTTACCGCGCAGGATAGGATCGGTTACCGTTATATGCTTCAGGGCTGGGACAGGGGATGGGTTTATGCAGGGCGGCAGCGTAACGCGCTTTATACCCGTTTAGCGCCTGGTACGTATACATTAAAAATTAACTGTACCAATGCCGAAGGGCAATGGATCAGCCGTGAAATCCATCTTCATATCATTATTTTGCCGCCCTGGTATCGTACCATTTGGGCTTACCTGATTTACGCGATGTTGCTTGCGGGAGTTGTTTACTGGTACCTGCGTTATAGGTTCAGGGAAACACGGCTTAAATATGAGGTACAACTGGCCAATGCCGCCGCTGCACACCAGCGCGACCTGCAGGAAAAGGAACGCGAATTGAACGACCGGCGCGTAGAGTTTTTCACGGGCGTTTCTCATGAGTTTCGTACGCCCCTTTCGCTCATCATCAACCCGTTAAGGGATTTGCTTGCAAAAATTGGCCCTGAGAACCGTGCGGAACTTAATATTGTTTATCGTAATTCAAGGCGGCTGTTAAGCCTTGTTGATCAGCTGCTGCTGTTTCGTAAGGCCGATTCGGGCTCGGGGATCCTGCAGATTGCGCCGATGGACATTACCCTCGTTTGCCGGGAGGTATTTTTATGTTTTGTGCAGCAGGCCAGGCTTTTGGGTATCAGTTTTGAATTAAACGTGCCGGAAGAGCCGGTACTGATTTACGGAGACAGGGAAAAGGTTGAGATTATCCTGTTTAACCTTATATCCAACGCTATTAAATATACGCCGGCCGGGAAAGCCGTTTGCGTTGGCCTGCAATCGGGGCCGGACGAGGTGGTGATCAATGTGATTGATAATGGCCCGGGAATATCTCCGGAAGCGGGTAAGCATATCTTCGAAAAGTTTTACAGGTCAAAAACGCACGGCCAGGCGGCAAAAGGGGGATTTGGTATCGGCTTATTCCTGGCCCGCCAGTTTACCATAGATCACGGCGGCTCATTATTGTTTGAAAGTGAGCCGGGTAAGGGCTCTGATTTTTGTTTAACCCTGTTAAAAGGGACAGCTCATTATCCGCCGGATGTGGCAGCGGCAGCCGATGCTGCTGATTTATCGCCTTTGCTTCGTGAAATGGTTGAAGACCAGCCGGGGATAGCTGAAGCCGGCCAAATTAATGATATTGATTTTGAAGCTGATAAGATTTTTACCGACAAGCAAAGGATCCTGGTTATTGATGATGACAGCGAGATCAGGTCTTACATTTGTTCGATTCTTGAAAGCCGCTACAGGGTGTACGAGGCAGATAATGGTTTGACCGGTTTACAGAAAGCGAAAGAAAAGCAACCCGATCTCATTATCTGCGATGTAATGATGCCTGGTTTAAATGGCATTGAACTTTGCTCAACCATTAAGCAGGACCAGCAATTGAGCCATATCCCGATGATTTTGCTAACAGCCAGCTCCTCTGCCGAAAATAAGATCAAAGGGCTGGAAAGCGGCGCCGATGACTATATATCCAAACCTTTTGATAAGGATGTGCTGGTAGCGCGCATTGCTAATCTGCTGCAAAACAGGAGTAACCTTCAAAGCTATTTTTATAATACTATTACCCTGAAATCGGTTAATGTCACTATTTCGGATGAGTACAAACACTTCCTGGAAAAATGTATCGAAATTGTTGAGCAGCATATTACCGACGAAAACTTCAACATCAAAATACTGGCTTCAGAAATCGGCATGAGCCATTCAAATCTTTACCGTAAAATTAAATCACTGTCGGGCCATACCGTTAATAGCTTCATCCGCTACATACGCCTCAGAAAGGCGGCTGAGCTGCTGATCCAGTCGGATATGAATGTTAATGAAGTAGCCATTGAAACAGGCTTTAACAGCATCAAATACTTCCGCGATCAGTTTTTTAAACTGTTCGGTGCTAATCCATCAGACTTTCTTAAGCAAAAAAGACCTGTATTTAAGAAAAGAAATAATATAATTAATTGATATGTAGTTATTTATAAATATTCTTCCCGTTGCTTAATCAATTGAGTAAATTGATAAATTGCCGAATTTATACCGCATAAATGACCAATTTGAGTCCCATCTGTCGAATAAAATCTATTCATATTAGCTTATATAAACCAGTTATTAGAACCGTAGGCAAACTTACTTAATCGATTATGTAAATCGGTTTTCAGCTCAGGGTTCCTAAAGTCGGTAACGACCAGTTTAAAGAGAAACCAGTTTTTAAAGCCAATATGAACAATTGTAACCAGCTAACTACATGGTGGGAAGAAGCCCTCCAGGGAAATGTCAAATCTTTTGGCAGGATACATGACGAACTGTATTCCGGTTTGTATTTCTACCTCTATAAAATTATTAAAGATGAGGCTGCAGCCCAGGACGTTTTACAGGAACTGTTTATAAAAATGTGGGAGCGGAGGATAACATTTGGGCCTATTAAAAATGTTAAATACTATTTCTTTAAATCGGCGCGGTCACTTGCTATCAATTTTTTAAAGGCCTCGCGGCCCGAGTTTGTAGGCTTATCCGCAAGTCATGATATCGATATTGTTTTTTCGAGGGAAGATGTGCTTGTTTCGGAAGAAACCGGGAGAGAAGTAGAGCACATGCTTGCCCTTGCCTTGAATACCTTGCCAAGGCGCCAGAAGGAGATGATCTTTTTAAGGTATTTTGATAATTGGAATTACGATCAGATTGCTGAAGTAACGGGGTTACAATATCAGTCGGTAGTTAATCATGTACACAGGGGCATCAATCAACTGCGTATTAAACTTTCTGAAGGCAGTAAGATAGCCACAACCGAACTGGTGCTTTCATAAAAACGGTATATAAGATTTCCTGACTTTCAAAAAACACTGAATGATTAAAAAGATACTTTTAAAAAGAATAACCATTGCCGTCATGACGTTGCTGGTTGCCGGCAAGGCACATGCACAGCATCAAAAAATCATAAATCCCGGAGAAGTTTGGCCCGATAACCGCGGAGAACATATCCAGGCACATGGCGGCGGTATTATAAAAATAAAGAACACATACTATTGGTACGGCGAAGAAAGGCGGCGTGGACTGGATTCAAATAAACGTTATGTTAGCTGTTATGCGTCAAAAGACCTGACGAACTGGGCGTTCAAAGGCGATGTTGTTCAGATGACCGATCCTGAAAACCTGGGGCAGCGCTGGGTGCTGGAAAGGCCCAAAGTTTTCTACAGCAAAAAGAGCCGGCAATATGTCATGTATTTCCATCTTGACAATGCGACCTATAAGTTTGCCCGGGTTGGTATTGCCGTAAGCGACCGCCCTGACGGTGATTTTAAATACCTGAAAAGCTTCAGACCTTTGGGGCACGAAAGCCGGGACATTGGCCAGTTTATAGATGATGACGGTACGCCATACCTTGTTTTCGAAGACCGTCCGCTCGGGTTTCATATTGTTCGCCTTTCGGAAGATTGCCTCAGCATTGACCGGGAAATGTGCCTGATAGCCGAACATATGGAAGGCGGGGCCATAGTGCATTATAAGGGTCTTTATTACGCCATAGGCTCAGCGCTTACCGGCTGGAGGCCCAATCCTAACCGGTATGCCACAGCAAAGACCCTGGAAGGCCCGTGGTCGGAGTTTAAAGACATAGCGCCGAAGGAAAAAAATACATATAGTTCGCAATCTACCTTATTGCTTAAAGTTAGCGGGAAGAAGGATACCACAGTATTGTTCCTGGGGGATATCTGGAAACCGAAAGAACAATGGGATTCCCGTTATTTATGGATGCCTGTTCAGATCGGCGATGGCAAGCTTTGGCTTCCTGAGCCCGCCCCGTTTAAGATCGACGTGAAAAACGGCACTGCAAATTGATCAGCATTTTTATACAATTCATTCTTCATAAGGTTAGTTAATAGATTAAGGGGCAGGGGTGCCCCTTTTTCTCTTTTACCGGCCCCGGCAATGTGCCTGTCGCACTGTTTTTTTGATCGATAAAGTTGGTATCGGTTAGCGCCGGTGGGTTGTTATCTTCGTTCCTCTCCAACAATTTCAAAAATATTTTTCATCAGTTTCCTCTCCCCCAAAACCACTCTATTTTAACTAAACCTATAATTCATACCCAATACCAAACTGTTCTTGATTTGCAGGCTTTTACGGGCAAACCAATCTCATTTTTTATACGTTATTTTGTAGTAACCAATTATAAATGTATGGATACTTTGTTAACCGATATCCCCTCAACAGGCGGGTATGATTTTGCTATGAACGAAAATCAGCAAATGGTTGGCCAGATGGCCAAAGACTTTGCCGACCGTTATATTAAACCTCATGTAATGGAATGGGACGAAGCCCAGGTTTTCCCTATCGACTTATTTAAACAATTGGGCGAGCTTGGCATGATGGGCGTTTTTGTGCCCGAACAATATGGCGGCTCCGGTTTCGGATATTTTGAATATGTAACCGTGATCAGTGAAATAGCCAAAGTTTGCGGTGCTATAGGTTTATCAGTCGCCGCCCATAATTCACTTTGTACGGGACATATCCTTGCCTTTGGCAATGAAGAGCAAAAGCTTAAATGGCTGCCCAAACTGGCCACTGCCGAATGGCTTGGCGCCTGGGGATTAACCGAGGCCAACACCGGTTCGGACGCGCTGGGTATGAACACCACCGCCGTTTTGGATGGCGACCATTATGTAGTGAACGGCTCAAAAAACTGGATAACCCATGGTAAATCGGGCGATGTGGCGGTAGTGATGGTGCGTACAGGCAACAAAGGCGATTCGCACGGGATCTCGGCACTGGTAATTGAAAAAGGTACACCGGGTTTTACCCATGGCAAAAAAGAAAACAAGCTGGGTATGCGTGCCTCAGAAACCACGGAGCTTATTTTTGATAACTGCCGTGTGCCAAAGGAAAATTTGCTGGGTGTTGAGGGAGAAGGCTTTAAACAGGCCATGAAAGTGTTAGACGGCGGCAGGATTTCGATAGCGGCGCTTTCGTTAGGGATTGCAAAAGGTGCTTTTGAAGCGGCGGTTGCTTACGCCAAAGAACGCCGCCAGTTTGGACAACCCATTGGTAATTTCCAGGGGATAGCATTTAAACTGGCCAATATGGCTACCGAAATTGAAGCGGCCGAACTGCTGATCATGCAGGCTGCCGATCTGAAAAACCGCCATCTGCCGGTCACAAAACAATCGGCCATGGCCAAATATTTTGCCTCAGAAACGGCAGTGCGTACGGCCACCGAGGCTGTTCAGATCTTCGGTGGATACGGTTATACCAAGGATTTTCCTGTTGAGAAGTTTTATCGTGATGCCAAACTTTGTACCATAGGCGAAGGCACCAGTGAGATCCAGAAGATTGTGATTAGCAGGGAAGTGTTGAAAGCATAAGCCGGGCCGGCTATTTTGCCTGTTATTATTGAATTTTAAAAGAGTTTTAATATGAGAAGCTCTTTAAATCAATATTAAACATATTTGTGTAGAGACGCATTTGATGCTTCTCTACACAAAAAATTGATGTTTTTAAAAAGCTATCTTACAATTCAAATTTAGATAAGCCTACAAACTCCTGGATCCGGGCGGCTATTTCCTCTTCGCTAAGGTTTCTTAATCTTTCTGAACCAAATTTTTCAACACAGAATGAAGCCAGGGCCGAGCCAAAAATGATGGCGTTTTTCATGTTGTTGAAATTAACGGTGCCTACTTTGGCCATGTACCCAATAAAGCCGCCTGCAAAAGTATCGCCTGCGCCTGTGGGGTCAAATACTTCGGCCAATGGAAGGGCGGGGGCACTAAAAATCTTATCTTCATGGAACAGCAATGCACCGTGCTCACCTTTTTTAATGATGATGTATTTAGGGCCCATGGTTAATATTTTGCGGGCGGCTTTAACTAATGAGAATTCGCCGGATAACTGGCGGGCTTCGGCATCGTTAATGGTTAGCACATCCACCAGCTGGATGGTTTTTAAAAGCTCATCAAGGGCAATATCCATCCAAAAGTTCATGGTGTCCATTACAATAAGCTTAGGACGGTTTTTAAGGCGCGCTATAACAGTTTGCTGCACCTGTGGAGAAAGGTTGCCCAGCATCAGGTATTCGCAATCCTGGTAACTATCAGGGATAATTGGATCGAAAGCTTCCAATACGTTAAGCTCAGTTACCAGGGTATCGCGGCTGTTCATGTCGTTATGGTAACGACCGCTCCAGAAAAATGATTTCTCGCCCTGTTTTACCTGCAGACCTTCGGTATTAACGTTGTGCTTTTGCAGGTCCTCAATCTCGTGCTGCGGAAAATCATCGCCAACAACCGCTACAATTTTTATTTTATCATAAAAGTAAGAAGCGCCCAAACTTGCAAAGGTTGCAGAGCCGCCTACTATTTTATCGGTTTTACCAAAAGGGGTTTCAATGGCATCAAACGCCACAGTGCCAATAACTAACAAACTCATGTAAAGATATTTATATTTTTTTGCCGCAAATATTGTGAAAATTAAGGGATAATCATTCATTGATGCCAGTTTGCGATGCCAATTTTCATTTGAGAAAACATAATTTAACCAGTTTCAGAAACCTGGCGGCAGAAAAAAGAGGCTCTGCAGAAAGAATTGCCATCGCTAAAAAAATGCTGCAGTGTGTCTTTGGGTTTTAAATAACACATAATCAGGGGCAAAAAAAGCCTGTGAAAAATATTTTAATTTTTTTTTAATAAAAATTGTGAAATATCCGATGAGTTTTTACCTTTGCCCCACTCCAAACCGGATTAGATTCCTGAGTAGCTCAGCCGGTTAGAGCATCTGACTGTTAATCAGAGGGTCGCTGGTTCGAGCCCAGCCTCAGGAGCAAAAGCCTCACATGTCTGTGAGGCTTTTTTTATATCTGATATTCTGTAGATCACTTTGCAGGCAATGATCCACAAAACACGCGAAAATGAGACGATATGCGTGTATTTTGACACGATATGAAGATATCCCGGCAACACATTCACTTATTTTTACGATCTGAATAAGACTTCAATTATACACTGTTCATGAACCAATCTAACCGACTTAAGTCATTGGTCATACCGGCCCGTACATGCACAGGAAAGAAAAGCACCCGCTGAACATTGGCAATGCCTGCTTTAGCATCCGGCCAAATATCTACCAACTCTAATCTTATACATGGACAATAATAAACTGATCACCAAACCACATTACCCGATACTGGATGGCTTACGCGGTGTTGCAGCCATTATCGTAGTTACCTTTCACCTAACCGAACCATTGGGGAGCGGTCATCTGGATATCATAGTTAACCACGGGTACCTGGCTGTCGATTTCTTTTTCCTGCTATCGGGTTTCGTTATCGGTTATGCTTATGACGATCGCTGGCATAAAATGACAATCGGCAGTTTTTTTAAACGCCGTATCGAGCGCCTTCAGCCAATGGTAATTCTCGGGATGACATTGGGTGCCATAGGTTTTTATTTTACAGATTGTACGCTGTGGCCGCTCATTCATACTGTACCGGTTTGGAAGATGCTACTGGTAATGCTGATCGGTTATACCATCCTGCCGGTACCGCTGTCTTTGGATATTCGCGGCTGGCAGGAAATGCATCCTCTTAACAGCGTAGGATGGTCATTGTTCTTTGAATACATCGCCAACATTCTTTATGCGGTTTGGATAAGAAAATTTTCAAAAACTACATTGTCGGTTTTAGTATGCGTTGCAGCTGTAGCACTTGCGCACCTGGCTATCACCAATGGAGATGTCAGTGGCGGCTGGACACTTAATGTGGAGCAGGTACGCGTTGGCATTACCCGTACCATATACCCATTCTTTGCCGGCCTGCTGCTTTCGCGTGTTGCGAAACCCGCCCGCGTCAGGCACACGTTTTTATGGTGCAGTGTTTTAATAGCGATAATATTATATATGCCGCGCATCGGCGGTGCTGCCCATCTTTGGATGAACGGGATCTACGAGTCCGTTTGCATCATTATCATTTTTCCGCTTATCGTTTATCTTGGTGCCGGCGGTAAGGTTCATACCCAAGTGGAGAACAGGGTATGCAGGTTTCTCGGCGATATATCCTATCCTCTTTACCTGGTGCATTATCCGTTGGTTTATTTTTATGTAGCATGGATCAGCAATCATAAAGGCGTAACCATAGTGCAGGCCTGGCCTTATGCCTTAGCTATTTTGATTGGTGCAATTTTCATGGCGTATATTACTTTGAAATGGTATGATGAGCCGGTTCGTAGCTGGCTGCGAAAAAAACTTGGGTAAAAGGGATCTTGAACAAAAGCGGCTTCAGCGTACCTTGACATGCAAAGCATTAAAGCATTAAAACATGGCCTGAATTTCTTAAATTCGTAGCACAGGAGATAAAACTTCCTGTAAGGCGGGATCAGCAAATTAATATTGAGCGAACTTTCGAAATGCCGGTTAGCAAAGTGTTAGTGAACAAAAGCATTCAATTTATCTATAAAAGCATAATACCTTACCACCTATGAAAATGACACGCGTTTTTATGTTTTCCTGCCTCCTCATATTGGGCTGCGCCGGGCCGAAAAAGCTGGCTGACGCCGGCAATGCCGACAAGGGCTGGACGAAGCTGTTTAACGGGACCGACATTAACGATTGGTTTGTAAAGATCAATCACCACCTGGTTGGCGAAAATTATGGCAATACCTTCCGGGTAGAAGACGGCATGATCAGGGTTAGCTATGATCAGTACGGCGATTTCAACGATCAGTTTGGTCATTTGTATTACAAAACCCCGTTCTCTTATTATCACCTGCGGTTTGAGTACCGCTTTGTTGGTAAACAGCAAAAAGGTGCGCCAGACTACACGCTCCTTAACAGCGGTGTCATGTTTCATTCACAGGATCCCCGCACGATGCTAAAGGACCAGGATTGGCCGATATCGATAGAAATGCAGCTATTAGGCGGCCTGGGCGACGGGAAACCAAGGCCAACAGGAAATATGTGTTCGCCCGGCACTGATGTTGTTTATAAAGGAAAGGTTTCGCCCGACCATTGTATCAATTCTACTTCAAAAACCTATGACGGTGACCAGTGGGTAAAGGGCGAACTGATTGTTCAGGGCAACAAATTAATCACCCATATCATCAACGGCGATACGGTACTTCAATACTCAAGGCCTACCATTGGCGGCGGTGTGGCACATGGCTACGATCCGAAGTATAAGCAGGATGGGAAATTATTAAGCAGCGGCTTTATCGCTTTACAAAGTGAAGGGCAGCCTGTCGATTTCAGGAATATAGAGATTAAACAGCTGCCGGATACTGACCGGTAGGTTGCAAACAAAAGCCAGGCTCGTTAATATTTCTCCTGAGTTAACAACAGCAGTTAATTGGGCAAAAATAACACGTTATACGAAACTATTTCCCGTAAATACCGTATGACTGGCAAGCAGGGCTAACTTAAAATAAGCTCCTGGTAATCTGGAATTATTATGAACGTTAAAGGCGGTTTGGTCAATATAAATTCTTGCCCGGTAGAAGTTATTAAGACTAAATTCCTGAAACCAAACTAATAAGTTTCGCAAGATAGGGGCATTTACTTAGCCGCTGCAATGTTTGTTTTGGCTTATAACATCAACCGATTAGAAATACGATAAAACTACCAGCAAAATAATAATGAGGCCAATATTGCTTTTTATCTGGTGTTTATACCTGCTTTTTCCCGGATTATCCTATTCGCAAACACCCGCCCTTAAATTTAAGCAGCTTAGTACGAACGAAGGTCTTTCCCAAAGCCATGTAGTAACCATTATTAAAGATAGTCGCGGCTTTATGTGGTTTGGCACCGAAGATGGCCTTAATAAATACGACGGTTATAAATTTACGCATTATAAGCACGACCAGAATAATAAAACAACCATCATCGATAACTATGTATTAGCTATAACGGAAGACAGTTATCATAATTTATGGATTGGAACCGAAAGCGGGCTTGACAGATTTGACCGGGCCTCAAATACATTTATCCACTATTCCAATCATTTAACTTTTGCTGTACAGTCTGTTTTTTTGGATAGTAAAAAAAGGATGTGGCTGGGCACCAGCAAAGGTTTATATCTGTTTAATGCTGCAAATGGTTCATTTAAAAGATTTACACATGCCGCGAATGGTACAAACAGTATAGCTAACGATTTCATTTACCAGGTTACTGAGGATAATAATGGCTGGTTATGGATAGGCACCGATGACGGACTTTTCCATTTTAATCCACAAAACGGTAAGTTTATTGGTTATGTTCATGATCCTGCAAACCAAAACAGCATCGGCGCCAGCTGGGTAAAGGCGGTATACAAAGATAGCAAGGGCAATATTTGGGCAGGTACACATGGAGGAGGCCTGGCATTATATAACAATAAAAATAATTCGTTTATAAATTTCAAACACGACCCTGATAACAGCAACAGTATTTGCCATAACGATATTCTTTCGATACTCGAAAACAGCGACGGGAAGCTCTGGATAGGGACCGAAAATGGCGGCATAAGTGTGCTCGACTATCCGGCCAATAAATTTACTTGCTACAAATTTGACGCAAACGACCATTACAGCCTGAGCAATAACTCGGTTTATTGTTTATATAAAGATGATACAGGGAATACCTGGATAGGCACTTATTCGGGCGGTGTTGATTTTTTGCCTGGCTTTGGCGATAAATTCAGCTCCTACAGTCAAAACCCAAACAACCCGAATAGTTTGAGCAATAATAATGTGCTGGCCATCTCCGGCGATGATAGTGACGAAAATATTTGGATAGGCACCGATGGGGGCGGCCTTAATTTATTTAACCGGAAGAAAAAGACCTTTGTTCATTACCTGCATAGTGATAATAACAGCAACACCATAAGTAATAATTATGTAATGGCCATTGTGCCAATAAATAAAGATGTTATTGGTATTGGCTATCACATTGGCGGGTTTGACCTGTTTGATAAAAAGAAAGGAACCTTTACCCATCATATGCCCCAGGCAAATAATCCGCGCAGCCTTTCCCTTTCCGATATCAACAATATGTATAAAGACCGTGACGGCAATATATGGTTAGGAACCTGGAAAGGGGGGCTTAATCATTATAACGTAAAAACCGGTCTTTTTACAAGGTACAGGAACAACCCGGAGGATAATAACAGCATAGGCAGCGATATTGTTACCTCGGTATTCCAGGATAAACAGGGCAATATGTGGATAGGTACGGATAACGGGCTGGATGTATTAAACCCTAAAACAGGCCGTTTTACACATTACAGGCACGATGAAGGGGATAAACACAGCTTATCAAACAATACCATCGAGGCGGTTACCCAGACTGATAACGGTGATATATGGATAGGCACAAACGGCGGCGGACTTAATCTGTTTAACAAGCATAGCCAAACATTTACCATATTTACCGAAAGACAGGGTTTGCCCAATAATGTGATCTATTCGATTTTGAAAGACCGTAAAGGCAACTTCTGGTTAAGCACCAACAAAGGGATCTCCCGATTTAATCCCAAAACAAAAGCCATCAGAAACTATGGCATGTCTGACGGGCTGCAGGGAGATGAATTTAAAGGCCATTCCGGTTTTCAAACTGCTGACGGGGAAATGTTTTTTGGCGGCGTAAACGGCTTCAGTACCTTTTATCCTGATAGTTTAAAAGATAATGACTTTATCCCGCCTGTTTATATTACCGGCTTGCAGATTTTCAACAAAGAGATAAGCGCCGGTGCTAAAAACTCCCCGCTTCAAAAAGATATCAGCGAAACTGACTCCATAAACCTATCCTACAAACACTCGGTACTTACATTTGAGTTTGCGGCACTGAATTATACCATTCCCGAAAAAAATCAATATGCCTACAAGCTGGAAGGGTTTGATAAAGATTGGAACTATGTTGGCAATAAAAGAACAGCCACTTATACCAACCTCGATCCCGGTAGTTATACATTCAGGGTCAAAGCATCAAATAACGATGGCAAATGGAATAACAAAGGCACATTCATCATCATCAACATTAAGCCTCCTTTTTGGCTTACCTGGTGGTTTAAATTAATTGTAGCTTTAATTTTTATAATCAGCGGCCCGGCTTTTTATCTTATCCGCACACGTTCTATATTAAAACAAAAGGCCGAGCTTGAGCGCCAGGTAAAAGAACGCACCGAGCAACTGGCCCGCGCTATAGAGGTTGAAAAAAAATTAGCAGTTGAGGCCGAAGAAGCTAACAAGGCTAAAAGCATATTTTTGGCTACAATGAGCCACGAGATCCGCACACCTATGAATGGGGTAATCGGGATGGCGTCATTACTGGCCGAAACTCCTTTGGATGAAGAACAGCGTACCTTTGCCGAATCAATACAAACCTGCGGCGAAGACCTCTTGGCGGTGATTAACGATATTTTAGATTTTTCGAAAATAGAATCGGGCAATATGGAGCTGGAGGAAAAGGATTTTAGCCTGCGTACCTGTATTGAAGAAGTTTTTGATGTTTTTGCCTTAAAAGCCGCCCACCTAAAGCTTGACCTGGTTTACCAGATTGACTATGATGTACCGGCGCAAATTATTGGCGACAGTTTAAGGCTTCGCCAGATCCTGATCAATTTAATTAGTAACGCTATTAAGTTTACCAAAAAGGGTGAAATTTATGTAGCCGTGCATTTGCTCAGCATATCAGAAGATAACCACATCGAATTAGGCTTTGAGATAAAAGATACCGGCATTGGCATTTCTGCCGATAAGCTGCACCGTTTATTTAAAGCGTTTTCGCAGGTTGATTCATCAACCACCCGGCAATACGGAGGTACAGGTCTTGGCCTGGTTATCAGCGAACAACTTGTAAAATTAATGGGCGGCAAAATCAGCGTGGAAAGTGAAGTTGATAAAGGAAGTACGTTCAGGTTTTCTATTCACTCGCAAAAAAGTTTACTGCAGGACCCTGTACAAATAAACCACACTATGCAGGGATTCGAAAAGAGTGAAATTTTGGTTGTAGATGATAATGATACCAATTGCAGGATTTTAAAGGCTCAGCTGGAGCAGTGGCAACTAAGCCCGGTAGTAGCCAAATCGGGCGAACTGGCTCTTGAGATCCTGGCGCAGCAGCATGATTTTAAGCTTGTTATTACCGATATGCAAATGCCCTTTATGGATGGGATTGAACTGGCAACCTTAATACGGGCCAAATACCCCGAATTACCTATAATGCTGTTGAGCTCCATCAGTTATGTTTTCCATAAAGATAACCCCGGTTTGTTTTGTTCTATACTAACCAAACCTGCAAAACAGCATAATTTATATAAGCACATTATAAAGGAGCTTGGCAAGCATGTAAATTCTGCCACTCATGAGCCACTGCACAGCGATACTGCAAATCATAAACTGCCTGATAATTTTTCGGAAAGCTACCCATTGAGGATTTTGGTTGCCGAAGATAACCAGATGAACCAGAAACTGATCATGAAGATATTGAGTAAATTAGGATATGAAGCTGCTTTGGCAGCAGACGGTCTGGAGGTACTGGATTTGGTTAATAAAAAAACGTTCGATGTTATTTTAATGGATGTACAAATGCCTAAAATGGATGGCCTGGAAGCCACGCGAATAATAAAGAAGCGTTTCCCCGAACGGCCCTTTATTATTGCGATGACGGCCAACGCCCTCCAATCCGACCTGCAAATTTGTATAGATGCAGGTATGGACGATTATATAAGCAAACCATTTAAATTGGATGACCTGGTTAAAAAACTGGTGAAATGGGCAGGGAAGCATACAAGTGACACGTAACCCTGAACAGCAGGATATCAAGCGGAATAAAATTGTGAAATATCAATGAAAATTATACTTTTGCAAACTCCAAACCGGATTAGATTCCTGAGTAGCTCAGCCGGTTAGAGCATCTGACTGTTAATCAGAGGGTCGCTGGTTCGAGCCCAGCCTCAGGAGCAAAGCCTCACATGTCTGTGGGGCTTTTTTATTTGATACAGCCCGGACTGATCCATTAAAATTCAGATCTCTCATTTCCTGAAACCAAAAGGTTCAATAGCTTTGCAATCCAACAAAAAGGTTAATTATTATGGAATACTCAAAAACCTATATTGCCAAAGATGAGCATATAGATGTACAGGAGATCATGGATGGTTTATATTATCCGTTTTATATGGAATATTGCAGGCATGATTATATCAGGGAAATATTGGGGTTTGATCTTGAAACCGAAGCTAAAAACGGCATTTACATGGTACTTTCAAACTATAGCATCAGCTTTCTCAGATCACTGAAAAAGGGCGATGAATTTAAAGTTACCTGCACCTTGTATACTGATAAAGGGGGCTTACCCAAGCTGCACTTTAAACAATCAATAATATGCAACAATAAGGTAATGACCAAAGCTGTATTTACGGGCACCTGTGTGCCGGCAACTGGCGGCAGACCGTATTTACCGGCCTCGGTATTAGAAAAAATAAAGGATGCCCCTGTTCTTGAAGATTAAGTGACCGGCAGAGCACCTGCCCCTGCCGGATAATTATGCAGCAGGGGTAATATTATACAAAAGAGGCTACCTGTGGGATAGCCTCTTTGGGGATTGCTTAAAGCCTGAAATAACCGAAGTGTTTATGAACCCGCCTGCTGCAAATTAGCATTGCTTATAAAGCGGCAGGAACTACATACGTGGCCGGATAAAGTTTACGGAACATCAGGTAGGTTACCGTTACCATGATAAATGCAACAATGGCATCAATGGTGGCGGGAAAACCGAGCACAGCGATTTTAGACAAAAAAGCAAATATAATATCGAAGAAAATACCTGCAAATACCCATTCTTTTAATCTAAGCAATCTGTTAGGTGTTAAAAGAACTGCTACTCCCGATAGTTTAGCGACACCAAGAATATAAATAAAGTGCGGAGGGTAGCCCAGTTTTAAGGTGATATCCCACACAAACTGATTTTTGGTCAGCTCGCCAAATCCGCTTGCAGCAAACCATAATGAAGTCATTGCTGTTCCTATCCAATAGATTGTTTTTACTGTTTTTGTTGTCATGATATGTAGTTTTGAGTTGTTTGATGGCTCAAAATTGTGGCAAAAACAACGGAGATCTAACCACTTTCGGGATGAAGCAGACAAACTAAGCTGCCGGCCGGACAATCCAGGCCCCGACTTCCATATGTCATTGATCCAAACTGCTTCAATACGTTAATTAAAGCCTGCCATAAAGTTTTTTGTCCCGCTGATTGCTGTGGTCACGGTGATAGGCGGATAAACTAAAAACGATGGCGTAGGAAAGACGGGTTTTATCATGCTGTTAATTGGATTAAGGTGTAATGCCTGGACCTAATTTTTTCAATGGTTGAAATGTCCGGTTCAGGGACTTCTTTGTCGGGTTAAAGCACTTGAGCTCGGTATGCGGCAAGTTGAAATATACTTTTGGGAGTAAATCAATAAATACTTAACAAAATGAAAACTCAAATCAACATTACCAAACTAACAATAGCTGCTGCCGCGGTCTTTTTATCCACTTTCAGCCCCAAAAATAGTTTGGCTCAAACTGCACCTGCTGTAAAGAACATTGTGATAGTACACGGCGCTTTTGCCGATGCATCGGGATGGGAAGGTGTATATAGAATATTAAAAAAGGATGGATACAACGTAACTCTTGTGCAAAACCCACTTACTTCGCTCAATGATGACGTTGCCGCAACCAATCGCGCCCTTGAAAAACAGGATGGCCCTGCTGTGCTGGTAGGGCATTCATGGGGCGGTTCGGTAATTACCGAAGCCGGCGTATCGCCCAAAGTAGCAAGTTTGGTATATGTTGCGGCTTTTGCGCCGGAAGTTGGCCAGTCGACCCTTGATGTTTATCAGTCGGGCCCGGCACTTGCGAAAAATGGTATCCTGCCTGCCGATAGAAATGGTTTGGTGTATTTTGATAAAGCGCTCTTTCACGAATGTTTTGCAGCTGATCTGAATGAAGCGAAAGCAGATTTCATGTTTGATTCACAGCAGCCAATTGTTGGCTCAAGCTTTGTAACTCCATTAACACAGGCGGCCTGGAAAACCAAACCAGCTTACGGTATTGTAGCCACTATGGACAAAGCCATCAACCCCGAACTGGAACGTGCAATGTATAAGCGTGCCGGGGCTGTAGTCACCGAGGTTAAAGGCAGTCACGTTATATTTATATCGCAGGCCGCCGCCGTGGCCCGTGTAATTGAAGCTGCGGCAAAAAATGGTTCTGAAAAAAAATAAGGTGATCTTATTTTAATTCATTTACTAAAGAGATAGAAGGGGGCGACTGTTTTAACGGTTGCCCCTTTTCCTGTTGATGAGCGGTATGTAATCTTTGCCATGATGGTGTTGAATACTGCTACGAGTTCCACCAGGTTGTTCCGCAGATTTAAGGTAGCCCGTAAAACCAATTGATAAAGCCAGTCTGGTAAAATATATGGTATAGCAAGCATAGGTCAAACCCATAGAGGTTTACATTACGCAAACTCATCTATTGCCTGCTGGCCTATAATAGCCTCTCGCAGATTTAGTTAGCTTGCAAATAAAAACGATCAAATTCAAGCAATCAATTTGAGTTGCCCCCGGGCGGGCTTCGGGCATTGACGGGGCTGTTTTCTGCAACCTTGCCCTTTGTAGGATTTGATTGTCGGTAACAGATTTTAATGATAGAGCTCAACGATGATTGCACCAGAGGTGCGAAAGGGTTTTAGAAAGACAGACAGGTGTGCGTACCTGCTTTTAAGTAAACAAAAAACCAGGATAGGAAATGCATTTTTAGCATTTCCTATCCTGGTTTACGTGTTATTTTAAAAAGATTGATTATTTATCTGGCAAAGCTTTCGGCCTCTATAATTGCGTCAGCAAAAGCTTTAGGAGCTTCCTGCGGCAGGTTGTGGCCTATGCCACCGTTAATAGTATGATGTGCATACTTACCTTTAAAGCGGGCAGCATAATCAGCAGGCTTAGGATGAGGAGCTCCATTGGCATCGCCTTCAAGCGTTACAGAAGGTACAATGATTGGAGGCGCGGTTGCCAGTTTTCTTTCCAGGTCATCATATTTTGTCTCACCTTCGGCAAGGCCCAGGCGCCAGCGATAATTGTGGATCACGATGGCAACATGGTCGGGGTTGTCAAAAGACGGGGCGGTTTGCGCGAAAGTGGCGTCGTCAAATTTCCACTTAGGTGATGCTGTTTCCCAGATGAGCCTGTTAAAATCACGCCGGTTTGCCTCGTAACCTATTTGGCCGCGCTCGGTACTAAAATAAAACTGGTACCACCATGATAGTTCTGCTTTGGGCGGCAGTGGTTTTTTATTTGCTTCCTGGCTGCCTATCAGGTAACCGCTTACCGAAACCATTGCTTTACAACGTTCGGGCCATAAGGCCGCCACGATGTTAGCTGTACGTGCGCCCCAGTCAAACCCGCCGATGATTGCACGGTCTATTTTCAGGGCGTCCATCAGTGCGATAACATCAGTAGCTATTGCTGCCTGCTGTCCGTTCCTGAAAGTTTGTGCCGAAAGGAATTGCGTTGTACCATGGCCGCGCAAATGAGGTACAATAACCCTGTAACCGGCTTTGGCAAGTATGGCTGATACCTCAGTATAACTATGTATATCATATGGCCATCCGTGAAGCAGGATAACAGGCTGTCCGTTTGCCGGACCGCTTTCTGCATAGCCAATGTTAAGCAGGCCTGCATCTACTTGTTTGATCGAGTCGAAAGAAGCTGTAGAAAAAAGCGTATTGTTTTGCCGTGCCGGTGAATCTGCGTGCTTGGTTTCGGCTTTAAGTAAACCGAGACCGCCTAACTCTGCTGCTGCAACTGTTAATGCGGAGATACCAAGAAAGCGGCGACGGCTGAATGTTGTTTCATTGTTCATGTTTTTCGGATTAGTTTGATTAATAATTCGCCTTCAGATGCTTTTCTCGTCGTCGGGCATAACAAAAGTACACCGGCACCAGGATTATGGAAGTGGTTGATGCATGAACCGGACAAATGGTGACTTCAGTCAGACATATTGCCCGCCAGATTTGCCATTATCTGTAATAGTTGGAAGTGGCAGAGCTGGTTGAAAGGCTGTAACAACTAATCCTTACAGTTTATCAGTACCGGCCAGGTTGTTTATACATCATTATTTTACTCGTGCATGTAACAATTAGCAACGATTGCTGTATTTTGCTGAAGTTTTTTTGTTAATACCCTGTCCGAATGAAATTCATCTCCAAAATTGCAAACCGGTTTATTTATATCATTTTCTTGTTGTTTCCGTGGCCGGTTTTTGCGCAAAACCTGGTTAAATATGTACAGCCAATGGCTGGTACTGCTATTGCAACCACCGCTTCGGCATTAAAGCATGGGCAGGCCGCCGATACGCGGTTTGCCAATACTATTCCCGCCGTTACATCCCCATTTGCAATGACACAATGGACACCCGAAACGGAATCCGGCGAAACCAAATGCGTACCTCCTTATTATTATAAGGACAGCCTGTTCAACGGCCTCCGTGGTTCGCACTGGTTAAGCGGTTCCTGTACGCAGGACTATGGCAGCTTTACCATCATGCCCATCACAGGCAAGCTAAAAACAGCTGATTATAGCGCCGCATTTAAACATACTGATGAACTGTCCTCGCCTCACGTTTATAGCATCAATCTTAATCAATATAAAGTGAGTGCCTCGGTAACTTCCACAGAGCGTTGCGGTATGATGCAGTTTACCATGCAGCAGGCCGACAGCCTTTATTTATTGATCAAAGCCAATAGTGATTATCATGAGGGTTTTGTGAAAGTAGATCAACAAAAGGGCGAAATATCGGGTTATAATCCTGCTCACCGTATTTACCAGGGATGGGGAAAAAGCGCAGGTTTCAGCGGTTTCTTTGTGATCAGGTTTGAACGGAGTTTAGGTAAAACGGGCACTTTTGCTGGCGATAAAATATTTATTGCAGATAGTATCAAAAACGATGCTGGTACAGGGGTTTATGCCGGATTTAAGCTCAATAAAGGCGAAAAGCTAACCATCAGGATTGGCACTTCGTTTACCAGTTTGGAAGGCGCCCGCAAAAACCTGCAGGCCGAAATGCCGGGATTTGATTTTGACAGGGTTGTAAAAAGCAGCAGGGTAAAATGGGAAAAAGCCTTAGGTCAAATCAACATCTCAACTAACAATGAGCGGGATAAACGGATCTTTTATACCTCGTTTTACCATGCCATGCAGCATCCGCGTCTTTTTAATGACGTTGACGGCAGATACCCGCGTTTTGCCGGCGATTATCAAATGGAACAATTATCAAACGGCAATTATTATGATGATTTTTCGATGTGGGATATTTACCGGGCACAGTTGCCGTTGTTTGAGATCCTGAACCCAACTTTGATCAATAACTTGGCAAAATCACTGATCCTGAAAGGTAAACAGGGCGGGTGGATGCCTGTTTTCCCCTGCTGGAATAGCTATACATCCGAAATGATCGGCGATCATACGGCTTCTGTAATCAGTTCGGCATATTTAAAGGGGATCACTGATCTTGACGCTGAAGAAGCTTACCAAATTTTAAGGCATAACGCTTTTGAATTACCTGCCAATAGCGCCGACTATGTAGAAGGCAAAGGCCGCAGGGCATTGGATAGCTATTTGAAATATCAATACATCCCGTTAGAAGATAGCGTACGTGATGCCTTTCATAAAATGGAACAGGTGAGCCGTACAATGGAGTATGCTTATGATGATTACGCGCTGGCGCAATTTGCAAAAGCTTTAAAAAAACCTGCCGACTATACCTCGCTCACCAAACGGGCAAAATATTATGCCAATGTATTTGATGCTGCAAGTGGCTTTGTCCGCGGCAAGCATGCTGATGGTACATGGGTATCTCCCTTTGATCCTGATAAAAAGGCGACTTATATTACAGAAGGTACCGCACGTCAATACACCTTTTATGTACCGCAGGATGTGCCTGGTTTGTCAAAGTTGATGGGTGGGACGAAGAAACTGGAACAGTCGTTAGATAGCCTGTTTGGAAAAGGCGAGTATTGGCACGGGAATGAGCCTGGGCACCAGATTCCTTTTATGTATAATTATACACCATCGCCATGGAAAACGCAAGCCGCTGTACGCAAGATCCTGGCGACAGAATACAGTGATGGTCCGGGTGGTTTGGGAGGAAATGATGATGCCGGCCAAATGTCGGCCTGGTATCTGTTCGCTGCTATGGGTTTTTACCCGGTAAACCCGGTTTCCGGCGAGTACCTGTTGTGTTCACCTTTATTTGATAAAATTGCTATCACGCTTCAAAATGGCAAAAAGTTCGAGATCATCTGTCATAAACCGGCCCCCAAATCAATGTATATCCGATCGGTGAAATTGAATGGCAAAATAATGCCTAATAATTTTATCCGTTACAACGATATCAGGAACGGCGGTAAGCTCGACATATATCTGAACGATCAACCGGGAAATAACTGGGCAGTTAAACCAATAAATCAACCTAAGGGGATGTAATATCTTCGTCTTCCTGAGTGTCTAAATCCGGTACCGCTGAAGGTGAAATGACGTCAAGCAGAGAGAGCCTGTCACCCAGGGTGCAATGTCATTAAGTTAAGGAAAATCCCCCAGAGGGGGAACAGGTTTGTAGCAAAATATTATACCGATAACAACCGTGCCAGAGGTACGGAACACCGGAGTTGTGTACCGCTGGCACACCAAAAATCTATTCAAAATGGTTTCTACAAACCTTTTGCACCTCTGGTGCAGCATGTCAATCTCTTAACTTAATGACATTGCACCCTGAGCCTGTCGAAGGGTCGCGTGCGGAGGCCTTGCCCACCATGCTTCGACTGGCTGCCATTGACACATTGTTTAGGTATTGATTTCTCGCAAAGGCGCTAAGTCGCAAAGGTTTTTCTTAGCGTCTTCGCGGCTTTGCGAGCATATATTAATCGCAGACTTTCAATCAGCTCAGTTGTCATCTACAATGCGATCATTTGTGCGCAAATAAAAATTACTCAGCATGACAACCGTTTTTTGATTATGTCGTGGGTAATAACTAACCAATCCTCAATGACGATTTTCTTATTTGTTTTTAGCTTCTTTTAGAAGGAGGCTCCTTATTCCCTGTAAAAATCAGATGACTTAGGTGTATTTTATCCGGAAATATGTAAATTGTCATAAACCAAAAAACATACCTATGAATTCTCGTCGTGATTTTTTACAAAAGTTGGGCTTATCGGCCCTGGCCCTGCAACTTGTACCATACTCGGGATGGGCAGCAGGAACAGACCAAACTGAACAGGTTTATGACGGCCCGGTATTGCGCGTGGCTATTATGGGACTTGGAGGCTATGGAACCATAGTTGCAGAAGCTATGCGGAAATGTACCAAAGCTAAACTGGTTGGGGTAATTAGCGGAACCCCATCAAAAGTTAAAGCATGGCAAAGCAAATATGGCATCCCCGAAAAAAATTGCTACAACTACGAGAACTTCGATAATATTAAAAATAACCCCGATATCGACGCGGTATATGTTATTACACCCAACGGCTTTCACCGCGATTTTGTGATCAGGGTAGCTGCAGCCGGTAAACACGCTATATGCGAAAAGCCAATGGCCGTGAATGCCAAAGAGGGGCAGGAGATGGTTGATGCCTGTAAAAAGGCCAATGTAAAATTGTTGGTTGGCTACCGGATGCATTTTGAACCAAAAACACTTGAAGTGATCAGGATGAGGCAAAACGGTGAGTTTGGGAAGGTCAGGTTTTTTCAGGGGCAATGCGGGTTTACCATCGGCGATCCCACACAATGGCGGTTGAATAAAAAGCTTGCCGGTGGCGGCTCTATGATGGATATTGGGATCTATGCCATCAACGGATCGCGCTATATGACCGGTGAAGAACCGATATGGGTTACCGCCCAGGAAACTAAAACCGATACGGTGAAATTTAAAGAAGGGGTTGATGAAACCATCCAGTTCCAGTTCGGCTTCCCAAGCGGGGCGGTTGCGTCTTGCCTGTCAACCTACAATATGAACAATCTCGACCGATTTTTTCTTGATGGAGAAAAAGGCTTTGCCGAAATGCAGCCTTCTACCGGCTACGGGCCAATTAAAGGCCGCACCCATTTGGGCGAGCTTAACCAGCCCATTACCACACACCAAACCGTGCAGATGGATGAAATGTGCGAGATTATATTTAATAACAAAAAACCGGTAGTACCGGTAAACGGCGAAGAGGGAGTGAAAGACCTTAAAATTATTGATGCCATTTACCTTGCTGTTAAAACCGGGAAGAAGGTGGAGATAAGTGTTTAATATTGTTTAAAGGTACAAACATACGTATGTGCCGAAATAAATTCGGCATGATGGGTTTGCTTTTTTTGTAACCAATTGAGAAGCCTTTGCAGTAAGGAAATTAATATTTCACCTGCTATTGGCATATTTAGCCAAACCTGTAACAAGCTGCTGGTATGCTCATCTAAATATAAAAACTTAGAAAAAACATGAGCACCAAAGAAACATTTTCAATTAACGGTGAAGCGTTATTGGGAAAGATAAAAGAGATAATTAACGAAGGTAAAGCCAGCAGGATCACCATTTCAGACAAGCATGGCAAAGAGTTAATGACCTTTCCGTTAAGCGTGGGCCTTTTTGGGATGATCCTGGCACCGGTTTTTGCTGCCGTAGGTACCCTGGCCGCACTGGTTACGGAATGTACCATAACGGTAGAACGGGAAGAGGAAGACAAAGAAGATACCCCCAAAGAATAAGTTGTTAAAAAAGGACCTCGCGTTGAGTGATTAAATCCGGTAGACTCTGAAAGCGAAATGACAAAAGAGGGCCTGTCACCCTGAGCCTGTCGAAGGGTCGCACGCAGAGGCCCTGCCCGCCATGCTTCGAGAGCCTCAGCATGACAGCCGTTTTTAAACATGTCATGGGTAACTTGTTTCAGCGCCTCACGAGACAGGCGGGCGATTTGATTAGCAAGCGGCTTAGCAAATAGGTTGTTGACAGAAGTTCAACATGACCGTATTTATTATGGCTTATGTAGCATACCGGGTAAGGTCTTATCCCTATAAATTAAGGGCCGGGTATCCGGCCTTTAATTCAAATATTCATTAAAAAAATCAACGGTCCGTTTCCAGGCCAGTTCTGCCGCGGCTTTGTCATAACGTGGAGTTGTATTATTATGAAAGCCGTGGTTCGCGTTTTCATAGATATAAGCCTGGTATTTTTTGCCATTCTCTTTAAGCGCTTTTTCGTATGCCGGCCAGCCATCTGTAATCCGGGTATCCAGGGCCGCGTAATGCAGCAACAGCGGCGCTTTAATTTTAGGGACATCCTCAACAGCCGGCTGACTTCCATAAAATGGAACGGCGGCAGCCAGATCGGGAACACGTACAGCCATCATATTGGCAATTCCTCCGCCAAAACAAAAGCCTACAACACCTACCTTACCATTGCAATCCTTATGGTTTTTCAGGTATTCATAGGCAGCTATAAAATCTTCCTCCATTTCGCCTTTATTTCGTTTGGCCTGCATGGTACGTCCTTCGTCATCATTGCCGGGATAGCCGCCAAGCGGTGTTAGCGCGTCGGGTGCAAGGGTAATAAACCCTGCAAGGGCAGCTCTTCTCGCCACATCTTCAATATAAGGGTTTAAGCCCCGGTTTTCGTGAACTACCACTATGCCACCCAGTTTCTTCTTTGCATCTGCAGGCTCCGATAATAATCCTTTAATTGTTCCGCCGCCTTTGGGCGAAGGGTAATTAATATAGCCCGATTTTAAACGCGGATCGTCGGATTTTACCTGTATGGCACCCTGGTAATCGGGCATCAGGAAACTCATTAGCGCGGTTACGGTAAGGCCGCCCACTGCATACATGGAGAGCTTTTGCACAAATGAACGCCTGTCGAGGCGGTTATGTGCGTAATCATCGTACAGGTCAAACACTTCCTGTTTGATATCTTCTTTGCTGATTTGGTTCATATTTCCGGAGGCTTTGTTCAAATTTACCGGTTAGGTTTTGTTTAGGGTGTAACAGTCTCGTTACCGGTAATGTTTTGTGTGTTGAATTGCGAGAGTTTCTACATAGCATATTTTTATTTCCTTACAACCTGAAACTATCAGACCGGTGACCACAGACTTTGAAAGCTTATTTTAACCGCCGGGCTGCTTTTTGTTTTCAGAGGTAATGTTTGATTATATTTTTGATTCCGGCGTGATGAAACTTGAACAAACTTGAACCTGTTATGAATATGAGGACTCCTTCCGCTCTTTTACATTTGTTTACCAGGCAGCATGCCTTATAGTTTAACTCATGAAACCCACTGCATTAAAATTCTTAAGCTTTATAATATTATTGATTTGGAGCATTCCGCTGAACGCGCAAACACTATATGTAAATGTAAGCCAGGGCAGGGATGATGCCCCGGGTACGCGAACTGAACCGTTGGCAAGCCTGGAAAAAGCTGTAATCAAAGCAAATACGTTTAGCGGCAAAGAACCTGTTACCATTAAGATAGCGCCCGGCCTTTATACCCTTATAAATGCATTGGTGGTTCGTGAGGAGAGTAACCGGCAGGTTGCTGCAAAATATACCTTCGAAGCGATGGTCATGCCCGGTGACCCGGACTGGACACCGGCCAAAATGCCGGTTATCCAATGCCTCGCCGATTCCAACAGGGTTGGTAAATTAAGGCATGCCTGCTCCGCTTTCCAGGTCGCCCGGAACCATGTAACGATTAAAGGACTGAAGTTCACAGGTAACCCAAACCCGGCATCCGAGTATTACTACGTTATAGAAAGGAGGGACAGCACATTGACCGGACTGGAAATCTCTCAGTGTTATTTTATCGGGGAAAAGAATTCTGCACCTATACAAGGAGGGGTTTTTGCCCAGGGTGCCGGTATCCGCGTAGACCATTGTATATTTTATGGGGTAAAAAACGCCGTTATGGCATTCCTCGGGATCAGGGATTTTTCGCTCACTCATTCCATCATTTACGGGGCCTACGAAGGTGCTGTTTGGTACGGCTACGGCCAGAGCTCCAATATGCCGTTTACGTTCAGTGATAATATAATAACCAATTGCAATTATTTTTGGATAGGATACCGTGGAGCCCATGCTAACTATAAGTTTGCCAATTCACTTATTTCCCAAAACGCTTTTTATTTGGGCTTTAACGAAGAGGACCTAAAGCCCGACCGGCTAAATAAGCCTATAGAACAAAATATCCAAAAAGTTGGAAAAGTGACCCTGAGCGAAGTACAAACCAAAGGCATACCAAAAGATTACCTGAACCTTTCATCTTCATCACCAGGAGCGCACATCGATGCCGGTATTTTATATAAGGTAAAAAATAAATAATCAATGGGCTTTGTTTAACATTGGTTTAGATCAATGCCCTTTCCCAAAGTTTTTTTCACCCGCTTCAACAGCCATATCAACCCGGTTTTCGTCCGGAGGTTTAGGGCATGAATAGCCGCTGCTGAAAGCGCAGTACGGGTTGTAGGCTTTATTGAAGTCAATAACAATCGAGCCGTTTTTAATGTCTTTGGTAGTAAGGTCGATATAGCGGCCTCCGCCATAGGTTTCAGAGCCGTTGGTAGCATCGGTAAAGGGCAGGAACAGGTAATTACTAAACGCCGGATTTTGCGACAGCGCTATGCTTTTGTAAATGGTTAACTGCATTGGTTTACCCTTTAGCGTAAACGAAAGTTGGGCATAACGTATATATTGGCTACCTGCACCGCTGAAGGTAGGTATAATAAAAGTTGGTTGATTAGTCAATAATTCAGCTTTAGCAGTTACGCGGTAGGTACTATCGGCATCGTAAAACCTTAAAAATTGGAGGTCATCCTGTTTAAGCGGTGATCGCGGATCTTTCAAAAAATCATCCTTATAATTTTGCCTGAAAGCAACGATCTGTTCTTTATGACTTTGCGCAAAACTGTGTTGGCTAATGAAGAGGACGAATAAAAGGGTGGCGAAATATTTCATATGTGGTGCATGGATCAGGCTCAAAGATAACTTATAAAGGAGTTTAAAAAAAAACGTTATTGCATTGTTCACGCCCCTGTATCATAATAAAAATATGTCATGTTGGTGTTTCAACACCCACTCGCTAAGCAACCGTGCCTGGAAAACCGACTACCTGTTTGATGGGGTGCCGAAACAAATCGGCATGACGTTGGGGAGTTGTTTTCACCTAAAAGTCCGTCGAGATTAAATTAAGCTTTACTCTAACCAACTCCTCCAAAACTCCGCATAAGGTATCAATCTCTTCCCCGGTATTGTAATAATGTACTGAAGCCCTTACAATATTGCCCAGCTTATTTTTGTTCATATAAATGAGGGTTGAAACCGCCTTGCCAACTGATACATTGATGTGCCTTTCGGCCAGTTTGTTTTTTACCGTTGTGGCTTCCACGCCATCTACCGAAAAAGTTACAATGCCGCATAACTCATCGCCAAAATCATGAACGGTTACGCCGTTAATATTTTTTAGTTTTTCGCGTAGTAAACCGGCTAAATATTGCACCCGCTGCCAGGTACGCTCAATGCCTATGTTGAGTGCATATTCAATCGCTTTGCCAAGGCCAAGGGTTAGGGCGCGACTTTTCTCATACACTTCAAAACGGCGGGCATCACTGCGTGGTTTAAAATCAGTTTCGGTTACCCATTGCGTAGTGAAGCCATCCATGAAAAACAGTTTTAATTTATCCTGTATCTCCTTGCGTACATATAAAAAGCCGGTGCCCCTCGGCGCCCGCAAATACTTCCTGCCGGTTACAGCCAGCATATCGCAGTCTAATTCCTGTACATCCAGCGGCACATGGCCAACGCTCTGGCAGGCATCAAGCAGGTACAAAATATTATGCCTTCGTGCTATTTTTCCTATTTCGGCAACAGGGATCATACCCCCTGCGGTTGAGGGGATGTGGGTTACGGCTATCAGCTTTGTCCGGTCAGAAATAGCATCTTCCAAAGCCTGCAGCCGGAAATTACCTTGCTCATCATTGGGGATCACTTTAAACTCAACACCCAGTGTTTTTTGAGCGTGCAGCAAACCTATCAGGTTGGTTACATATTCCATTTCGCAGGTAATGATCTCATCGCCGGGTTTAAAATCAATGCCATTAAAGGCAAGCCACCAGCCGATACTGGCGTTTTCAACAATGGCAATTTCATCCTTATGGGCATTGATGAGCCGGGCTATGAGGGTGTAAGTGTTTTCCAGCTCTTCGCGGTAAGTATACTCTGTTTCATAACCGCCGTTTTGCGCTTCTTCGTACAGATAGTCTATCACGGTATCAACAACCACATCGGGGTGCAGGGATGAGCCAGCATTGTTAAAGTGGATGGTTTTTGTGGTGCCCCGGGTTTCGGCCCTCAGTTGCTGTACTTCCTGTTCGCTTAGTATATTTTCCATTAGGTTTAGTTATTTGTGAAGTTTATTTCCATCATGATATCCGCACGCTTATAGGTGCCCGGCTCAACAGGGATCTCGGTAAAGCCCAATTTGCGGTAAATGTGGATGGCATTTTCAAGCACCCTGTTTGAAAACAATACCAACTTTTTTGCACCCAGTTCACGCGCTTTATCAATACCGGTTTGACATAGAAACTGACCGGCGCCAGCTCCGCGACTGTCTTTATCCACCGCCATTTTGGTAAGCTCGTAAACACCGTCTTCTATATATCGCAGCGCTACGGTGCCAATAATTTTTTGGTTTGAAGTGATAAAGTAAATACTGCCGCCCGTTTTAATGATGGCCTCGTCGGGGTTTTCCAGAACCCATTTATCAAAAGGCTCAACAGTAAAATACTCTTCAAGCCAAGCTTTGTTAAATTTTTCAAAGTAGGGGGCGTGCTGCGGCTGATAATCGATAACCTGTAGTTCCATGTGTTTAATTATTTGATCGATACAAAATAAAAGTATCTGCCGATAGAAAAACAGATGCAGTTTTATTAATTTTGGGCATAACAGATTTTTGCATGGAAAGCATCGCTCAGACTGCCGATTACGAGTTTTTATACGCACAAATTGCTGCCCGGATTGAAAAGCAGATTAAACAAAACCTGCTGAAACCCGGCGACAAACTGCCCTCGGTAAGGGCGTTGAGCCAGGGGCAGGGCATCAGCATGAGTACGGCTTATAAGGCCTATGTTGAGCTGGAGAACCTGGGATTAATAGAGGCACGTACTAAATCGGGCTATTATGTAAAATACCTGCCCGCCCGTTTTACCAGCATGCCCGAAACCAAACCTCCGCTCAAAAAGGTTGAGCAGGCCAGTGTTGCCGAAATGATTGCGATGGTTTACCGCAACATGTCGGAAGACAGCGTTTTGCAGCTCTCGCGCTCATCGCCGCCGCTCAGCCTGATTCCGCTGGCCAAGCTCAGTAAATCCATGATGGAATCTATCCGTAATAGTCCATCGGGTAATATCACTTATGAAAACCCGCAGGGTAATATTGCTTTGCGCAAACAGGTGGCTAAAAACGCCTTTAACTGGGGTGGTAATATTACCGAAGATGATGTGATCACAACGCAGGGCTGCCTGGAAGCTTTAATATTTTGCTTAAGGGCGCTCACCAAGCCCGGAGATACCATTGCCATTGAAAGTCCCACCTATTTCGGGATCTTCAATGTAATGCTTAGCCTGGATTTGAAAGTATTGGAAATTCCGGTGAACCCCGATACCGGCCTCGACCTGGAATACCTGGAGCGGGCCATGAATGAAGTGCCCGTAAAAGTATGCCTGTTTGTTACCAATTTTAGTAACCCAATAGGAGTTTGCATGCCCGACGAGCGTAAGCAGCAACTGGTACGCCTGCTTGCTGAAAAGCAAGTTCCCCTAATTGAGGATGATATTTATGGTGAGATCTATTTTGGAAAAAGCCGTCCGCGCGCCTGCAAAAGTTATGATAAGGATGACTGGGTGATCCTTTGTTCATCGGTATCCAAATCAATAGCGCCGGGTTACCGGGTAGGCTGGTGCATTCCGGGCAGGTTTAAAGAACAGGTGCTGAATATTAAAATGATGCATTCCATAGCCTCGGCCACACCTACACAGGCGGCCATTGGTCATTTTTTTGAAACCGGGCGATATGACCTGCACATGAGACATTTGCGCAAGGCGTTATATACCCAGTGCCTGCGGTATACACAGGCTATCGCAACGCATTTCCCGGCAGGTACAAAGATCAGCAGGCCACAGGGCGGCTATGCGCTTTGGGTCGAGCTGGATAAGAAGGTAAATGCCTTTGAACTGTATCAATTGGCAATAGCGCAAAACATCAGCATAGCTCCCGGCCAGATCTTTAGTGTAGACGGGCGTTTTACCAATTTTATCCGCATTAGTTTTGGGTTAGCTTTTGACGGGGTGGTTGAAGAGAGTTTTAAGGTGTTGGGGAAATTAGTAAAGGAACTTATTTAAGGTTGTTTCGATAGTCTCAACCCTTATGTGCGTCTGGCGCGCGTCCTGTGTCCCTGGTATCAGGGTGGATAAGTTGTGCCTTTGCCAAATTAACCCTTATGCAGTGTCTTTGCCTTTTCAAACGCACCTTTGATCAGTTGTTTCAATACCACATTGTCCACATCGGCCAGTTTAACAATATGTGTACAGCCGCCGCTTTGTTTATGTTTTCCTAACTTTTCCAATAGCTGAACTTTTCCGTCATAGCCCGGAAGGTATAAACTGAAGGAGCTTTTACGGGGCGAGAAAGCTACCAGCGGGGCATCCCCTTCACGGCCTGCTTCAGATTTGTAGTGATAGCTGCCGAAACCAACTATTGCCGGTCCCCACATTTTTGCTTCAAGGCCGGTTACATCCTGCATCAGTTCAATGATTTTGAAACCATCACTACGCTTGGTTTCATCTTCAACAGTGTTGATAAAGTCTGTTACGCTTGCTTCAGTTTCGATGGTTTTATTGGTGTTTTTGGCCATAGCTCAAACAGGATAAAGGTTAAAAACGGATATATAAATATATCACGAAAATTTTATTTTATCCCATAGTTTATTTGCAACAACCTGCCGGATCACCTGCTCGCGGTAATTGCGGCTTATAGGGATGCGGTGCTGACCGATAAAAATATCATTCCCCTCAATACCATCAATTTGGCTGGTTGATACGATGTATGATTTATGTACACGGATAAAGAGCTTGTTATCTAAATTTTGTTCAAGGCTTTTGAGGTTAAGCAGCGTGATATATTTGCCTTTGGCAGTAAATATGGTAACGTAATTTTGCATCCCCTCCACGTACAGGATCTCATCAAAGTAAATCTTTTCGTATTTATTACCGCATTTGATAAAGAAGTAGCCTTCATCCGCTTCCGTTTTTGGTGCACCGGGCTGGGCCCAATTGTTAAGCAGGCGGTGATAATCTTTAGCCTTATTGGCCGATTTAAAAAAGCGGTCGAACGTGATGGGTTTCAGCAGGTAATCGAGCACATTGAGCTGGAAGCCTTCAAGCGCATAGCTGGGGTAGGCTGTGGTGATGATCACCATCGGCGGTTTCTGCATGATCTTTAAAAAATCAATACCGTTCATCTTCGGCATCTGGATGTCCAAAAATATCAGGTCGATAGCCTGGTGATCAAGTAATTTGATCAGTTCGAGCGGGTTTTCGCAGGTGTCGGTTAAATTCAAAAAATCAACCTCGCGTACATAGCTGGCTAATCCTTCGCGGGCTAAGGGCTCGTCATCTATTATTACACAGTTCATCATAGTGAGGCCATTTGAAAGGTTGCGGATGATTGTTCCAGTTCGGTTAAAGTTAATTGCAGGTGTACCTCAAAGCGGTCTCCGGTATTTTGGATCTCCAGCTTATGAAGGCCGGGGTAAATCAGGTCGAGCCGGCGCTTTACATTTTTCAGGCCGATACCACCATAGTTCACAACCTCGGTTCCCGGATCGTTTGATATGCTGTTGGCAATGTAAAAATTGAGTTGATCGTCTTTCAATTCCAATCTAATCGCAATCCGGTTAGGGTGCTCTGCGTCTTTGGATACATGCTTAAACGCGTTTTCTACAAAGGTCATGAGTATAAAGGGGGCTATGCCTAAATGGCCGGGCATCGGTTCATCTGCTTCAAAGGTAACATGCACATTATTGTTTTGCCGAAGCTTTTCCAGTTCAATAAAGTTTTCGAGATAGCTAAGCTCCTTTCCTAAAGGGATCTGCTGGTCGTTACACTCGTACAACTGGTACCGCAGCAATTCAGAAAATTTGGCGAGTGATGCCGACGCCATGCCGGGGTTTTTATGGATCAGGAAAAATATGGAGTTGATGCTGTTGAACAGGAAATGCGGGTTAAACTGGTATTTCAGGAATTTAAGTTCGGTTTCCAGTTTCTCTTTTTCGAGCAGCTGCTGGCGGTGCTGGGTTTGCAGCCAGTTTTTGGTGAGTTTAATACTCATACCCAAAGTCATACTGGCTACGGTAGAGGGGAAGGAGGTATTATAGAAGCTCATGAAATTGCCCGGATCAACGCCAAACATTTTTTTAACCGAGCAGCCTGCGAAAAAAGCGCTTAAATAATAACCGCCGTTAATAAGCGATGATGTGCCGATGATGGTTAGCGAAAGATAAATTACATATTGGGTAAGCCTCTCTTTTTTCATGAACCGCGGCATTAAAAAGTAAAGGTTAAAATATACCGATAGGGCCTGGAAAACCACATATGCCAGAATTTTGACGCTATAAGCCGAAAAGAACATGGATTTGGCCGCTGCCACTGGATTAGCTACCGCTATGGTGAACCAAAAATAATGGTACACACACCAAAAAGGGATATGGTACAGCTTGTATTTAAACAGCCAGTTTTGGTTTAATGTATCAACGGATAAACTGTTCATATTAAATCATAATAATAAAAAACAAGTGTCATGCTGAGGCTCTCGAAGCATGGTGGGCAAGCCTCTGCGCGCGTCCATCGACAGGTTCAGGATGACACCCCTCAACACCAAATATATTTTCCCTGTCCCCTCAGGGTCTCTCGCAGAGGACCCTGAGGTCCGCCGCCCTACCTGAATTGGAAAAGCGAACCTGCATGGCGTAGACATCAGGGTCCTCTGCGAGTTTTAAGTTTACCCACAAAATTGCGTGTCGTTTAAACAGCAAGTCGTCGTGTTTTGCCCCTCTGGGGCAAAGGGTATTTTATAACTTTACGAGCTACAAACCTTTTGCACCTCTGGTGCATCTGTCCTTGGGCAATTAATACATGTTTATTAAATTGTAAAATCCCCCAGAGGGGGAACAGGTTTGTAGAAATAACGTCACACCCCATACCCGAACCCCAGAGGGGTTCAACTTATTAAGATTACCCAATTTGACTATTGATTTTATGGGTAAACTTAAATCTGCGAGAGACCCTGAGGGAATGTTAGTGTTTTTCGACATCCTACCTAAAGATACAGCAATTGCACTTATTTATGCATCGCCATTGTATCAACCTGCACAAATAATTGACCAAATGCAGGCTTTAACTTATAAGCCGTAAAAAAGGCAATATAGTTTTGGTTTTAAACCGATTAACCTGTTTCTGTGTATCTCATCAATTATCTCATGTCACTTATCATTCATGTTTTTTAAAGATTAAAGCACCGTTTTTATTTGCCGGTATAACCGTCAAAAAAGGTTACAAACGCCACATGAAAACTTTATGCATCAGCCTGTTACTTGTTTGCCTGGCACAAATGGTAAATGCCCAGGTGTCGGGCAGGGTTACCACAGCCGGTAGCCAGCCCTTGCCGTATGTCACCGTATCGCTTGTCAGAACTGCAGATTCATCTTCGGTCAAAAGTATGCTTACCAATGAGCAGGGGGGGTATAATATCGCGGATGCCCCTTCCGGAAATTACCGGCTGCGGTTAAGCAGTATCGGCTATCAAACCTGGTTTTCATCGCCTTTTGAAATCAGCGGGAGCAGAGAGGCAAAATATCTTGCTGTTATTGTGATGAAGGAGGACACCCGGCAATTGGGCGAGGTGGTAGTGCGGGCAAATAAGCCATTGTACCAGCAGCGCAGCGATGGCTTAGTGGTAAATGTTGAAAGCAGCGTGCTTACCAAAGGCAGTACGGCCCTGCAGGTGCTGGAACGATTGCCGGGGGTAACTATCGATCACCGGGATAATGGTATTGCCCTGAACGGTAAAAGCGGGGCTACAGTAATGATCAACGGCAAGCTGGTGCGTATGCCACTTGCCCAGGTCATGAATTTGCTTAATGGTACCAGTGCCGATAATATTGAAAAAATAGAACTGCTGAGCACCCCGCCCGCCGGATACGATGCTGAAGGCAGTGCCGGCATCATCAATATTGTAATGAAGAAAAGCAAAAAGCAGGGAACAAACGGCTCCTATTCCTTAACCGGCGGTTACGGCATGGGCGAAAAAGGCACGGCCAGCATCAACCTCAATCATAATACTAAAAATGTTAACCTGTATGGCTCCTACACTTTCCAGCACGACAGGACCTATACCGATCTTTTTATTACCGGAAGCCAGTACATGCCCTTTATCGGAGGCAATGCCGAGACAGAATTTTACACAAAAACTAAAAGGATCAGCAATAATCACAATGCTACCCTGGGGGCTGATATTAAGCTGGATCCTAAAACTACCCTAAGCGGTAACCTGAGCTATAACAACAGCCATTCGCCCACTTATACCTACAGTAACGCGGGGTATAAGATCCTGCCCGATTCACTGCTCAGGTATATTGGGCATATTAACGGGAACGGGCACTGGGATAACCTAACCAGCTCGCTCAATATTGAACATGTACTGAAGGAAGGGGAGAAGATAAGCGTGGAAGCTGATTATATCCATTATGGAAATAACAGTCCAAGTGAAGTTAATACTTCCTTTGTAAACAAATATGGCGAGCAGGTGTACGCCAACAACAGTGTAAGCGCGCAAAGGCAACGCGGATTTGCCAATACGGCCATCAACGTAGGCGTGTTTAAAGCCGATTATACCAACCAGCCATCACCCTTACTAAAACTGGAAACAGGTATTAAAGGAACGCATACCGGCAGTTCAAGCTCTTCAGGTATCGAAAGTTTTAACAATGGGGCCTGGGAGCGCAATATGCAAACCGCTGCGAACATATACATGAAGGAAGATATTGGCGCGGCTTATCTGTCCCTTAACTGGCAGCTTGGTAAGAGCATAAGCCTTAATACAGGAGTACGTTATGAATATTCCTATACCAATATGGATAACCCACAAACCGGCAGCAACATTGTAGACCGTAAACTGGGGAAGCTGTTTCCGACAGTGCTGTTTACCAAAAAGCTGGGCGACCGGTCCGAGCTGCAGCTATCCTATACCAAAAGGATCAGCCGTCCATCATATGACGACCTGGCCTCATACTTTGCATACAGCGACCCTACGGCGGTTTACACCGGTAATCCTTTTCTTAAACCAACCATCACCAATAATATAAAACTGGGCTATAACTATGGCGACTATAGCTTTTCCCTGCTTTACAGCCGGGATGATAATGCCATAGCCCGCTATCAGCTCAGCGAAAGTCCCGCGCACGATATTTTGTTCATTTCGCCACAAAATCTGCCGTATCAAAACTACTTTACCTTGCAGGCCAATGTGCCGTTTAAAGTAAGCAACTGGTGGGAGATGACCTATAGCTTTGTTGGCGGTTTGAGACAGTTTAAGGAAGATTATACTTTACATCCATTAACCAAATCATACTTCGGGTATTCCTTTAATTTTAACCAGTTGTTTAAGCTGCCCGGCAGCCTTTCGGCAGAGGTATCGGGGCAGTACAATTCCCTGTCATACAATGGCACAACGAGGGTTGATGGTTTTGGGGTGATCAATGCAGGGATCAAAAAAGAGCTGAAAAATAACGGGGGTAGCCTGCAGTTATCAGTGGCCGATGTGTTTAGTGCCGCGCAGATCCATGTGCGGTACGGCACACTTGCACGTGAGGCTTTTGACATAAAGAGCAACGTACTTGTCAATACCGAAACCAGACGTTTCCCGGTAATTAAACTTACTTATTCAAAGTCGTTTGGTGGTACAAGACCGGCAAACCGGGGGAAACCGGAAAGCGGTTCAAAAGAGGAGAGTGAAAGGATGAGGAGTAACTAAGTCATCTGTTTTATTCCCTGGCATTCCTCGCCGACGGCTTTAACCCGAACCTGCGTCGGCCTACCGCTTATGTGTTTTCCTGTACTTTGACGGCGACATCCCAATCAGCTTGGTAAACAGCCTTGAAAAATAATAAGGGTCGTCAAAGCCCAGTTCTGAGCAAATTTCCTTAATGCTCCTGTCGGTAAAGTACAGGTACTGGCAGGAGGTTTGAATCTTGAGCAGGTTAAAATAGTTAATAGGTGATGAGCCTGTTTTTTGTTTAAACAGCCGCAAATAATGTGATGCCGAAATTCCCTGTTGTTTTGCCAAATGCATCACTTCAAACTTTTGACTGATGTGTTTTTTCATATAAGCGATGGAGTTGCTCACAAAATCGTTATCATAATCAACCGGGTTGGTTTGCTTATAATACACCATCGAGGAGATAAAATTGAGCAGGTTGATGTTAACAATCTCCATTTCTTTTTCATGATAGCTGTGTTCAAGCACGGCATAGATTTGCTCGTACAGCTTAATCCGGCTGCTGTCGTACGGAACGGATTGTACCGCAGGCTGCCCGTTTTCGAGCGAGCGCTCATAGATCAGGTGCGAATTTAGCCCGCTGAAGTGTACCCAGTAAATGCTCCAGGGATTGGTTTCCGAGCTTTTATAACGGTGTGCCACGTTACGGGGGATGATGAAAAAAGTATTGGGTTTAAGGGTGTGGCCCTGGCCCCCTAAATAAACATAGCCTTCTCCATCAACGCAATAAAGAAAAATATATTCGTTACTGCCTGTACGGCGTTCACGGTCATGAAAGGCCGCCTTGGGATAATAGCCGATAGCGGTAAGGTAAAAGCCTTTGATCAAAGCATTGCTGGTGATGGCTTTTTTTATGTTTGGTGGCAATACGATCATTTTTTGACCGATAAAACCTTCTTTGATCCGTTTTTTAGGTTCGGCTATCGCATTCATAACGCTGCTGTATAACTGGCGATTAAAGGTATTTATTTTTTTTATCCCGGCAAGATTTTAATAGCTGCCGGCAAATGATAGTATTATCCATCACTTTTTAAAGAATATCCATTTTTTTAACACCTGTTTCATAGTAGGTTTACCAAAACCAATTAGGGCTAAAACAAGTCAGGCAAATTACCTGGCTGTTTAATGAAGCTGATAACTTATGAACAAACAATTTAAATATCTGAACGTACATGGCTGTTAACACCACAACCCGTTTATGGGGGCAGCATAACGGTCATAACGTTTATCTTTTCAAAATTGAAAACGGGAGCGGGGCCTATGTTGAACTTACCAATTACGGCGCGGCCATTGTTTCAGTTGCGGTGCCCGACAGGCTGCAGCACTTTGAAAACGTGGTAGTTGGTTTTCCTGACCTGAACGGGTATTTAACCGATAGCTGCTACATCGGCTCAACCATAGGCCGGTACGCCAACCGTATCAGCAGGGTAAAATTTCAGCTCGAAGGCGAAACTTTTCACCTGGATGCCAATGAAGGTAAAAATTCCAACCATGCCGGTAAAAGCGGTTTTAACTATAGGGTGTTTACTGCCGAAGCTTTTGATAATGGTGTAATGATGACCCTGACCAGCCCTGATGGCGATGGGGGTTATCCCGGTAAGTTGGAGCTTATGGTTATCTATACCTGGAGCAATGATAATGAGTTGCTGATCAATTATAAAGCTACTACCGACAAAGCTACGATAGCAAATTTTACCAATCACGCTTACTTTAATTTATCGGCATTTAAAAGTAAGATCTATAACCACAAACTTACCCTGCTATCGGATAGTATTGTGGATTTGCACGAAGACTATACGCCGAGCGGGGCAATTATACCAGCCGGGCAAAAGGCTTTCAATAATAACAAGCTGGGCGATAAATTTAATATAGATGAAAACCATGTTGAGGGCCTTAACCTGTTTTACATTATCAACAGGGGAGCCAGGGAGAACGGCTTAACTTATGCCGCTCTTTTAACCGACGAAGCATCGGGCCGTGCCCTTAAAGTTTATACGGATTATCCCGGCGTGTTCCTGTACACCGGTGATTATTTAAGCAGCACTACGGCTACGCATACTGGCCAGGGGGCGAAACCTTTTGATGCGTTGTGCCTGGAGTGTCAGCATTATCCGGATAGCATCAATCATCCTGATTTTCCGCAAGCTGTATTGCGGGCAGGCGATGTATATAACCAAAGCATTTTATACAAGTTTGGCACCCTATGAAGCTGAAAGCAAAAGGCAGAAAGCCCAAAGCTTATTTAATAACGGACTTTAATTAAAGTAAATTTATACAGAGAGAAGAAACTAACCAGTATCAAATGACCATCGATTTTAAAAAAGAAGTAAAGTTTAACAGCGGCTATATTATAGGGATCTCCTTTATATCGGCACTGGGCGGTTACCTGTTCGGCTTTGATTTTGCCGTAATATCGGGCGCGCTGCCGTTCCTCCGCAAGGAGTTTGCGCTTGACCCTGTTTGGGAGGGCTTCCTTACCGGGTCCCTGGCGCTGGGCTGTATCGTGGGTTGTATCATAGCCGGCCGCATTGCCGAAAAATACGGCCGTAAACCAGGTCTCATGGTTGCGGCGTTTATTTTCGCGGTATCGTCACTGGGTATAGCCTTTTCAACCGGGCTTACTTATTTTATCATTCTGCGTTTTGCAGCGGGCATAGGGGTAGGGATGGCATCAATGCTTTGCCCCATGTACATTGCCGAAATTTCCCCGGCACAGGTTCGGGGGCGTAATGTAGCTATCAACCAGCTTACCGTGGTATTGGGCATCCTGATTACCAACCTGTGCAACTATTTTTTGGCCGACAGCGGCGATAATGCCTGGCGCTGGATGTTTGGTTTGGGCACGGTACCTGCCGCGATATTTTTATTAGGGGTTATAGCCCTGCCCGAAAGCCCCAGGTGGCTGATCAAGGCCGGCCACCACGCTGATGCCGAAAAGGTACTTTACAAAATAGGCTCCGAAGAGTTTGTGACTTCAACACAGCAGGCTATTGAAAAATCGCTTAGCGGCGCAAAAAAGCAATCGTACCGCGCCGTATTTGAAAAAAGCGTACGCCCCGCCGTATTGATAGGCATTACACTGGCTGTGTTTCAACAGTTTTGTGGCATCAATGTGGTGTTTAACTATACTTCAACCATTTTTGCCTCGGTGGGTTCAAGCTTAAACCAGCAGCTGTTTGAAACTGTTTCTATCGGTATAGTTAACCTGGTTTTTACCTTGCTGGCCATGTGGCAGGTTGATAAGCTTGGCCGTAAGCCGTTGATGCTCATCGGTTCATTGGGCTTGTCCATATTTTATATTGTATTGGCTTACCTGCTGCAAAATCACTTAGCGGCCGGGCTGGTATCCATATTTGTGTTGCTGGCCATCAGCACTTACGCGCTTTCACTTGCGCCTATAACCTGGGTACTTATTTCAGAGATCTTCCCTAATAAAATCCGCGGCGCGGCATCAACGGTGGCCATTGTATCATTATGGGCTGCCTATTTTATATTGGTGTTCACCTTCCCGATACTGGCTAAGGTACTGGGCACTTACGGGCCATTTTATATGTACGCGGTGATCTGCTTTTTAGGCTTTTTGTTTGTGCTTAAAAAAGTAAAAGAAACCAAAGGCCAAACCCTTGAAGAGTTAGAAGAAAATTTAGTAAGACATTAATAATCATAAGCCACATGAATAATTTGTATGTAAATGTTTGGGAAGAGAAGGTAGTTATCCCAACCTACGGTATAGGGAAGCCCGATAAAAACCCCATGTTTTTTGAAAAGCGCGTTTACCAGGGCAGCAGCGGCAAGGTGTACCCTAACCCGGTTATCGAAAAAATTTACGACCAAAAAGAAGATAAAGAATACGCAGGCCTTTACCTCGAGAATAAATACCTCAAAGTACTCATCCTGCCCGAGCTTGGCGGCCGTATCCAGATGGCTTATGACAAAATCAGGGACCGTCATTTCATTTATTATAACCAGGTAATTAAACCGGCACTGGTAGGTTTAACCGGTCCCTGGATTTCGGGCGGTATTGAATTTAACTGGCCGCAGCACCATCGCCCAAGTACTTTTGAGCCGGTTGACTATAAGATTGAAGAAAATGCCGATGGCAGCAAAACCGTTTGGGTTAATGAAGTGGAGCGCATGTTCCATACCAAAGGTATGGCCGGTTTTACGCTGCACCCGGATAAGGCTTACATCGAAATAAAAGCAAAGCTCTATAACCGCTCGGCCCTGCCGCAAACCTTTTTATGGTGGGCTAACCCGGCGGTGAAAGTTAATGACGATTACCAGTCTGTTTTTCCGCCTGATGTGAACGCGGTTTTTGATCATGGCAAACGCGATGTTTCTACATTCCCAATCGCTACAGGAACTTATTATAAAGTTGATTACTCGCCGGGAACAGATATCTCAAGGTATAAAAACATTCCGGTGCCAACGTCGTACATGGCTATCAACTCCAATTACGATTTTGTAGGCGGTTATGAGCATGACAGTCAGGCTGGTTTGCTGCACGTAGCTAATCATCATGTATCGCCCGGCAAAAAACAGTGGACCTGGGGCCACAGCGATTTCGGCCTGGCCTGGGACAGGAACCTAACCGACGAGGATGGCCCTTACATTGAGCTCATGACGGGTATGTTTACCGATAACCAACCCGATTTTACCTGGTTGATGCCGCACGAGGAAAAACATTTTACCCAATACTTTATGCCATACCGCGAGCTTGGCGTTGTAAAAAATGCTACCAAAGATATCCTGCTGGCACTTGATTATACGGAGGGCAAACTACTATTGAAAGTTTACGTGACCGGCGAGCAAAACAACCTGAACATCAAACTGCAGCATGATGGCAAAGTATTATTGAGCGAAAAAGTTTGCATTGTACCAGAACAGGTTTATACCCGCGAGATAGCCGTTAAGGATATTAACGAGAGCCTTTTGCTGCTTACCGTACATTCGGCAGCGGGCAAAGAACTCATTAAATATGATGCGGCAAGCAATAAGCTTAATAATATCCCCGAAGCTGCCAGGCCGGCCCTGCTGCCTGCCGATGTGGAAAATAACGAGCAGTTGTTTTTAACAGGCCAACACCTGGAGCAGTACCGCCATGCTACTTATAGCCCGGTTCCTTACTATGAGGAAGCCCTGCGCCGCGATCCCAAAGATATCCGCAATAATAATGCTTTAGGCTTATGGTACCTGCGCCGCGGACAGTTTGCCAAAGGTGAACCTTACTTCCGCAAGGCGGTTGAAACTATCACCCAGCGTAACCCTAATCCTTACGATAGCGAGTGTTATTATAATTTAGGTTTGGCTTTGAAATTCCTCGGCAAAAAAGAGGATGCATACAAAGCATTTTACAAAGCCACCTGGAGCAATGCCTGGAAAGATAGCGGCTATTTTTCGGTAGCACAGATCGACCTGGAGAATGGCGATTATGAACTGGCGCTTGATCATTCCTTATCTTCTTTGGATAGAAATGCCAATAACAGTAAAGCCTATGTTTTGCGCTCGGCGGCTTTCCGTAAGCTCTGGCGTTTTGAAGATGCTGTCGAGGTAGCTATAGCGGCAATAAAAAGGGATGCGTTTAACTTAGGTGCTTTGTTTGAGTTGGTTTATGCTTACAAAGCTTTGGGCAATAGAGGAAAAGGCACTGCCACCCTTAATGAACTTATTAAACTATCGCGCGGTTATTACCAAAATTACATTGAATACGCGCTTGATTACGCCAATGCCGGCCTGTACCAGGAAGCTGCCGATTTGTTGAATTATGCGGTGAACGGTGATGTTACCAGCCCGATGGTATATTATTACCTGGGCTACTTTGCGTATAGGTTAGGCAATAATGAACAGGCTTCCGCATATTTTAAACAGGCCTCAGCTGCCGATTCGTACCTGTGCTTCCCCGATAGGCTGGAAGAGGTCAGCGTACTGAAACTGGCCGCTGAGCTCGTGCCCACCGATGCCAAAGCACCTTATTATTTAGGCAACCTGTTTTATGATAAACTGCAGTATGATGATGCCATCGCAGCCTGGGAAACATCGGCAAAACTGGACGATACGTTCCCAACCGTATTCAGGAATCTGGGTATAGCCTATTATAATAAACGTAATGACCCGGCAAAAGCTTTAATTTGTTTTGAAAAAGCCTTCGCGCTGGATAGAACAGATGCCCGTGTACTGATGGAACTTGACCAGCTTTACAAAAAGCTGAACTATTCTGCAGAAGCACGACTGAATTTTGTTGAAGCTAATCTGGAGACTGCCAAACTTCGTGATGATGTTTATTTAGAGCGTGCAACGCTGTATAACTTTTTAGGCGAGCACCAAACCGCTTTTGAACAAGTAATGCAAAGAACTTTCCACCCATGGGAGGGAGGTGAAGGCAAGGCATCCGGCCAGTATGTTGCAGCTTTGGTTGAATTGGCCAAGCAAAACATCCGCGATTGCAAATACAATGAAGCCATTGAACGGTTAACACAGGCACAAACTTACCCACATAATTTAGGCGAGGGTAAACTATTCGGCACACAGGAAAATGACATCTTTTACTGGCTGGGCCAGGCCCATGAAGGCCTGCAGCAAACTGAACAGGCTAAGGCTTGTTTTGAGCAGGCAGCCATAGGTTTGGAAGACCCGACAGCGGCTGTTTTTTATAACGATCAGCAGCCGGATAAGATCTTTTATCAGGGTTTGGCAAAAAAATGTCTGGGTGACAGTACATCGGCCGAACGAATCTTCAAAAAACTGCTTAATTATGGTATCGGGCACATGGATGATAACGTAAAAATTGATTACTTTGCCGTCTCGCTGCCAAATTTGCTCATTTTTGAAGATGATCTGCAGGTAAGGAACCGCGTGCACTGCTATTTTTTACAGGGACTGGGATACCTCGGTTTACGTGATTTTGAGCAGGCACAAAAGGCCTTTACCGAGGTTCTGAAACTGGATGCAGGGCATTTTGGGGCGAGGATACATCAAAACATGATAAACCAAATTACCGAAGCAGCCGGTTAAACCCAAAAATCACACGTGAGAACTACTCAAAAAAAAACTTTACCACTGGGCCTGCTTTTCGCAGGCTCAATGCTGTTGGCCGGCAGGGCAGCAGCGCAGGATGTAACCATCCCTGTTGAAACACAGCACAACGCTATTGTATTACAAACCGATGCCGAAAAGCACCTGAACATGGTATACCTGGGTGCAAAGCTTGCCAATACAGCCGAGTATGCAGGCATCTCAAAAATGTACAAACAAGCCGATGATTCGGGCGTACAAAACGATGCTTACACACCATCCGGCTCGGCCAGTCTTGGTGAACCGGCTATTACCGTTACCCATGCCGATGGCAATAAATCATTGAACTTAACCTACGTAAGCCATACGGTGAGCAAGGTTGATGATGATATTTCATTACTGGTAGTTACCATGAAAGATCCTGCTTATGATTTTGAGGTGAAGCTATACTACAAAACCTATTTTAAAGAAGATGTAACTGAGCAATGGTCGGTGATAAAACACAACGAAAAGGGGATAGTAACACTTGATAAATATGCGTCGGCCAATTTAAACCTGAAGGGTAATACTACCGGCGGTTTCTGGTTAAAACAATACCACGGCAACTGGGCTATGGAAATGCAGCCCGAAGAAGCCCGTTTAACCCATGGCATTAAAACTATCGACAGCAAATTGGGTACCCGTGCCAACCTGTATGAGCATTCGATGTTCGCCATATCAATGGATAAACCTGCTACCGAAGATGAAGGCAAAGTGCTTTACGGGGCTATGGAATGGTCGGGCAATTTCAGGATTGATTTTGAGCTGGATGTAGCCAATAACCTGAAAATTATTGCAGGGATTAACAATGCGGCATCCGAGTATCATTTAAAGCCCGGCGTTGAATTTACCACGCCCGCTTTCCTGTATACCTATTCAGACCATGGTAAGGGCGATGCCAGCCGCAAGCTGCAAAGCTGGGCCCGCAAATACAAAATTGTTGATGGCGAGGGTTCAAGGCTAACGTTGTTGAACAACTGGGAGTCGACTTATTTTGATTTTAATGAAAGCAAGCTTGCCGGTTTGTTAAAAGATACCAAAAAGTTAGGAGTCGACTTGTTTTTGTTGGATGATGGCTGGTTTGGTAACAGCCACCCGCGTAACGGTGATAACGCAGGTTTGGGCGATTGGCAGGAAAACAAGCAAAAGCTTCCAAATGGCATCAGCTCGCTCGTGAAAGAAGCGCAGGCCAACGGTGTAAAATTCGGCATCTGGATTGAGCCGGAAATGGTTAACCCTGCCAGCGACCTGTACAAAGCCCATCCTGATTGGGTGATTAAACAGCCCAACCGTCCTGAAAAGTATTTCAGGAACCAGCTGGTGCTTGATCTGGCCAACCCTAAAGTACAGGATTTTGTATTTGGCGTGGTTGACGGCTTGTTCACCAAAAATCCTGATCTGGCTTATATCAAATGGGACTGTAACGCGGTTATTTACAATGCTTATTCAGCTTATTTGAAAAAAGACCAGTCGCACATTTACGTTGATTATGTGAATGGTTTGTATAACGTATTGAAACGTGTGCGCGCCAAATATCCTAAAGTGCCTTTGATGCTTTGCTCAGGCGGCGGAGGCAGGGTTGATTACGGTGCATTGCAATATTTTACTGAGTTTTGGCCAAGTGATAACACCGATCCGCTGGAGCGTGTGTTTATCCAGTGGGAGTATTCATTCTTCTATCCGGCTATCACCAGCTCAAACCATGTTACCGATTGGGGCAAACAACCTATTAAATATCGTGTGGATGTGGCTATGATGGGTAAAATGGGCTTTGATATTGTGATAGGCAAATTAAGTGAGAGCGAACTGAGTTTCTGTCAGTCGGCGTTGAAAAATTATGATGCTTTAAAAGATGTCATCTGGCATGGCGACCAGTACCGCTTAGCTTCGCCATGGGACAACGACGCGGCATCTATCATGTATGTAAGCGACGATAAATCAAAGGCGGTAATGTTCAACTACCTCGTGAATAACCGTTACGGATCAGGCAGCAAAGTGCCCGTACGCCTGAAAGGCCTCGACCCTAATAAAAAATACCGTGTAACAGAGATTAACCTTTATCCGGGCGCGGGTTCGGTTTTAGGCAAAGAGGATTTAACTTTTACAGGTGACTTCCTGATGAATGTGGGTATTAATCCCGGAAACAGCGCCTATCACACCAGTGTAGTGCTGCAGTTAGAAGCGATGTGATAAGATACTTATAAAAACGAGAAAGGGAACGGCTTGTCGTTCCCTTTCTCGTTTTATGAACTGGTTGAAGTTTAGCGGTAGCGTAACTTCGACCTAAAATGGGTTAAGCTTTCAGCTTAACTTGATAAGTAATTAATAGTCGCAGTTTCGGAAGCAGGATGCTTCCATTGTTTTAGGACGAAGTTACGCTCTCGCTAAACTGCGACCAGTAATGTGCGGTAATGTGTGCCTTTATTTAAGGCGATACAGATGCTTGAGTTGTTTGATTAATTCTTTATAATTCCGTGTTGAAAAGGTGTCTATGGTTAACTTTTTGCTATTAATGAGTACGATTGTTGCTTTTGAACCGGTATGGATAAGAATTTTATTTCCCCGGGTTGAGCTTTCAACTTTAAATGGTTTTTCGGTAACTTTTTCAATGTTGGCTAAGAGGACGCTCTGTTTTAAAAACAAAAATGGCCTTTTTATAATCAATGCATCTCGGGTTAATTCAATTGATCGTATTGTTAATAATGTAATGAAAGAACCAATTGTAACAAAAGCAAAAAGACCTGCAAGTAGATAAAATTCAATTGTCGGTTCTTCTTTATGTATATTGGCCGAGTTACATATTATCCATGTAACCCAGCCACCGAAGGCCATGCCTGATATACAGGTTATATACGCTGCTAAACTCGGTTTGGCAATAACAACAGGTGTTTCCCTCATGAAGTATGATAGCTATGATTATCTCAACTTCTTCGTCATATCAAAATGCTCAACCCTTGCGGCACCCAGCGGCAGTTTGCTGCAGGCAGAGTAGAAAATATAATCCTTATCCTCAGTAATCCCCGGTAGCAGTTTATTAATAACCTTCCCAATCTGTATGTTCTCGCTTCTTACTGCGGTGGTATCGGCAATGTTTACTTTGGTTGTATAATAAATTACCGGGAACCAGCCATGGCTGTTTTTTTGATTGCCAATCCGGAATACCTGCGGTTCGCCTGCAACACCATCAATTACTACCGGGAAACGGTATTGTTTTACTGTTGCCTCCGCAGCATCCTGGAATAATTTGCCTGCATCGGTATCGTGTTCGTATTGCCAGTAGTCGTTAGGGGCGGTACATTGTAAAGCAAGTTCAAGGGTTAAACGGGCATCGGCAAAATGCTGTTTATTGTATTTCTTTTTTCCCAGCTCATAAAGCTCCGGGGCTGTTTTGCCGTTAATTTTATAAGTATTTACATTTACCGAGGTTAGTTTCCAGCCATAATCGTATTTGGCATACAGTGCCGTGATCATTTCCTGGTTTGGCTGGCTTTTATCCTTCGGCAAAAAAAGCGCCATGTACATTTCGTGGGTAATACCATTATAGATCATTTTATAGCTGTTAATGCCTGCCGACGGATTGCCTATGGTATCTGTACTGCGATGTTTATTTACAATGTAATATTCATCGTAAATATCATAGTCGGCAGTTTTAACAGCGTTGCCTACTATCTCTATTTGCCTTAGATTTGACTTGTCGTCCAACATCTCCCGCGATTCCATATTGCTGATATCATCACTGTTGCCGGTGCGGAGATCATGGAGCAGTTGTTCGTTAAGTTTGTGGAAATCGTCGCGTTTACCGCCGGGAATCTGGTCGTTTCGCCATGCTCCCGGCTGTTTAATACAGCTTTGTAATGATATAGCCAGTAAAGCGAAGGGAATGAGTTTAATTGTGTTTTGGTATAGGGTTTTCATATTACCCGTAATAATATGAAAAAACACTCAATTGTACTATCGCCACCGGTTTATGAATAACCAAGGTTTTGCATAATGGGATATAGCGGTTGGCTGTTTCACTTTAAGCAGATAAAATCCGGTTTGGAAAAGTTAACATTACTGACATTTTACTAAAGAATCCTGCCAGTGTATGTTAAATATTTATGGGTATCATAAAAAAGGTTTCTTTTGAATTTGCCTTTTCACAACCTGTGGCTATATTGCTTTTAATTACCAAATGTGTTGCGTTCCCTTACAAGGGGAACTGAAATTTATATGGAAAACTTCAATGAGATTTTTGATCTGGAAAACTTCTTTCGCTTGTCGCCCGATTGGTTATGTGTTGCCGGGTTTGATGGTTACTTTAAAAAAATTAACCCGGCTGTTTCCAAAACTTTAGGTTATACCGAAAGCGAACTGTTTGCAAGGCCTATCGATTCATTTGTTTATCCCGAAGACAGAAGCATCACCGCAAGTAAACGTGAGAGTATAAAGAAAAACAATCCGCTGTATAATTTTGAAAACAGGTATGTAACCAAAAGCGGAGAAATAGTATGGCTTTCATGGATCTCGATGCCAGTACAAAAACAGCAGCTGGTTTTTGCTATTGCCAGGAATATTACCGACAAAAAGAAACTGGAAGAATTTAGCAAAGTATCACTCGTATCGGTAAAAAATAACGAAATTGAAAGAGGGGCGGAGTTAAGTACACATAACCTAAAGCCAATCAGTGAACTTTCTATTGCCGATCAGCTTTGGCTTTATGAGCTTGAAACGCTGGTAAGAAAATATATTGGAAAAGTTGATTTGATCATTGTATTGTTAAGTAATGAAATGGGTTTAAGTGAAAGGCAACTCCACCGGCGCATAAAAAACACCACGGGTATTACGCCAAATAATTATATCCGGCGAATCCGTTTACTGATGTCGATGGAGGCAATCAACAGCGGTAAATACCGTACCGTGGCCGAAATATCTTATATAGCAGGGTTTGAAACGCCGGCCTATTTCCGGAAACTGTTTAAAGAATTTTATGGTCGTGATATAGCCGAATTTTTGCAATAGGTATAAAGCCGCCTCTCTTATTTGACCCTTTTCATCGGGAATTGTATTGCCTTTTGCCTCCCTTTCCTTGTCCCCGATATTTCGGCCAACAACGAGTCGTTAGTGATTTGGGTATAGGTTATTTTTTGCGGGAAATCATGCTCCGGATTTTCAAAAACGAAGTGTTTATTGTCAGACGAGATGAGTGTAAAAGTTACCGCTTTGCCATCGTTTTGATTTTTTACCGTTGGGATGTAGTAAAGCTTACCGGCACGTTGCTCCAGTCGGATCTGTTCGGATGATACTGTGTCAGCGCCAGTCAACGAATAGCTTCTGCCGAGAAGGGTAGAGTCGTTAAGCTTTTTCCACGTTTCAATATCCAATGTTTTTGCTGATTGACTTCTCCAGCTGCCTATAAGCCAACTGGCTTGCGCAATAGGGTTGTTTTTTTGCTGGGCAAAAGAGTGGTGGGCGAATGCAATGCAGATTACAATGAGTAGCAGTAATTTAAAATGACGAAACAGGATCATGGTTGGCGAATAAAGTAGTTGAATTTACAAAAATACGTTCTTATTTCACGCAAAGTCGCTAAGCCGCAAAGGTTTAATTAGCGTCTTTGCGGCGCAGCGAGAGCATAACCTTGTCGCAAATGCCCCTGTTTTTTGTCGCGTACATAGCCCCGTATTGTTGGTCATTTTCAGGATCTTTGATTAAACCAAAAGTTAAAGCCATGGAAAATCCTTCAGCAAATAATGCGGATATCATCAGCATAACCGAAGCCAAAAAGATACTCGACGTGAAAATGTCGATGCTTAATGGGTCAACCCTTGAACAGGTGATGATGAACAATGCGAGTTTTAAGGATGTATGCATCACGGGGCTTAAAATTACCGATGCTAACCTGAGCGACCTTGAAATTGAAGGCGCGCAGCTTGGCGGCGCTTACATTCACAACATAGGCATGCCACCCGAAGGCCATCCTGCTTATAACCCCACGGCCAAGCAACGTCCTCTTAAATTTGAAAGTTGCGATTTGCAGGGCAGCACAATAACTGATTGCAACCTAAGTGGCGTCAATATTTCCGACTGTAACCTGAACGGTATGAAAATTAACGGCATCGATGTGGCTGATCTGCTAAAGGTGTATCAGAAGCAGGGGGAATAGTGAATGTGTATGGCGCATACGTCAGGGGCCTCTGCGAGTTTAAGTTAACCCATAAAATCGCTTGTTGTTTAAAAAGTCGTCGTGTTTTGCCCCTCTGGGGCAAGGATATTCTATAACTGTACGAGCTACAAACCTTTTGCACCTCTGGTGCACCCGTCCTTAGGCAATTAATACATGTTTATTAAAATTGTAAAAATCCCCCAGAGGGAAAAAGGTTTGTAGAAATAAGGTCACACCCCTTACCCGAACCCGAGAGGGGTTCAACTTATGCCGATTACCAATTTGACTATTGATTTTGTGGGTTAACTTCACCGCGTGCTATTTGAACAGTGAGCCTGCATAGCGTATACATCAGGATCCTCTGCGAGAGATCCTGATGGGACGTTTTTTGGGTTATCACATAATTAGCTTTCGGCATTTAGCATTTAGCTTTCAATTATTTAGCAGCCACCCACACATTATCCTTTTTATTGCTATCAGGATCATAGGTAGTACCAAGTACAATCTTTTTAACCGCTTTTTTTGCAGTGAAATTAACTGTGGTTGTTTTGTTACCGGTAGACCAAACAGCAATACTTTTGTGTATCAGTTCGGTAGTACCATCGGTATAACTAATGGTTAGGTTAACGGGGATGGGCTTACTGCCAACTTTAGTAATTGTGGCAGCATATTTTAACCCGGCGTTAGTCATTTTGCTGATGGCGAGGTCGGTTACGCCATTGTCAAAGAACCAGGCTTTCCAAAACCAGTTAAGGTTTACGCCCGAACCGGTGTTCATACAATTAAAAAAATCGTAAGGCATAGGGTGTTTGCCATGCCATTGTGTAATATAGTAATGCAGGGCTTTGGTAAACAGTTCATCGCCAAGCATATCTTTTACATATAAATAGCCCAGGCCTGGTTTGGGATAGCTGTCGGTAAAACCGGCTGGGCCAGTGAGCATTGGTGTAAGGGTCATTACCGGCACATCAACCTCGTGGCCGGCGCTTTGTTCAACTGCGGCAACACCATATGGATCCACTATGGAGGGATCAATCTCCGGACTTACCAGCCATTCGCCGATGGTTGCCCAGCCTTCATCCATCCAACCGTATTTGGTTTCATTAATACCCATGTAAAAGGGAAACATGGTGTGGAAAATTTCATGATCGGTAAGCTCAATGGCATCGGCCTTATCTTCCAGCGGATTGTCATTCACCATCATCGGATATTCCATCTGGTCTAAACCGTCAAAAACAGTTTCATGCGGGTATGGATATGGCCATTTCGGGAATTTGTAGCTCATCACTTCCACCGTTTTACGGGCGTAGTCAACTACGGCATAGTAATCTTTATGCTTTTCGTTAAATACCGCATCAACGCGGGTACGCCTGCCGGTTTTCGGATCAACCACCAGGCTCGATGCTTTCCATAAATAATGGTTGCTGGCAGCAAAAACAAAATCGGTAACGCTATCGGCCTCAAACTTCCAGGTGTTAGTTGGATTGTTTTTGGTGATGTTGCCCGCTTTAATATCATCTTCGGTAATAATATCAGTTACCTTATCACTTGTGCCGGCATCAGCAATGCGTTTAACGATCCGGCTGTCATAAACGTCGCCGGCGTTTTTCAGATCGCCTGTCGCCCAAACTTTATAGTCGCCGGGTATAGTGATCTCCGCGCTGAAATGGCAGAAATCGTTATAAAATTCCTGTGCGCCAACGTACGGATAATCGTTCCACCCGTCAATATCGTCATACACTGCTACACGCGGGAAGAAATAGGCAATGAAGAATGCGCCGGTATCAATCTGGCCGGTACGGATATGTGACCCTTTATTTAAAGTATAAGCGTAGCTGATATCAAAATGTACTTTTTGCTTTGGAGCGATAGGGGAAACCCTTTGCGTCATGTTGGTACCGTTGATACGGCGGGTTTTAGCGCTGTCGGGTGTTTTATTATCAATGCTAAGGCTTTTGATGTGCACCCCATCGGTCAAGTCAGCGGCCGAAACCTGCATTTGGCGTACCGAGCCTTTTTTATATAAGTTAGGGTAAAGTTTAAATTGTACCCGCTTTAACGTATCGGGGCTGTTGTTAACATAATCAATACCAACCGTACCACTTAACAGGCGGGTTTTAGGGTCGAAATTTACTTTGATCTTATAGTCGGCCGTGTTTTGCCAGTAATTTTTGCCGGGTGCTCCGGTTGTGGTGCGTGTTGCTTTGGTGTAGGTTTTTTGCAGGTTTACAGCTATGGGTAAGCTTTGCTGAGCTAATGCTGCAGTAGCGCCCAATAATAAAGCAAAAGGCAATAATTTTTTAATACTGATCATTTATGCGGATATATATGAGTTATATTTGAGGTAAATATAATAAACCGTTACAGAACCCGGTAAGCGATAATTTTGTATCGCCGGTATGTTACAGGGCAAATCAACTCACGGTTTTGAGTAGTTTATCCATTTTATATATAAATAGTATCCATGACTGCCGAAAAAATGATCATTGTAACCGGTAAGCAATACCTTGAGCTAAAACAAAGTTTAGAAAGCGGCGAGGGGCTTACCTATAATATAGGTACTGATAAACACCCCGAAATAGTTAAGATCACCAACATTTATATGGACACCGATCCTGACTTTACCCGCAACCCGCGCCAGTTTGCCCGGATGCATGAAGACCTGAACGTGCAGGTGAAATTGGAGTACCTGGCAGAGTAGTAAACTTTTCCAGGCCGGTTTTCCACAATCTAATGATAATCGCTTATTTTTAGGCCATGCATCATCCTGAAGATAATCCCTGGAAAATAACTTCGCAAAAAAACATTTATGATAACCCCTGGATCAACGTTACCGAATACCAGGTGATTAACCCGGCCGGTAATCCCGGTATTTATGGTAAAGTACATTATAAAAACCTGGCCATAGGTGTTTTACCTTTAGATGAAGAACTAAATACCTACCTCGTGGGCCAATACCGTTTCACGTTAAACCAGTACAGCTGGGAAATGCCCGAAGGCGGCGGTCCTGAGGGAACAGACCCGCTTGATTCGGCCAAACGTGAGTTACTGGAAGAAACCGGTTTAAAAGCTTCCCGGTGGACAGAGATTCAGCGTCTGCACCTCAGTAATTCGGTAAGCGATGAGCTCAGTATATTGTACCTGGCCCGCGGTCTTGAGCAGTTTGAAGCCGAGCCTGAAGAAACCGAGCAACTGATCATCAAAAAAGTGCCTTTTGCCGAAATGTACCGCATGGTTTGTAATAGCGAAATTACTGATGCCATGACTGTTGCCGCAGTGCTTAAAGTACAGTTGTTACTAACAGAAAACCGTTTGTAAATTACCGCTTTGCCGAAAAAAATATAACTTCGCCTACTGATGAAAAAGTTATTAGGATATATCCTGTCGCCTATTGCCATAATTGCGTTTTTTTTAGCCCTGGTTATTTTTCAGCCCATCCAGTGGATTTGTTTTCGTTTTTTTGGCTATGCCGCGCACAAACGTTCGGTTGATATCCTGAATTTATGCCTGTTCCGCACTTTTTATATCATAGGTGATACGGTGACTTTCATCAATAAGCAGAATTTGCCTGTGGGGAGGCCAATGATATTTGTGGCCAATCATCAAAGCCTGCTCGATATCCCCCCGCTTATTTATTACCTGCGTAAGTATCACGCCAAGTTTGTTTCTAAAATAGAGCTTACCAAAGGGATCCCCTCTATCAGTTATAATCTGAAACACGGCGGCGGTGCTAATATCGACAGGAAAGACTCCCGCCAGTCCATGACCGAAATGATAAGTTTGGGCGAGCGCATGAAAGCCAATAACTGGTCGGCAGTGATCTTTCCGGAAGGCACCCGCTCTAAAGATGGCGTAGTACGATCTTTTCAGCCGGGAGGAGTTGCTATGCTGCTAAAAAAATGCCCTGAGGCATTGCTGGTGCCCATCGCCATAAAAAATAGCTGGAAAGTTGTACGATATGGCTTTTATCCGCTTAATACTTTTATATCCATGAGCTGGACGGTGCTTGAACCCATTGAGCCCGGTAAAACCCCGATTGGCGACCTTGTATTGGAAGCCGAGAACAGGATCAAAGCCGCGCTGTCCTGATTTCGGATCTCGGAGTTTCGATTTTGGATTTTTTTATTTTGTTCATTTCATTCCGTCCCATTAGGGTCTCTCGCAGATTTAAGTTTACCCATAAAATCAATAGTCAAATTGGGTAATCTTCATAAGTTGAACCCCTCTGGGGTTCAGGTAAGGGGTGTGACGTTATTTCTACAAACCTTTTCCCCCTCCGGGGGATTTTTACGTTTTAATAAACAAGTATTAGTTGCACAAGGACAGGTGCACCAGAGGTGCAAAAGGGTTGTAGCTCGTAAAGATATAGAATATCCTTTCCCAACTGGTCGAAGTTTAGCGATAGCGTAACTTCGTCCTAAAATGTCTTAAGCTTTCAGCTTAACTATACAATCAATTTACTTTTCCGCTTCCGCAAGCAGAATGCTTGCCCTGTTTTGGGACGAAGTTACGCTGACGCTAAACTTCGACCAGTAAAAAAACTCCTTCCTCTTTAATTTCGAAATCCCAAATCCGATATTCGAAATGCAATCAACCTGTTAATAATCAGGTAAATGTTAACAAATAAATCACACGTTATTTACGTTAATATGAAACGTTATCGCTTATTTTTATAGACCCATAAAAGAGGTCGCCTAAAATTTACCTAAAATAATTTTTATGACCTGGAGAAAATTCAGCGGCGAAGTAATCCAATCGCCCATTATGGAAGAGGTTGAAAAGGCAATTGAACGCGAAGCCCTCCTCGGTAACAAGCTAAAAGTATGTATCGGCACCGACTCGCAAGTTAAAGGATCCGTAACGGATTTTGCAACGGTGATCGTGTTTCTGCGCGAAAAACGCGGCGCTTTTATGTTCATACACCAGGAACGTACTTCGCAAAAAATGAGCATTAAAGAAAGGATGCTGAGCGAAGTGCAGAAGTCTATCGACATTGCTTACAAGCTTTGTGATTTGCTCGACCTGTATGATGTGGAGCTTGAGGTACATGCCGACATTAACACCAACCCGATGTTTAAAAGTAACGCGGCCCTGCACGAGGCTATGGGTTACATCCTGAGCATGGGTTTTGTGTTTAAGGCCAAGCCCGAGGCTTTTGCAAGCTCATACTGCGCCAATAAAATAGTGCAGTAAATTTGCCGAAACCCAAAGCGTGTATCTATATTTGATATTAAAACATATCAGATATACCTATGTCGCCACTTATTGAAATCAACGACCCGGCTTTAGCCGCACAGGATACTATTCTTATTGATGCCCGCGGAGGGCAGGACTCTTACCAGCGTTACCTGGCAGGCCATTTAAACCACGCCATCTATGCCGACCTCGATCAGCACCTTACCACTAAGCCCGATGACCCTGCCTTTGGCGGCAGGCATCCGTTGCCTAATATACAGGAGTTTGCTGTATTGCTGGGCAACTGGGGCATTACACCTAAGAGCCATATAGTGGTTTATGACGACAAATCTGGCGCGTTCAGCGCATCGCGTTTGTGGTGGATGCTGAGGGCAATTGGTCATGAAAACGTACAGGTACTAAATGGCGGCTTACAGGCTGCTAAAGATGCAGGTATAACATTGAGCACAGAAACTTATACGCCAACAGCGGTTGATCCGTATCCGGTAACACACGAATATGCAAATACTGTTGAGATAGCGGAGGCTGGAGAAGCTGCACAGGATCCTTCAAGGCTGGTTATTGATGTGCGCGAAACGCCACGTTATTTGGGCCAAACAGAACCTTTGGATTTGATAGCCGGCCATATCCCCGGTGCTTTAAATCTGCCTTATATCAACAACCTCGGCGCCGACGGTAAGTATTTACCCGCTGATGAGCTGCGCAAGGCTTACGATGCCGCAATTGGCGATGTAGCACACAGCGAAGTAATAGTTCACTGCGGATCGGGTGTTACAGCCTGTCATACCCTGCTGGGCATGGATTACGCGGGCATCAGCGGCCCGAAGCTTTATGTTGGTTCATGGAGCGAATGGTCAAGAAGGGATTTGCCGATAGGAAAGGAAGAAAGGTAGGATAACCTATTCTGCCGCCGCTCGGCTCCAGCCGAGTGGCAATTATCCCCAGGCCTCTGGCCTGCGTATGCCGGCGGCCGGGAGGCCGCTTGATAGTTACCACCCGGCTGGAGCCGGGCGGTGGCGTGTGGGACGAGCCCATCAAAACACTTACCCATCCACCCTTGTTACCCCATAGTGAAAACATACATTTTAAAAAGAGAACAGTCTATCCCCATCACTCTTAACAAGGCCTGGGATTTTTTCTCGTCGCCCTTAAACCTGGCCAGGATCACCCCGAATGATATGCGTTTTGTGGTAACGTCTGATTATACCGAAACAACCAAAATGTATGCCGGTATGATCATCACCTACAAAATATCACCGTTGCCAGGCATCAAAATGAACTGGATGACAGAGATCACCCATGTTGATGACAAAAAGTATTTTGTTGATGAGCAGCGTTTTGGCCCTTACGCGCTATGGCATCATCAGCATCATTTTAAAGAAATTGAAGGCGGTGTACATATGACTGACCTGCTGCATTATGCTATCCCTTATGGTGCGATTGGCAGGCTGGCGAACACTGTTTTTGTTAAAGGCAAGGTAGGACAGATCTTTGATTACCGTACCAGGGCGATAGAGGATCTGTTTGGGAAGTACAAGTATTAAACCACGGGTTGAAAGCCAGCGGTAGTGTTATATTAAAAGATATTAATGCCTGCTTCCCTGTATGCCGAAAGTTCTTCATTGTCGGGAGATACATCGGTAATGATGGTGTCCAGTTCTGTTACCGGACCTATGTAATAAGAATCGGCTTTATTTATTTTTTCTAAGGTGGATAGGGCGATGGTTTCTTTTGAAACTTCGATCATCGTTTTCTTGATCTCGGCTTCTTCATAATCCCTGGTAGTGATACCGATAGTTGGATGTACACTGCAGATCCCGAAAATGCAAAGATCGGCCCGGATGTTTCTGAATGCGTTGATGGTTTCGTGGCCGATGGTAGTAAAGGACGATTTATACAGACGCCCACCGGCAAATATCACCTCAACCGTTGGATGATCTTCAAGCGCGCTTGCAACCGGAAAGCTGTTGGTAACTATGGTGATCCTCAAGTCATCCGGCAGACTTTGGGCCACAGCTAAGGTTGATGTACCGCCATCAAAAAGTACAACCTGTCCGTCTTTTAAAAAGCTTAATACTTTAGATGCGATCACCTTTTTTGATGCAACATCATGCTTTTCCCTCGCGCGGTAATGGTGCGGAATGGGAGAGTGGGCAACCGCGCCGCCCCTTACTGCTGTTAACAACTTTTGATCGGCCAGCACTTTAATGTCGCGGCGTACGGTATCTTCTGAAACATTGAGTTTTTCGCTCAGTTCGGTAAGCATAACCTTGTTATCTTTTGATACGTGATCTAATATGATCTGGAGTCTTTCTTCTCTTACCATGATTGCAATATAATGCAAAGTTACAATTAATTTGCAAAATATTGCAATATTGTTTTGCTTTGTTGCATGAAAACGCAAGCAAAGAAAACTATCGCCATTGACATGGACGGCGTTATTGCCGATGTTGAACCACAGCTGATCAAATATTATGAACAGTTGTATGGCATCACTACAACCCTCGAAGCTATTGATGGCTTATCCCATGCGGAAGCTTTCCCCTTAGATGCCGTAACAAAGGCTTCACTCAATTTACCCGGTTTTTTCCGCACGTTACCGCTTATGCCCGGCGCTATTGAGGCTGTTAAAAAGCTGATGGAAGATTACGAGGTATACATCGTATCGGCAGCTACCGAATTTCCGTTGTCGTTATTTGAGAAGTTGGAATGGCTTCAGGAGCATTTCCCTTTTATTAGCTGGCGCAATATTGTGCTGTGTGGCGATAAAAGTATCATCCATACCGATTACATGATAGATGACCATTGTAAAAACCTCGACTATTGCAGCGGCAAAGCCATCATGTTTAACGCGCATCACAACAAACATGAGCACCAGCATGTGCGGGTTCACAATTGGGATGAGGTGTTGAACCTGTTTGAAATGGAAAAAACTTCTGCAGATTTAGCATAGCATAATCTACAGAAGTTTTTAATAACTACGAATCAAGTGCTTTCGGCTTTATGCCTTCTGCTTTCAGCTTTTATTTAAAAGCTATTTCGTATCTATCCGGTAATTAAGTGATGCCGAAACACTGGTGCCTGCACCGGTATTGCGCCCGGTAACAAAGGTACCTCCTGTTAAAAACAGCGACAGACTTTTAGCGAACGCATGGCCATAACTTAACGATACCTGGTTAAAGGCGAAGTTTTTACTGGCGCTTGGGTTTACGTTAAAATCCTTGTTGATACTGGTAGCATAGAAGCCCCCTACGCTTAATGAGATCTGTTCTTTGAACTTTTTATCAAGCGTTAGGCCGTAGGTAGCATTGTACCTGTCCTGGAAAACACTTTCATAGCCAAAGTATTCGCGTACACCGTTTTCAAGGATAAAGAATGAGTTTTTGCCGAATAAATGCCCGCTGCCTGCAAAGGCCAGTTTAAGTTCGGCCCCTTTTTGGTTGTAGCCCAGCGCTGTGTTGGTGTACATAGGTACAATAGCTGTGCCCTGTAGGCTGAAATAATATTTATAATTGATATTGGCCAGGTAATACCTGATCCCCACTTCCAGGTCCTGGAAACCTGAGCTTTTGCTGGTGCCCAGATCTGTACTAAAGGTGTTCATCACATACGGTGCCAGCACCGACAGGGTAAACCTGCGACTTAAACCAACTTCTGAATATAAGGAATAGTTCCATGAACTGAACTTGCCGTTATTGGCAAATGCTCCTTTATGGCTATCGGCATCCCAGGCTTTATTGGCAAAAAAGTAAGTTGCCGATGGCGACAGCGAGATCCTGCCCGGCCTTACCGGGAAACCTCCGGCATAACTTTTACCTGTGGCTAAGGCAAATACTACCATCCCCCCAAGCAAATATTTTGATACAGTATTTTTCAAGGTCATGTGTGCAGATTTTAATCGTTTTAAAATAAACCAAAGGTGTCGCGCGTCCAACGGCCCTCATAATCCTTGTATACCTGGCTCACCTCGTGCCCAAGGTTTTTAAATACCATTAAGTGCTTATCGCCATGCATCGAATTGAACACCGCGTAGCCATTGCCTGGTGGTACATATGGGTCCAAAAGGCCTAAGCCCAAAATAGTAGGACATTTTATGGTTGTTACAAAGTTTTTGGTGTCGTAATAATCAAGGTTGTTGAGTACCTGGTTAAACGTTACGCCGGGCTTGCTTAAAACATATTTTTTAATGTCGTTAATGGGCCATTCAACGGTGCCAACCAGGTTCCGGATATCGCTCATGATAGGGTTTTGTGCCGAGCAAAGTGTAACCCTATGATCAAGGCCGGCAAGCGCCAGGGATAAGTAACCACCCATACTGCCGCCGGTAGCCAGGATCTGATCGTGCCTTAAATTAGGCTGCGCATAAATAAAATCAACCGCGCGTACGCAATCCATAATCACGCCGCGCATTACATACTTGTTTTTATCCTCAATATGATAGGAGATAAAGGCATCGCGCTCGGTATGGATCACATCGCGGCTGGTACCTTGCCCACGGGTATTAAGCGTGATGATTACCAGGTCGGGATCGAGGCCTACTATGGGGTATAGCTTTACCTGGTAGCCGGGTAAGCCAAGCAATACCGAAAACTTCTTGTTTTTATTTTTGCTGATGGGCACCGTCATGTAACCGCGGATGGTAAGGTTATCCAGCGATTTCATTTCTATTTCGTAAACCTTGCGGTTTTCGGTGTTCATGGATGGCACTTCGGTGATTTTGTAATTGGGTTTCACTTTGGCCAGCTCATCTTTGGCGGTTTGCCAAAACTGGTCAAAGTCGGCCGGCCTGGCATATTGCGACCGGATTTCCTCCGGCCTGATCCCAAAAGCGCGACGGGTGGTATCGTCATAATCGCTTACATTGATCATCATGTTAACCTTGTAAAAACCTGTTTTTAGGTTGGGTACCTCAAAATCATATTTGGAAGTGCTTTTTTTGCCCAGGTTTACCGGCTTTGACAGGGTTTTAACAATTTGCCCATTTTCGGTAGTGATATTGTATGATATGCTGCCTTCCTGGTTAGTATCATAAGTGTTTTTAATTTCAAAGCTGAACGAGGCTGTTGAACTGAATATACCATCCTTATTATTGATAGTTAATACCGTTGATACTTCATCATCACCACCGCTTTTGCCGGTATTCTCCGCCGGATCTTTTTCAGTTTCCTGGGCCATGGCCGGTAGGGCGGCACACCAGGTCAGTAAAGCGAAAGCAATAATCAGTAATTTGTTAGCGTTTTTTAACATGTTGTAATTAGGCTTTAATCTTAGCTGATTCATTTTCGGGATTACGTGCTTTGTTTTTAATCAGGAAATCAGACTTACGGATATAATGATTAAGTGGTTCTTCAATTAATTTAAACAACGTTATGGAAACGACATTTAAAACGATAAAGGCATACAAAAGGTTTAAGCTATCATACTCAAAAGGCGAATGCCAGTCAACACCCCATTTATCATAAAGCTCAAAAACATAATCGTTAAGACTGTTCATGCCCTGATGGATAAAATTGTACATAAAGCCTAAGTGGATCAGGTAAAATATGTAGGAGCTTTTGCCCAGCAGTTCAATAAAGGGGTGTGCTAAAAACTTTTTAAGGAGGGTAGTTTCGGTGAGCAGGCCATAAAAGAAAATGGCAATCGAGGTAGCCAGCAGATAGTTATTGGTTACAATACCCCAGGGATTATGCAAACCGGCCTCATATCCTTTCGGGATAGTTAACGTAGACATGATCCACACGCAAAAAAAGACCAGGAAAAAGCCCAGGTAAGTGAACTTCTTTTTGCTTGTGCCATCCAGTTTTTGTTTGCGTACTATGAGCGCCAGCTGAATGCCCGCATAAAACTCAAAACATCGGCCTAAAAAGGTGTACAGCATCATGAACGTAAAGTTGCCGAAGAAACCGAACCAGTTTACATGACTAAAGATGAATACCAGCAAAGCCCCTAAACCTGTAACCGCAATAGGCTGGATATAAAACTTTTTGTATTTAGTGGCGACAAGGAAAATAAATGGCGCCGAAAAGTAAAAACATTCTTCAACCGTGAGCGACCAGCCCTGTGCAATGCCCGTAAACTTAAACTGATCAAAAAAGCCGCGCACAAAGACAATGTTCATGAAAAACATAACCACCGGGTTTTGCCCTGCCGTTACTGTTGGACTTTGCGTAAAATGATAAGCTATGAACGCCCCAATGGTAAGCAATGCATACATGGGATAGATGCGTGCAACCCGGTTTTTAAGGTATTGCAGAAACCAGGCTTTTGTTAATTTAAAACTATCAAAATAACGAAATGCGATCAAAAAGCCCGAAAGCACAAAGAAAATGGTAACCCCGATATGGAACTCGTTAAAGAAACGTTGCACAGAGTGGGGAAATTTCTCATCAAACACATAGGCAAAATGCGAAATGAAAACCAGGTAGGCCGCCATGGCCCTTACACCAGTTAATGCCGGGATATAATTGGATTGTGCTCGTTGTGACAAAATGGACGTATTTTAACTTTCAGATCAATTTAATTATACGTAAATGTTTGCAAAAGGGATACCAATGTTTAGGAAGTAACGGCTAACAAGTGTGATATTTTAAGTTGCAGTGGCAGCTTTTAGTTGCAGGGAGAAGAGTATTGATTTGCTTATTCGTTAAACCTGAACCGGGATTTGGGGGGATTGGCCGGATTGATGGATTTTACCTGCAAATCCGAGTAATCTCTCGCCGTTGTTGGTGTTGTCACCAACAACTTCTATTTGTTCAATACATCATATTCTTAATTGCTTTACCATTGATAGCCGAGGGTAAATGTTGTTGGTGACAACACCAACAACGGCAGAGAAACGGCGGAAGATTTTACCTGCAAATTCGAGTAATCCGGCAAATCCTATAAATCAAGGTTCAGATCACTTCCCTGCACCACGCCCTTGCTCAAAATCCTTTGATCAATGTAATACTGGATCTCTGATTTTTTCAATCCCCAGTTGGGGGCGATGAGCAGTTCGCGGTCGCTGAGGCCGAAGAGGCGCTGGATCACGATATCCGGGCGAACGAGGGGCAGTAACTCGCACAGAAAATCGGCATATTCATCAATGCCAAACAGGTGAAATGGTTCGCGTTTGTATTTTACGCCCATTACCGAGCCTTCAACAATATGCAGATGGTGGAATTTTACAAACTTGATCTGTTTAAAGCGGTTGATCTCGTCGGCATATTTCAGCATCATTTCTTTAGTTTCCCATGGGAAACCGAAAATAGTATGTACGCAAATATCCAGTTTTGAATTTTCGACCAAACTCAGGGCTTTTATTAGTTCTTCATGGCTGCAGCCCCGGTTGATCTGGTTTAGGGTTTCGTTATAGATACTTTCCATTCCCATTTCCAAATCAACATCAAAACGGTCGGTATAGCTTTCTAATAAAGCAATCTTTTCAGCGTCGATACAATCGGGCCGGGTACCTACCGAGAGGCCTACAATATCTTCAGTGCCATAGCTCAGGGCCTCATCATACAGCATTTTGAGGTAATGCGCCGGCGCGTAGGTATTGGTATTGGGCTGAAAGTAAATAATAAACTTATCGGCCTTGTTGCCTTTACGGGCACGTTCCATACCTTCTTCAACCTGCTGCCTTACAGTAGGGGCGTTGCGGCTAACCGAAGGGGTAAAAGAATCAACATTACAATAAGTACAGCCGCCGTAGCCTTTTGAGCCATCGCGGTTAGGGCAGGTAAAACCACCATCAACAATTACTTTAAACACGCGATGGCCTTTGTATTTTTCCTTAAGCCATGGCCCGTAATTATTGTAGCCTTTTTCCCAGGTTGTTATTGTTTGCTGTTCCACTTTACTTTCCTTTTGATGATTTCACGGATTGTTGTGATTATCACCGGTTGAGCGGCAAAGATAGTGAATTTGGCCGAGCTAATGGTTGGTGACAGTAGTGGAGTGTGTTTTTCGTCGCTAACATATAATCATGATCGTAGCAGGCTACTAAGTATATGAGGGCTCTCACATACATGTATATGTATGAGTTTGCAAAAAGGGGAAATTAACGGGTAAAAATACCGTGTTTTTACTGGTTGCGTTATGAGTTGTAACTATTAATTTCAAGTATATTATGTAGGGTTGGTAAATTGCTTGGAAGTATAGGCAATGGTGGGTTGGCTATAATCATTATAGGTTATTGCAAAGCGCACCTATTACTAAGATTCTGATAATTAATAGCAATCAATAAAACAACTAAAGATATGAACCCTTGGATTTGCGCACTTTTAATTTCTTTGGCCGGGATGGTTGGAGGAGTAGTTAATGCACTGCTAACAGATAACAAGTTTATTGTTCCTAAACTCAAAAATGGAATACTTTGCCCGGGTTTTCTTTCAAATATTTTGATCGGAGCCACATCCGCATTCAGTTCATGGTCGTTTTACGGATCCGGAGCTTCCATAGAGCTGGCGAAAACAACAGCCACGGTGCGTCAGGATATCAGTTTGACTTTTTCGGCACTTGCCGGTGCTTTTTTAGTAGGCGTCGCCGGTGCCAAATGGCTCACAAACGAAGTTGATAAACGGTTATTGAAGGAAAGCGTAAAGGAAGCAGCTAAAAAAGAGATAAGCCCCGATAAATGCGATAAAATTATAACACAATCGCCGCGGAAAATTCTCGAGGAGATACAACAGGCCTGAAGCATCACGCAAATCGTGAGTTATGTGGTCTATTTCGGCGCATCGGCAGGATATTGGTTCACCTTCAAATAAGTCTTTTTATAAGTGCTCAAAATCTCAGTTATTTTGGATGGGTCCCGTTTTTCAAACAGGTGAATGATCCATACGGTAATACGCAGCATCCCAACCGGGTTAACAATGCCAAGTCCCAGTTTATTGATATCACTATCCCTGCTGGCAATCTGCTTAGGATAAGCATCCCCGTTACGGGTAAACAGATCTTCGGCAAAGCACCAGGCGCCATCGCGGGCGTTGCTAAGGGCAAACTGGATGAGGATGGAATTATTTTGCGCATGCAGGCCCGCCAGTGACAGCAGCGGCGAGATCCGGTTCAGCTCGCTGATCACCTCGTAAGTAAGTGCCGAAAGTATAGTATTGATGGAATTAAAATCATTATGGACCTCGGTTAGCGGTTGGTTAAGGTTGCGCGCCACTTCAACAACAGCAACACCCAAATCAAGGTTGATATGCGCGTTCATGCCGATGAGCAGGTGCTGTAATACCAATTTCGACGATTTATCAAAAATGCCGAACGCCAACCGCCAGCAATTGGAGCAGGGCTGCTTTTGCTGCCAGCAACGATAGGCCGCGATGTACCTGTTGGCGAAGATCACGTCCAGCTGTTCCATGCGGGCAGGGTTTTCAAACTCACCGTTTTGGATGCCTTCCTTTACCTTGCAGGTAACCTTATGGTACAGGGCCGCGAAATACCCCGCCCGGCTGTCGGTTTTTATAGCGTCGGCAATAATAGCCTCTAACTGTTCAATAATCTGGTTAATAGTTTGGGCTGGTGCAATAGGTTCCATAGCAGGCAGATAAGTTCAGGTGAATTAATTATTTTAAAGATATGATTTTTGTTGGTCGAAAAATCAGGTAGTATCGGTCTTGGGTGCTATTGGGTAATTTGTGTATTTTCACAGCATTGTATACTAAACAACACCTGAGCTTTATGCGCAAATTTTTTACCCTCCTGTTACTGTGTGCTGCCTTTATGGATGCAGGTGCCCAGCAAAAAAACGTACTTAGCCGATGGAACCCCGGAAGCTATTACGACCTACAAAACAACAAAATAACCGGCTTTATTAGATGGAATGTCCCTAATCGTAGTCTTTTCAAAGGCGTAGGTGATGATTTTCTGTATCGTGTTACTGTTGATGGCGATAAACAAAAGATTAAAACTGCGCAGTTTCGGGCTTTTGTAATAGGGATAGATAGCTTCGTAGTATCGCATAATAAAGACCTTGAGCTTTTTCCTATTTTGCTGGTGCTTATTGATAGGCCAACCAAACTATATGTACGCCTGCGTTATAATCAAACTGCTGTGGGAGGCTTTGGTAGCGGAGCCACCATGTTTTACTCTAATCTTGACAGAACTTATTACTATGGCCCGGATCCCGACAACGTTACTGAGCTCGACCGCCAACATTTTATTGCAGTTATGAGCGATATAGTGAGCGATAAGCCGAGACTGGTGGAAAAAATCAAGAACAAAGATTACCGCAAAGGCGATATGGAGGACATTCTTGACGAATATTATTTTGAACGAAACGCCCAAATAGCTAAAGAGGAGGCAGAGAAGAAAAGTGAAGAGAAAAACAAGAAGAAGGGAGAGGCAAAAAATGTTGATGAATAACAATTAACGGCTAAATAGTGTATTGATAGTGAAATATGTTTTTAATTGTGGCGAAAATTTGCTGGTAATAATAATAAATTAATAATGTTTATCCCTTGAAGCGACGAGATTTGTAAAAGTGCTTTGAATGTACTAAAAACAAGCTTTTTAATAAAACCATAGCCAGTTTTATACGTACTAATTATAGTATTAATTAATTATTCACCTAAAATTAAACACTATGATTACGTTATTATTGGCATTAAGCGCAAGTGCACTATGTGGTTTTGTTGTTGCGCACAGTACAAAGGAAAATGAATGTTAAAAATAATAAGTTAAACGGGTAATTATGTGAAAAGGCTGATCAGAAATGATTAGCCTTTTTTGTTGAGGGCTTCTTTCGCTACCAATACAAATCCGGAGTGCTTTTAATAAAAATGACGTTTCCATAAGATATCTGATATTAAAATGTTGATGGCCGCAGTTTCTTCAATTTCCCCGCAAATCTTTTATCTGTTAAAGATACCAGGAAACTTTCGAGGTCGGTTTTTTCCTGTTCGGTCAGGCCCATAGGTGTATTGAGCAGCGTGTCGCGATTAATGGATTGGGGAACTATTTTATCCGGATCATTATAATAGTCAATGACCTGGCGCAAAGTCCTGAACATGCCGTTATGCATATATGGGGCGGTAATGGCAATGTTACGTAATGCCCCGATTTTGAACCTGCCCAGGTCGCTTTCCTTTTTCGTGACACAGGCACGGCCGCTGTCCCTTAATATTTTGCCATCATAAAGACCAATGGAACGGAACTCCACATCATTGAAGTCGGGGCCAAAATGGCACTGTATGCAACGCCCCTTAGAATTAAAAATCGCAAATCCCCTTTTAGCCGATTCGCTCACTGCTGCTTCATTATCATTCAGTCGCCAGTCATCAAACGGAGAATCACCGGTTTCAAGGGTCCGCTCGAACTCCGCTAACGCTTTGGCCAGGTTCGCCGCGTTCGGGGCTTCGTGGAAAACCGCGGAAAACGCAGCCTTATAGTAAGTGTTATGCCCAAGCCGCCATACGACCAGGGCTACCGGTAAATCCATTTCAATAGGGTTTTGCAATGGGATCAAGGCTTGTTGCTCCAGCGTACTTGCGCGCCCGTCCCAAAAAAAGGCTACCTGCAGGCTCATGTTCATTGCAGAGGGCGTATTACGCACACCCTTTCGCTGCTGTACCCCTAAACTTACGGCAGAGGTATCGGCAAAAGCAAAGTTCTCTTTATGGCAGGATGCGCAGCTGATCTTTTTGGTGCGCGATAATATCGGGTCAAAAAATAATTTCCGGCCTAATAAAGCAGCGGTTAGTGGTTCGGGGTTTTTGAAAGCACTTTGCGAAAGGATCATGATAACACTGAGCATACATAAAGTGGTACCAAACTTTTTCATTTTTAAATGCTTATTTAACAGTGCCTGCATTTTTAAATAAGAAGCCATTCGTGCCTGCTCTGCGGCCTTTACAAGTATCCTGTATTACATGAAACTTCAGCGAATCGCGCCGACCGAAGAATTCAACTTTATAAATTCCTTCATACTGCGCATTGCAAGTAGGGTCGGAAATGTAAAGCGTGTCCTGCTTCATATGATAGGTACCGCTCACGAATTCTTTTTTATTAATAAACCCGTCAAACGTACCGTTGGCCCTGAATATAGCCAGCAACTTAAACGGGCCTCCGGGCTGCGTACTGGAATATTCCCATTTGCCGACAAGCAGATTATTGTCATAAGTAAAAGACAATGCCATAAATAACATGAGCATAATAATGCTGAATTGATAAAGTTTTTTCATACCGATGCTTATGGTTAAGGAAGTTCAAAAAAAAGATATTTTAATCAGTCGGCCTTTAGCGTATGTTGCAAATACGTTCGTATTTGTTGCATGTGCCGGGACAGTCGATAGATTCTTTGTTTGAAGTGGATAAATACCTTTGCTACCTCCAGAGCTTGTGGTAAACATGTTAAGCATCAAAATCTGCTTGCGGTAGCGGGGGCCTGGAAAGGGTAATGACAGACAATTACCGTTATAATTTAAAGCTGGAGCAATTTGCCCAATTGACCAACCGCAGTTTGAACGCTGGTGCACGCGTGTCGCGTATACCTTACTATTATTTTATAAAAACTCAATATTAATTAAACCTTTACCGCCTGCATGGTCTATCGCACTTGAATTGCCAATATGAAGGTTCGGTAACAAAGCCGGCTTCTACCGCAACTCGCACAAAGCGTTGGTGTACTGGTGACTTTTGCTAATGCATCATCAATTAGTAGAAGAGTCACGGGTACCCCACATCTCAACCCAACGCTGCATACCCGCGCGAAGATAGTTGCGTTCTACCTGGCTGTTTACGATGTACACGTGCGCCGGCGAAGGATCATTATTTAATAAGCATCCGCTTGAGGTGCAGCAGGCTGTGCTGGTTGTACTAACTGTTGTTGCGGGATGTTCATTTGCCGCCCAAAAGATAGCCCATAATTATTTTCATACAGTTTACTGAAGGTCATAGCATCAAAAAAACCATTAACAAGTATGTATGATTCCCATAACAAATCACTCAATTCACCCTTGCTCTGTTCAATTTTAAGATTAAACCCATTTATTTTCTCAAATAATAAAGGCCTCGAATGTATTTTGTGCTCATCGTAATTCGAAAAATATATAACGGCCTGCTCAATAATCTTGTTATCACCACTACCTTCAAACATATATTGAGCTAACCAAGTTTGTACGAGCTCTTTTGACAAAGCTGCTGCATCATTGCATTGTTCAAGTTGCGCCAATGTATATTTTTCAATTAATGGAATATAAGCAGGTAACGCTTCTGGTCCCTCGTTTTTTATTGCCTCTTTTACGTTTTCAAATCCTCTAATTATAGATCTCGCAGGTATGCCGTTTAACTGAGGATCGATCGGGCCAAGGGTTGCACTTGGATGGAGCGTTATCGTGTCGCCTGATAAAGCAAGCATAGTTGCTGCTGAATAAGCAGAATGTGGCACTAAAAAATGAACTTTATTGAACCGGTTTCTCAGTACGGATACTATTCTTTCGGTTGCATCTGGACTACCTCCTGGACTATGTATCAAAACATCAATCTCTTTGACATTGGCGGCTATATTGCTGATGATATCGGTAAAGCCTTCTACGTCGTCAAGCAATATAGAATTACTGTTACCTGCATATTGAGCAAATGCGGAAGTAAAATTACTTGCGTAAACTATAAGGGGACGCGCTCTTAAAGCTTCAATGTCAGAATAACATTGCTTTCTAAGAGTGAGTAAGTCACCTCCTGTTTTTGGCCCAGATGAAATGTAGTTTGACCAGTCGAGTTTAGTAAGGATTTTAGTGCGTACGGGCGTTGTTGTTTGTGATGACGTGTCCATTAATGGTTGAGGCTATAGAAGTTGTTTGCTGCTTTATAGACCTCCCCATTGCGACATGGGTTCGTTTGATTATATTACTGGCTCTATCATAATAACTCAAAGCTGCCTTTGTGTTGTCATTTATTACTGAATCTGATTGAGCAATAAATAATTCTGTTATTTCAGTTGCCATGTTTGCTAAAATTGAGGAGTGCAAAGGTAAGGTTATAAGCGTTTTAATTGTTAATTGTTTTGCAATATTATGAATTTATTGATATATGCAAAGCAATTTAGCTTTTTTATTTAATTAACTATGGGTTGTATGTATAATTTCATTTAAAGAAATTATGCATGTTATTCCCGCTTGTGATCTGTGTTATGGTTAGATAAGTAAACTATAAAGTAAAGCAGAATCTTGCGTGATGTCAAGAGATGATGCTCACAAGCGAGGACACCCCACTGGCGCGTTGTAGCGTAGGAAAAGTGCCGGCGTATTCGTGACTTTAAAAGATTATAAGAAATTCCTATCCCCCCACAACCCCCAATACCCTGTTCACTGCCGATAAGCTCATTTCCAGCCTGCCGGCAATCTGCCTTTGGCTCAAGCCTTGTTTATGAAGCGCGAGCACATCGGCTGCGCGGCGTTGCCGTTCTACCTGGCTGTAGCGGCGCAGGTGTTTAACCTCATTATCGGTATGGGAAAATACAAACTGCAAAAAGCCGTTTAGCCTTTCCAGCCGGCCGAGGCATACGTTATGGCTGCCGTACATTTCGGCGGTGCTGCGTTGTTTTACCTGTTTAAGGTAGCGGTAACCGGGCAGGGTCTGGCTTTCGGCCATGGCGAAAGCGCTGTCGGCAAAGTTGATGAGCATTTTGCTGCCCTGAAGGTCGTTACGGGTAATGGGCAGTGAAGGGTTGCGCTTGGGCGTGTGGGCCAGCACCAGGATGCTGAGGCCATGCCGGGTTTTAAGCAGTTTGAGCTGTTTCATGAGCGAGAGCGCCTGGCTGCTGCGTTCGGTGCCGTTGCGCAGGCAGGTAATATTATCAATAATGAGCACCCTGGCATCGGTACGTTTAATAGCGCGACTAAGCGCGTGGGTAATAAACTCATCAAAAGTTTTAAAATCTTGCGGCAGGCCGGTCATCTGGTTAAACTCGCCGCGGTAAAAATTTTCGTGAAAGGTGTGGGTGGCGTTGCCGTCGGTATAGCGCTGTTCAAATTGTTTGCCGGTTAGTTCAAAATCAATGTAGAGAACCGGGCTGGGCTCGGCATCCATTTTAAAAGGTGTGATGGCTTTGCCGCGGGTAATGCTGTCGCCCAGTTGTACGGCCAGTAAACTTTTGCCCATATTGGTATCGGCAAACAGGATACACAGCTCACCCTCAAGCCAAAACTCGCCAAACAACATCCGGGGCGTTTGGCGTTCGCGTTCCATGGCCATCCATGTACTGGCCTGGTGGATAATAAAAGCATCGGGAGGGATAGCATCAGGGTCATAAACCCTCGGGCGGATCCCTCTTTTAGCGTCTCTTCGAGCCGCCTCGCGCACATCGGCGCGGATCATTTCCACAATGAGTGGTCGTCCATTTTTTTCAATCATAGCGTTATGTCGTTGATAAATTAATGCTTGGTGGTTAGGGTTAAGTCGTAAGTCAGAAGTCGTAAGTCAGAAGTCCCGGCTATAGCGGGAGAAAACCCGACTTATGGCTTCCGGCTTAGTACTCTTGACTTAATACCCCCGGGAAATTTTCATAAGCCCTCTCCTTTGGAGAGGGTTGGGTGAGGCCCAAATTTAGCTGCAGGTTTTTGCAATATTGGTGGCGCTGTTTTGTCAGTACCTTTCAGTAAAATGGAGGGTTCAAATAAAAACTTCAAAAAAACAGCAAAAAATACATGAAAAATACAAGGTGAAAAACGCGGTTGAACTGCTGCTTTAGTGAGCGGTTAAATTTACAGGTAAAAAGGTTTAATTGTTGATAATCAGATGTTTAACTATGTTTCATCAAAAAAGCTAAACTGTTGATTTTTAAGGTGTTTCAGAAAATACCTGTTTCGCGTTTCGGCTTTCAAAAAATGGGACACCCGGGTTTTTTAAAAAAAGAAGGGATCAGGAAATGTCAATTTTTTTTCGGGAATCAAAAAAAAGGACACCTCATTTGTTACAATTCCGGGGTGCAGGTTAAACACTACTTTAACTTGCAGTACCGCGCTTATAACAAGGCAAACCACCCATGCCGCAAACCATTTAAGCGATAGCCGGGTATTTATAACAGCTTTAAAAAAGAATATGGTCATTACCAGCAGCGCTAAAGCTGTGGCATAGGTAAACTGCTGCCAGCTGCTCACCGGTATATACCTGAACACATACACAGAAAACATGGCGCAGCTGCCCGCCAGGCTGGCAAAGCTCATGCGCCTGATAAAGACCCATTTGTTGGTTTCGAGCAGAATGATAGCCGCTATAACCATGACTACCCATTTACTGCATGCAACAACGTTGGATAACAATATGGCCTCGGGCGTAACCATATAGCCAAACTTTTGTTCAATGAACCATGCGGTTATCATGACTGATGCAGCAAAGTTTATGATGGCGGTTATGGCGTTTCGGGTGTTAGCAGGCATTTAAATCAGGCTCGGGGATTTTGGGTGATAAATGTATGTATTTATAATTTAATTAGGAAAGGAGGAGTTTGGTTCAAATAGTGTTGTTTTTGTCAGCAGGAAAGCTTTGGGCGAAACCGGGCAGAACAATGCTGGGTTTGTGGGTACGGAAGGGCATAGCAAGTTTTTGAAGAAGCAGTGGCTGGAGGGAGCGAAGCAGGGCAAAATAATTGCAGCCCATGGTTCTGGCTGGTTTGCAGGGTAAAGGCCCGTGCGGCAAAAAAGCCTCCCTGCTGACTTGATGTTTGGTTACTTTGCATCTAAGGTAAAGTAACAGCCCCTGCGGCAACTGAGCGGGCCAATGATTTTTGTTATTACTAAAGTACTTTCCTGCCTTATAAACGGGATGGCCCCCAAAACAACAATAGCGACAGGTAAGCCCGTCGCTATTGCATATATTATATAGGTGTAATTAATTACAACCCGAAGGCTGCTTTAACCTGGTCAACGTGATCAAGCTTTTCCCAGGTAAACAGCTCAACTTCGCGCTCCAGCTTGCTGCCGTCGTGGCCAACAAAAGTTTTGGTAACTATTTCATTAGGCCTGCCGAAGTGGCCGTAAGCCGCGGTTTCGCTGTAAATAGGGTTACGCAGTTTAAAGCGGGTTTCAATGGCGTATGGGGTCATGTTAAAAATGCCTTCTACCTTTTTGGCAATGTCGCCGTCATGCAGGTCGACCTTGGCGGTGCCGTAAGTGTTTACGTAAATACCCATTGGCTGCGCTACGCCTATAGCGTATGATACCTGCACAAGCACTTCATCGCACAAACCGGCGGCAACCAGGTTTTTAGCGATGTGGCGGGTAGCATAAGCGGCGGAGCGGTCGACCTTTGAAGGATCTTTACCCGAAAAAGCGCCGCCACCATGTGCACCTTTACCACCGTAGGTATCCACAATAATTTTGCGACCGGTTAGGCCGGTATCGCCATGCGGCCCGCCGATAACAAATTTACCGGTTGGGTTGATGTGATACTTAATATCGTCGTTAAAAAAGTGGGCATATTTAGGGTATTTGGCTTTAACCCGCGGAATCAGGATGCTGATGATATCGGCGCTGATCTTGGCGAGCATGGTTGGCTCGTCGTCAAAATCATCGTGCTGGGTTGAGATAACAATGGCATCGATACGCTGCGGCTTGTTATCATCGCTGTACTCCAACGTAACCTGCGATTTTGCATCCGGGCGAAGGTATTTGATCTCATTGTTTTCGCGGCGGATGGCTGCAAGCTCAATTAATAAAGCGTGGGCTATATCAAGGGCAAGCGGCATGTAGTTGTCAGTTTCAACAGTGGCATAGCCAAACATCATACCCTGGTCGCCGGCTCCCTGCTCTTCTTTGGCGGTGCGGTCGACCCCCTGGTTGATATCGGGCGATTGTTCGTGGATGGCCGATAGCACACCGCATGAACTGCCGTCAAACATATATTCGCCTTTGGTATACCCGATCCTGTTGATCACCTCGCGGGCAATCTTTTGTACGTCGAGATAGGCTTTTGATTTTACTTCGCCGGCTAAAAAAACCTGGCCTGTGGTTACCAGCGTTTCGCAGGCAACTTTCGATTCGGCATCAAATGCTAAAAAATGATCAATCAGAGCGTCCGAGATCTGATCGGCCACTTTATCCGGGTGACCTTCTGATACAGACTCTGAAGTAAATAAATATGACATAAAATTTAAATAAGTAAAGTAAAAATCGACTGGGAGGGTTTTAAGACGGATCGGGCGGTAAAAAGAAGCATGGTTTTAGCACTTTTTTACGTGGTTGCAATCCGGCTCCGGTGTAAAAGGGAGCATTAAATCAGTCCACATTCGGGCGGTAAAAATAAAACAAATTTCACAAAGCCGAAAATACATTTACTTTTGACGATTGAAATAATATATATAGTTGAAACGGAAAGCGTTATTTATCATAAACCCAATTTCGGGCGGGAAGAAGAAGGACGGGGTGCCTGAACTGATTAAAGATACTGTTGATGCCGGTGTAATGGAACCGGTTATAGCGTTTAGCGATGGCATAGCCCATGCGCGGGTAATAGCGGCCGAGGCTGTAGACAAATTTGATACCGTAGTGGCCGTTGGCGGCGATGGCACGGTTAATGAAGTGGCTTCGGCCATTGTAGATACTGATACGTCGCTTGGCATAGTGCCATTTGGCTCAGGCAACGGGCTTTCAAGATTTTTGGGGATCCCTATGGATACAAGGGATGCTATTAAAAACCTTGCCTCGGGCCGTACCGAAATTATTGATTCGGCCAGGATTAACGGGCAGCCGTTTTTTAATATGGCAGGCATGGGGTTTGACGCTCACATCAGCGAGATCTTTTCGCATGGTAAAAAGCGCGGTTTTATCAGTTATATAAAATCGTCGATAAAGGAAGTAGTTGGCTATCAGCCGCAAAACTATCACCTTGATATTGACGGAAAGAAATATGACTATAAGGCATTTATGCTCAGTATAGCCAACTCTTCGCAATATGGCAATAATGTGCATATATCGCCCAAAGCAAGCCTGCAGGATGGTTTGCTGGATGTTTGCGTGATAAAGCCTTTTCCGCTGTGGAGGTTTCCGGAGATGAGCATGCGCATGCTGATTAAAGCAACCGAAAGTTCCAAATACGTAGAAATTATCCGTGGTAAGCAAATCCTGATAAAAAGGGAGCATTCCGGCCCTATTCACCTGGATGGCGAACCCCAGGTGGCGGGTACGGGCATAGATATTAATATATTACCAAAATCATTAAAGGTTATAGTTGGCCCGTCATTTAAAAATTGATCAATATGGCTAAGAAAAATTTTACAGGCGTAGTTTACTCAACCGACCCCGATTTTCAATACCAGGAAAACGATGGGGGAGGGGCCGAAACATTGCCGCCACAGCAGCAAAATCTTAAAATATATCTTGACCGTAAAGGAGGCAGCAAACTGGTTACGCGCATTTCGGGGTTTATTGGCGCCGATGCTGACCTGGAAGCTTTAGGAAAAAAGCTAAAATCGAAATGCGGGGTTGGTGGCTCAGTTAAAGATGGCGAAATACTGATCCAGGGCGATTTCAGGGATAAAATACTGGTGTTATTACAAACCGACGGATATAAAGCGAAAAAAGCCGGCGGGTGATCTTAAAAAAATAAACAATTATAAACCGGTAGTTTAACAGACTTATTTGAAAGATGCGCTTTTAAACAAAATGTACAACTATCTGTTACAAAGCTTGCATCATAGTTAAAAGGTACAGAAACCTTTTATAAACTTAAAAAAAACGGGCTATTTTTAGCTTGGTAACACAAATTTTATGTGTTATCACTTGCTATTTTTAAAAAAAATGGTTTTCATTGCATATAATTGTGTTGGTAACACACAATAAAATTGTAATGTTGCGTTTATATTCACCAACAATACACAGAATGATATTCTGTATTAAAAAATTGTAAAGAATAACATAAATGGTTTTTTTAATTCAATAAAATTCTATTTTTGTTATTCCCAACAAACAGCGCATTTTAACTAACTTATAAAATAAACAAAAACAAAAACTAAAAATTCAAAAGTAATGGCAAACGCACCAACAAAACCAACTACTCCTGTTAAGAAAGAAAGCTCAAGTGCATCGGGCATGTTTGCTTCTTTAACCATTCCAATCTGTCTTATTGTTACAACTTGTATCTTTATATTCATTTTAGGCGATCCAAGCCACTTTAAAGGTGGTGATGTTAACGCTTACCCAACAGACATTTTCGGCACAGTTCACAGTGGTGGTGTTATCGTACCGGTGATCATGGGTTTCTTATTAATGGTTATCGTTTTCTCTATCGAGCGTTTCATCGTTATCAGCAAAGCTTCAGGTACTGGTAGTGTTGACAGTTTCGTAAGAAAAATCCAGGCTCTTTTAAATGCCGGTAACATTGCAGGTGCTTCTGCAGAGTGCGACAAGCAAAAAGGTTCTGTTGCTAACGTTATCAAATCAGCACTGAAAAAATACGGCGAAATGGAAGCTGAACCAAACCTTGACGTTGACCAAAAAACTTTAGCTATCCAAAAAGATATTGAAGAAGCTACAGCTTTAGAAATGCCAATGCTTGAGCAAAACTTAACTATCATCGCTACTTTAGTATCTATCGGTACATTAACCGGTCTGTTAGGTACGGTTGTGGGTATGATCAAAGCGTTCTCTTCATTAGCAACTGCCGGTGTACCTAACCAGGTTGAACTATCTGCTCACATTTCTGAAGCCTTGATCAACACTGCATTCGGTATCAGTACTTCAGCTATTTCAATTGTTATGTACAACGTATTTACATCAAAAATTGATAAGTTGACTTACGCTATTGACGAAACCGGATTTAGCATTGTACAAACATTTGCTTCATCTCACAAAAACAAATAAGAATATATTAGTGCTATGCCTCATGCACAATAAGTTAGGGGCAAGATAGTTAATACTGAAACACTATATATTTTTAAGAAATTTAACATGGCAAGGATAAAAGTTCCAAGAAAGAGCACCGCAATTGACATGACCGCTATGTGCGACGTGGCGTTTCTGCTGCTTACTTTCTTCATCATGACCGCAAAAGTAAAAACCGAGGATCCGGTACCTATTGATATACCAAAGTCTTCAATCCAGCAGCCAGTGCCTGAGTCTGATTTTGCTACAGTATCTGTAGGTGATCAAAAAGCTTTCTTTGGTGTTGAAGGTGTTGATATCCGTAAGGAAACTTTGAACCAGATGGGTTCGATATATCATATGACCTTTACCCCCGAAGAGCAAACCCGTTTTTCATCTATCAATTCATTTGGCGTGCCAATGAACCAGTTGAAACAGTTTATTGCTTTATCTGCTGATCAGCAAAAGAAATATGCGCAGCCGGGTATCCCGAGGGACTCGGTTTCAGCCGAGCTTACCAACTGGATCCGCCAGGCCCGTATAGCTACCAAAGCCTTACATAACAAGGAGCTTCGTTTGGCTATTAAAGGTGATAGTAAAGAAGAATACCCGGTTATAAAGGATGTTATCGGTATTTTGCAAAAGCAAAAAGTTAACAAGTTTAGTTTAATTACGGATTTGGGCAGCGCCGGTGGTGGTGCAGCTAAAAAATAAAAGACCATGGCAGAATTAGATACCTCCGGGGGAGGCAAACACAAAGGCGGTAAGGTTCGCAGTAAGAAGCAATCAACCCGTGTAGATTTAACCGCGATGGTTGACCTGGCTTTCTTGTTGATCACCTTCTTCATCATGACCACTACACTCGCTAAACCAAAAGCGATGGATTTGGCCATGCCTGATAAGGATGAGAAAACAAAAGATCAGCTGGATATTGCCGCTTCACGTTCGATGACCATCTTATTGGGAAGCGACGATAAATTGGAGTGGTACATCGGCGAGCCGGGAAAATCAGCGCCCACAATTGACAACTACGGTCCGAATGGATTGCGTAAAACCTTAATTGAAAAAAGTAAAGAAGTACAGCAAAAAACAGGCAAATACATGTTTGTTGTGATTAAACCAAGCGATAAATCAAAATACAAAAATATGGTTAGCACGCTTGATGAAATTAATATAGCAAATATTCAGAGCTACGGTATTGTAGATATATCTGCACCGGAGATTGAACTGCTTAAAAAAGACGGCTTGTACAACGATAATAAATAGTATTAAATAACGTTATTAATTTCCATTAAAGCCTTAACAGATGTTAGGATCAAAATTAGACATACTAAAGCAGGAATGGATCGACGTTGTTTTTAGTAATCGTAATAAAGCCTATGGGGCTTACGAGTTAAGAAAAGAAAATTCAAAAAACACCAGCAGGTCGTTGATCATTGCAATTGTGGTTTTTGTATTTATAGTTTCTTTACCAACTATCATCAACAAGATCAAAGGTCTTATCCCAGCGAAAGACGAAAAGGTAAAGATAACAGACGTGGTTCTGTTACCTCCGCCACCGGTTGACCAAACCAAGAAACCACCTCCGCCGCCACCTGAGCCGCCAAAACCAAAGGTAGATCAGGTACGTTTCCCTCCTCCGGTTGTAAAACCAGATAACGAGGTTAAGGAGAAAGATCCGCCAACAGTAAAAGAACTTGCTGTTGCAGACCCTGGTCAGAAAGACCAAAAAGGTGATCCTAACGCCGAAATCAGAATTGATGAGCCGGTAGGTAACTCAGACGTTAAACAGGTTGTGGAAGCCGATCCTAACCAGATCTTTACTTCGGTTGAGCAAGTTCCGGAATTTGCAGGCGGTTTAGAGAAATTTGGTCAGTACCTGAGCAAAAATATCAGGTATCCGGCTGTAGCACGTGAAAACAATACACAAGGTCGTGTAATTTGTACATTCGTTGTGGAAAAAGATGGTTCTTTAACTGATATTAAAGTTGTAAGAGGCATCGGCAGCGGTTGCGACGAAGAAGCAGTTCGTGTATTGAAAAACTCACCAAAATGGAAACCGGGTATACAAAACGGTCGTCCGGTTCGTGTACAATACAGTGTTCCAATCAGCTTTACTTTAGCATCTGAAGAATAAGTAATGCCATTTAATTACAATAAAGAGCAAAAATCGCCCAAAAGGCGGTTTTTGCTTATTTTAGGAACCGCTGCATTTATTTGCTTTGTGGTTTTAGGTCTCATGATCATGTTTTGGGATGCGCTCCCGCTGCAACTGCAACATTATCAACGTTTACTTTTCGGTGCGTTTATTATAGGATACGCGGTTTTGAGGTTTTCGAGATTGTTTAAGAAGGATCAGTATGAAGATTAAATTAGGGGTTGTATATGTATTGGTTTTAATTGTTTTAATAGCCGGTTTACAGGCTTGCAAGCAAAAACAAGTAAAATCCGTACCAACCGACAGCTTCAACGCCGGAAGAGCAACTTTCGTAGCCGATGAATCTTTTTCGCCTATAGTAGCACAGGAAGAATATGTTTACAGAAGCCGGTACCCCAACGCCGACCCGGTATTTATTTATAAAACAGAAAACCAGGCTGTAAATATGTTGTTAAACGACAGTGTTAGGCTTGCAGTATTATCGCGTACGCTTGATACCGCGGAGCGTAATATAATAACCCGTCGTACGTTGAGTGTTGAGGTTGTACCTTTTGCAGTTGATGCAATTACATTAATAGTTAATAACGCGTCAAATGATACGGCTATTACTGTCGCTCAATTAAAAAAGGAGCTTAAAGGCCAGGGGAACGGAAATAAAACCATAGTTTTTGACAACCCGAACTCAAGTTTGGTAAGATATTTGAAGGATTTCTCTGGTAATAAGGAGTTTAAACAGAAAAATATCTACGCGCTTAAATCAAATATTGAGGTTATTAAGTATGTAAGCGAACATCCTGATGCATTAGGCATTATAGGTTTTAGCTGGATTAATAACCCGGAAAAAGAGTATGCGGATTATGTTGAAAAAGTGAAAGTTGTAGGGGTTAGAGATGAAGGAAACAAACAGTATCCTAATGAGTATTTTAAACCTTCGCAAGAATCGCTTGTCTTAAAACAGTATCCCTTGAGCCGGAGTTTATATTTGATCAATTGCTCAAGTAAGAATGGTTTAGCAGCAGGATTTGTTACGTTCCTGGCCAGTGATGTGGGACAACGGATAATATTGAAATCGGGTTTACTACCTGATTCAATTCCTCCGAGAGAGATAATTTTAAAAAAGTAAACTATAACTAAATAAAGATGAAAATGATCAGTAAAATAGCTAAGGCTTCATTAGGACTGGTATTTTTAGGTTCATCATCAGTTTTTGCGCAAAGTCTTGCCGACGCCAAAAAAGCTATTGACGCCGAACAATATCAGAAAGCAGAGTCGATGCTCAAAACGCTTACTACAACTCAGCCAACTAAAGACGAAAACTTTTTTTACCTGGGCTGGGTGTACATTAAACAGGACTATTCTGACTCGGCGAAAGTCGTTTTCAATAAAGGGATTGCTGCAAATCCGAAATCAGCGTTAAATTATGCCGGTTTGGGTGCTGTCGCCCGCTTGGACAAGGACAAGGCCGGTGCTACAACTAACTTTAATCAGGCCGTAACTTTGGCTGGTAAAGACACCAAACCTTATACCTATGTTGGCTTATCGTATTTATTGCCAACAACTGCCGACAAAAAAGTAACGCCTGCTGATGCAGATGCTGCTATAGCCGTTCTTACAAAAGGAAAAACCATTAATGCAAAAGATGTTGATTTACTTATTGCATTAGGTGATGCTTACCGTTCAGTATTGAAAAGCAACGAAGCTTACTCAAACTATTCTGACGCTTCTACGCTTGATCCTAAAAATCCAGCTGCCAAGGTTGCAACCGGTGTGTTATATAAATTTGCTAATAACTTTGATGGTTCTGAGCAGCAATTTAAAGACGCATTGGCTATCAACGCAAACTATGGTCCTGCTTACCGCGAGTGGGCTGAGACTGATTTGCGCTGGTCATTAACTGATCCCAAAATGGCTTCAGCTAAAATTAAAGAGGCAGTTGATCACTACAAACAATACCTGAGCTTAACTGATCAGTCGGTAGAATCTCAAATGCGTTATGCCGACTTCCTGATCCTTGCCGGTGATTACAAAACCTTACAGCAGGTAGCAACTGATTTGTCAAAATCAGCAAGTACAAATGCAAGGGTTTATCGTTACCTGGCTTATGCCGCTTACGAAAACAAAGACTACCAAAACGGTTTAACTGCAATCAATACCTGGTTCCAGAAAGCCGATCCAAAACGTATTATCCCACGTGACTATCTATATCAGGGCCGTTTGCAGATGGCTACAGGTCAGGATTCAGTAGGTATCAATACCTTGAAAAAGGCTTTGGAACTTGACAGCACTCAAACTGATGTTTACGGCGAAATTGCAAAAGCATTATATCACCAGAAAAAATATGAACAGGCAGGTGATGCATATCGCCAGGTTACTTTGAAAGCCGGCCGTAACGTAAAATTGACTGACTATTTTTACGAAGGTATCAGCTACTACTTTGGCTATGATGAAAAGAAACCAAATGCCGATTCATTGCTTGTAAGGGCCGATTCAGCGTTTAGTTACGTAAACCAAAAAAGCCCAACTACCGCTGATGGTTACCTGTACCGTGCCTATGTTAACGATATGAAAGAAAAAGATCGTAATAACATTGCCGGTTATGCTAAACCATTCTATGAAAAATACATTGAGCTGGTAGTTGCTAAAGGTGCTCCAGACGAAAAAGCTAAAAAAAGCCTTGCCAACGCCTATGCTTACTTAGGTACTTATTATGAGTACAAGGAAAAAGATGATGCTAAAGCGACCGAGAACTTTACCAAAGCAAGGGAAAATGATCCGACCAACAAACAGGCGGTAGCTTTCTTCCAACGCAAAGGTGGAGCCGGTAAAAGCAAGTAACATTATATCTAAATAGATATGAAGGGTCTCTTGAAAAAGGGGCCCTTTTTTTATTTATCAGTTTGAGAAATTGATTTATAGAAGCAATTTGTTATCAAGACTGGTAATGAATTGCAGAAATGATTGATAACCTTATAAATCACACTTTTTTATTATTAAGGCATTAGTATATTTGCAGCATGGAAGCACAAAGTTTACCGGTTAATTATTTACCCATCATATTTCAAATGGTGGTTGCTTTAGGGTTTGTGGTAACAACAATGTTTGTAACGCACAAAATAGGGCCCAAAAGAAAAACAAAAGATAAGCTGACCCCTTTTGAGTCGGGTATTGAAGTGGTGGGTAATGCCCGTACACCAATCTCCATTAAATATTTCCTGGTAGCCATTTTGTTTGTGCTGTTTGATGTGGAGGTTATTTTTATGTACCCGTGGGCTGTAAATTTTAAGGCTTTGGGTGTTACCGGTCTTATTGAAATGTTTATTTTCATGGCGACACTTCTGCTGGGTTTTATCTACGTAATAAAAAAGGGAGCTTTAGACTGGGATTAATTAAATGTGCAGATTTCGGATGTGCGAATATGCAGATGATAGAGTTCTTTTAATTGTAAAATTTAATAAATCATCTGCACATTTGAAATTTGCATATCTGCACATCAGAGGATTGGGGAATTCTTTTTTAGATTGATTCTAAATATGCCCCGTGTGTACCTATAGTGTACATTTTACATCGTTATTATTGTAAATTTGCTGCAATTATCCACATTTAGTGGGTGATGGTTTTTCTATCAATTTAGTTCAATGAGTGATATTCAATTAGTTGATGCCCCTGCCGGAGTTGAAGGCGCCGGGTTTTTTGCTACCTCGCTTGATAAAGTAATAGGCATAGCACGCTCAAATTCATTATGGCCTTTACCATTTGCTACTTCATGTTGCGGTATTGAGTTTATGGCCACCATGGCATCTCACTATGATCTTTCACGTTTTGGTGCCGAGCGTTTGAGCTTTTCACCACGACAAGCCGATTTGTTAATGGTTATGGGTACCATAGCCAAAAAAATGGCTCCTGTACTGCGCCAGGTATACCTGCAAATGGCCGAGCCGCGTTGGGTAATGGCTGTTGGCGCCTGCGCTTCAAGCGGTGGTATATTTGATACTTACTCCGTTTTGCAGGGTATTGACGAAGTTATCCCGGTTGACGTTTATGTACCGGGCTGTCCGCCAAGGCCGGAGGCTATTATAGATGGTTTTATGAATATTCAGGAACTGGTAAAAACGGAATCCCTGCGCCGCAGGAGCGAGCCTAAATACCAGGAATTGTTAGCTAAATACGGAATTCAATAATGGCTAAGATACCTAACGAAGAGCTTATTAAAGCAATAAGCGATAAATTTGATACCCTGGTAACTGTTGTTGGTGAGCCGTATGAATTGCTGACTGTTGAAACAGGTCGTGAAACAATTATCGATCTACTTACATTCCTGAAAACGGATCCTGCTCTTAAGTTCATTTTCCTTACAGATATTACAGGTATCCATTACCCTGAACAGGAAAGGCCGATAGGCGTTATTTATCACCTGCATAGCCTCACTACCAATACCCGCATCAGAATCAAGGTATTTTTGGCTGATGCTGATGTGCATATCCCAACTGCTACTGTGCTTTGGGACGGTGCAAACTGGATGGAACGCGAAACTTATGACCTTTTTGGGGTACTATTTGACGGTCACCCGGATTTGCGCAGGATTTTGAACGTAGATGATATGACCGCTTTCCCAATGCGTAAGGAGTTTCCGCTGGAAGATCCTAACCGCGTTGACAAGAAGGATTTCTATTTCGGAAGATAATACATAGATAGAAACAAGAAATTGAGAATTAAGAACCCGGAAATAGAGAATTAAGAAGCAGAACAAGTCTTGATCTTGAATCTTGCCTTCCTGATTCTTGACGCTAATTAACAATACTGATGCAAAATCATCCTGTATATACAGATAACGATCCGCAAAACGAACTGTCAACCCTAAACCTGGGCCCAACGCACCCTGCCACCCACGGTGTGTTTCAAAATGTGCTCCAGTTGGATGGTGAGCGTATCGTTAGTGGTGTATCAACCATTGGTTATATACACCGCGCATTTGAAAAAATTGCCGAGCACAGGCCGTTTTACCAGATAACCCCGCTTACCGACCGTTTAAACTACTGCTCATCGCCTATCAATAACATGGGCTGGCACATGACGGTTGAAAAGCTTTTAAATATCCAAATTCCTAAGCGCGTTGATTACCTGCGTGTAATTGTAATGGAGCTTGCACGTATTTCAGATCATATTATTTGTAATGGTGTATTGGGCGTGGACACTGGTGCATTTACGGGCTTCCTGTATATGATGGAACACCGTGAAGCTATTTACGAAATATATGAAGAAGTTTGCGGTTCACGCCTTACGACCAACATTGGCCGTATCGGTGGTTTTGAGCGTAACTTCAATAGCCGTGCCTTTGATAAGCTGCGCGCGTTTTTAAAGAACTTTCCTAAAACCCTTAAAGAGTTTGAAAGCTTGTTTAACCGCAACAGGATCTTCGTTGACCGTACCAGGGACGTAGCTGCTGTTAGCGCCGAAACTGCTTTGAGCTACAGCTGGACCGGGCCGCTTTTACGTGCTGCCGGTGTTGATTACGATGTAAGGGCTATGAACCCATATTCATCATACGAAGACTTTGAATTTGAAGTTCCGGTAGGTGATAATGGCGACGTTTACAACCGCTTTTTGGTTCGTAACGAGGAGATGTGGCAAAGCTTAAGGATCATTGAACAGGCTTTAGCCAAGCTTGATAAAGAACCAAGCGATATTTTCCACGCTGATGTACCTGAATTTTACCTGCCTCCCAAAGAGGAAGTATATAATAACATGGAAGCTTTGATCTATCACTTTAAAATTGTGATGGGCGAAATTCCAACCCCCAAAACCGAGGTTTATCATTCGGTTGAGGGAGCTAACGGCGAGCTGGGCTTTTACCTGGTTAATGATGGTGGCCGTTCGCCGTACCGTTTGCATTTCCGCAGGCCAAGCTTCATCAATTACCAGATGTACGCGCCAATGAGCCGTGGTATGTTATTATCAGATGCTATTATTAACATGAGTAGTTTAAACGTTATAGCCGGAGAGTTAGATGCTTAGAGTTGACGAAGCTCAGGAACCGGTTGAATTTTCGCCGGCACTGATCAGCAAATTTGATGAAATAGTTAGCCGTTATCCGCAGGGAAAGCAAAAATCGGGCTTACTGCCAATCCTTCACCTGGTACAGGCCGAATTTGGCTGGGTAAGCGCGCCCGCGATGGATAAGGTTGCCGAATATTTAAGCATCCTGCCTATTGAGGTATATGAGGTTGCTACATTTTATACCATGTACTTTTTACGCCCGCAGGGCAAGTACGTGCTGGAAGTTTGCCGCACAAGCGGTTGCTGCCTGGTAGGTGCCGAAAAGATCATGGATCATATAGAGGAAACCCTTGGTGTAAAAGAAGGTGAAGTTACTCCCGACGGCCTATTTAGCTGGAGAGGGGTAGAGTGCCTTGCCGCCTGCGGTTTTGGCCCCGTATTGCAAATTGGCCCTGAATACACTTTTTATGAAAACCTGACCAACGAGTCGGTAGATAAATTGATCAGTGATTTAAAAGCGAAAGCTAAGAATTAAGTTATGGGACGGAAATTACTTTTAGAACATATAAACGTACCCGGCATCAATACATTTGATGTTTACCGTTCAAAAGGTGGCTATGCTTCTGTTGAGAAAGCATTGAAAACCATGTCGCCTGAAGAGATCGTTGAGGAGGTTAAAAAATCGGGCTTACGCGGTCGTGGCGGTGCGGGTTTCCCCACCGGTATGAAATGGAGCTTTTTGGCTAAGCCCGAAGGCGTTGCGCGTTACCTGGTTTGTAATGGTGACGAATCGGAGCCCGGCACTTTTAAAGACCGCTACCTGATGACTTATATCCCTCACCTATTAATTGAGGGCATGATCGTATCGAGCTTCGCGCTTGGTGCAAATACATCATACATTTACCTGCGCGGTGAAATGATGCCGCAGGTAAGGATCCTGGAAAAAGCTATCGCGGAAGCAAAAGCAAAGGGCTTTTTAGGTAAAAACATATTAGGTACCGGTTATGATCTTGAACTTTATGTTCAGCCAGGCGGTGGTGCTTATATCTGCGGTGAGGAAACCGCATTGCTGGAGTCATTGGAAGGTAAACGTGGTAACCCACGCATCAAACCTCCGTTCCCGGCTATTGCGGGTTTGTATGGCTGCCCTACCGTTGTAAACAACGTTGAATCAATTGCAGCTGTTGTACCTATTATTAACGAAGGTGGCGACGAATATGCTAAAATAGGTATCGGTCGTAGTACAGGTACCAAATTGATCTCTGCAGGTGGTAACCTGAAAAAGCCGGGTGTTTATGAAATTGAACTCGGTGTACCTGTTGAAGAATTTATATATTCTGATGAGTATTGCGGTGGTATCGCCAATGGCAAACGTTTAAAAGCGGTTGTTGCGGGTGGTTCATCAGTACCAATTTTACCGGCTAACCTGATCCTGAAAACCATCAATAATGAAGCCCGCCTGATGAGCTACGAATCATTATCAGATGGTGGTTTCGTAAGCGGTACCATGTTAGGTTCGGGCGGCTTCATCGCTTATGATGAAGATGCTTGTATCGTACGTAATACCTGGAACTTTGCCCGTTTCTATCACCACGAGAGTTGCGGACAATGTTCGCCTTGCCGTGAAGGTACCGGCTGGATGGAGAAGGTATTACATCGTCTGGAATATGGCCATGGCAAAATGAGCGACATGGACCTGTTGGTAGATGTATCTAAAAAAATAGAAGGAAATACCATTTGTCCGCTGGGTGACGCGGCAGCATGGCCTGTGGCCAGTGCTATTCGCCATTTCAGGGATGAATTTGAGTGGCATGTAACTAACGCGAGCGAAGCAACTTCCAGAAACTACGGTTTGGCACATTACGCTGATCCGTTGAAAGTTGTAGAGACAAGCCCCCTCTAAATCTCCCCCGGTAGGGGAGACTTTAAAAATAAGGCTTTGCTAAAGCCCTCCCTTTTGGGGAGGGTTTGGGCGGGACCAATAACGTTTATTATTAAATGTCAATGAAAGTAACAATAGACGGAATAACCGTTGATGTAGAACCCGGAACAAGCATCCTGAATGCCGCAAGGCAAATAGGGGGCGATATTGTTCCGCCTGCTATGTGCTATTACTCTAAGCTGGCTGGCAGTGGCGGTAAATGCCGTACCTGTTTGGTTAAGGTTACCAAAGGATCTGAAAAGGATCCGCGCCCAATGCCTAAGCTGGTGGCTTCATGCCGTACCGGTGTTATGGACGGGATGGAGGTACAAAATATCACTTCGCCAGAGGTTATTGAAGCCCGTAAAGGCGTGGTAGAAATGCTGCTGATCAACCACCCGCTTGATTGCCCCGTATGCGACCAGGCCGGCGAATGTCACCTGCAGGACCTGGGCTTTGAGCATGGAGCAGCTAAAACGCGCTATGAATTTGACCGCCGTACATTTGAAAAGATCGATATAGGCGATAAGATCCAGCTACACATGACCCGTTGCATCCTTTGCTACCGTTGTGTGTTCACTGCCGATCAGATCACCAATACCCGTTTACATGGCATCCTGAACAGAGGCGATCATTCAGAAATCTCTACATACATCAGCAAAGCGGTTGATAACGATTTTTCTGGTAACGTGATTGACGTTTGCCCTGTAGGTGCATTAACTGATAAAACTTTCCGCTTTAAAAACCGTGTTTGGTTCACCAAGCCTGTTGAAGCACACCGCGATTGCGATAAATGCTGTGGTAAAGTGACACTTTGGTATAAAGGCGAAGATGTGATCAGGGTAACCGGTAGAAAAGATGTTTATGGTGAGGTTGAGGAATTTATCTGCAATACCTGCCGTTTCGACAAAAAGAAAACTGCCGATTGGGTTATTGAAGGTCCGCGTAAGGTATCGCATCAATCGGTGATTAGCGCTAATCATTACGAGTTTACACCGCTGCCGGTTGTTAAAACCAACCCGGTATTGATGGAAGCCAATAAAGAACAATTTGAAAGGGAGACCCGCTTATAATGGAAACTACCGATTTAATATTCAGGATCGTACTGATCGTTGTGATTTTCGCTATCAGCCTGGTCGTGGCTATGTATTCAACCTATGCCGAACGTAAAGTTGCTGCATTTTTCCAGGATAGGATAGGCCCTAACCGTGCAGGCCCATGGGGTATTTTACAACCCCTTGCCGATGGTGGCAAGATGTTTTTGAAAGAAGAGATCATCCCTACCAATGCAACTGGCTTTCTGTTCATCGTGGGCCCTTCACTGGCTATTTTAACTGCTTGCATCGGTTCGGCTGTTATTCCATGGGGATCAGCAATCACGATCGGCGGTCATACTTTTGATTTACAGGTTACCGATATCAACGTAGGTGTACTTTACATTTTTGGTGTGGTATCATTAGGCGTTTATGGTATCATGATTGGTGGCTGGGCATCAAACAATAAATACTCATTGTTAGGTGCTATCCGTGCGGCATCACAAAATATCAGTTACGAAATTTCGATGGGTTTATCCATCATCGCATTATTGATGCTGACCGGTACTTTAAGTCTTAAAGAAATTGCGGAGCAACAACATGGTTTTCATTGGAACGTTTGGAGACAGCCACTTGGGTTTATCCTGTTCCTGGTTTGTGCATTTGCCGAAACCAACCGTTCACCTTTCGATTTGCCTGAGTGCGAAACCGAGCTTGTAGGTGGTTATCATACTGAATACTCCTCAATGAAATTAGGTTTTTACCTGTTTGCTGAGTATATCAACATGTTTATCTCATCGGCAGTAATGGCTACCCTCTACTGGGGCGGCTATAACTATCCGGGTATGGACTGGGTAGCTGCACATGCTGGCCCAACTATTGCGCCACTTATTGGTGTTGTTGTATTATTTGGTAAGATCTTCTTCTCTATCTTCTTCTTCATGTGGGTACGCTGGACAATCCCGCGTTTCCGTTATGACCAGTTGATGGACCTTGGCTGGAAAATATTAATACCCCTGGCTATTGCCAATATAGTGCTTACCGGTGTGGGCAGCACGTTACTTACACACTTTGGATATTAATCAAATGGAATCATTAAGCAATAAACGAAAAGTACTGGAAGTTAAGCCACTCAATTTTTTAGAGCGTGCTTACCTGCCGGCCATTGTGGGCGGTTTATCCACCACGATGAAACACTTTTTCAAAAAGCCGGTAACTATTAGTTATCCTGAAGAAAAGCGTGAGTTTTCAGAGAATTTCCGTGGCATGCACTCACTTAAACGTGATGAGGATGGCAGGGAGCGATGCACCGCCTGTGGCCTTTGCGCATTATCATGCCCGGCAGAAGCTATTACCATGACAGCTGCCGAACGCCAGAAAGGCGAGGAGCACCTGTATCGTGAAGAGAAATACGCTGCTGTTTATGAAATCAACATGCTGCGCTGCATTTTTTGTGGTTTATGCGAAGAGGCCTGCCCTAAAGAAGCTATTTATCTTGACGGTGATATCGTACCTGCCGACTACTTAAGGAAGGATTTTATTTACGGTAAAGACAAATTAGTAGAAGCACCCTTAAATCAATAAAGAAGTTTTATACCTTTGCCCTGCCTAAAAGGGTAAAGGTATTTTGTAAATAAAAACATGAGTACATTTTACTTCATCGCATTTTTGTCCATATTCTTTTCGATATTGGTAATCTCGGCCAAAAATCCGGTACATAGTATCCTTTATCTGATCCTTACCTTTTTTACTTTCACCATCCACTACATTTTGCTTAACGCTCAATTTTTGGCGATTGTAAACTTCATCGTGTACATGGGCGCTATATTGGTATTATTCCTGTATACTTTGATGCTCATCAATCTTAATAAGGAGTCGGAGCCTGTAAAGCCTTTCATGGTTAAAATAGCGGGTGTTTTTGGCGGCGGCATCTTAGCTGTAGCTGTTGCATCTTCACTTAAACTGATGGGCGCATCAAACCCGGTATTGTTGCAAAACCCTGATCTGGGCCTTGTAAAAAACTTAGGTAAAGTATTGTTCAACGAATTTTTATTGCCTTTTGAAGTGTCGTCGGTATTGTTGTTATCAGCAATGGTAGGCGCGGTATTATTGGCCACTAAAGAAAAAGAACCTAAAGCAGCATAATGGAAAGTTTAACAAATACTATGCACGCCGTGCCGCTTAATCATTACATATTGTTAAGCACAATCATTTTTGCTATAGGCGTAATGGGCGTATTGATCCGCCGTAATGCTATCGTGATCTTCATGTCGGTTGAGTTAATGCTTAACTCGGTTAACCTTTTGCTTACCGCGTTTTCGGTATACAGGGGTGATGCAACCGGGCAGGTGTTTGTGTTTTTTATCATGGCGCTGGCCGCTGCTGAAGTTGCAGTGGGTTTGGCTATCATCGTGATGATCTATCGTAACACCAATTCAATTGATATCAACGTACTGAACAGGTTGAAGTGGTAATAGTTATTTCGGATTTCGAAGTTTCGATTTCGGATTTGTAATAGCTAATCAGTAATAAAACAAGCGTTGTTGCTCTCTTTTCCCGCAACAGTGATTAGATAATTAAAAACGTATAACGTAACACGTAAAACGTACAACATCGAACATGGATAAATATATCTGGCTTATTCCTATACTACCGTTAGCCGGTTTTGTTATAAACGGACTTGGCCGTAATTCATTATCAAAAAGTGTAATTGGCTTTATTGGCAGTTTGCTTGTACTGGTATCATTTGGTTTAAGCATTGCAGCTTTTTTCCAGGTAAAATCAACCGGAGTTCCTATTAATGTCAACTACTTTACCTGGTTTGCGGTTGGGGCATTAAAATTTCCTTTCGCATTTCTTATAGATCAGTTAAGCGCTATCATGCTGCTGATCATTACAGGCGTTGGCTTCCTGATCCACCTGTATTCTATTGGTTACATGCATGATGACGAAGGTTTCGGGAAATTTTTCGCTTACCTTAACCTGTTCGTTTTCTTCATGCTGCTGCTGGTCTTAGGCTCAAACTACCTCATCATGTTTATTGGATGGGAGGGCGTAGGCTTGTGCTCATACTTGCTGATCGGTTTCTGGTTTACCAACCCTGATTATGCTGACGCAGCAAAGAAAGCATTTGTAATGAACCGTATTGGTGACCTTGGCTTTTTGTTAGGTATCTTCACCATTATTTATGTTTTCGGTAGCATCCAGTTTGCAGAGATCTTCCCGAAGGCAGCTGTTATGAAATCAGGCGCTGGTCCACTGTTTATCATTACCATTTTACTATTCATTGGTGCCTGCGGTAAATCTGCGCAGTTGCCTTTGTTTACCTGGTTACCGGATGCGATGGCTGGCCCAACTCCGGTTTCCGCTTTGATCCACGCCGCTACCATGGTTACAGCCGGTATTTATATGATTGCCCGCTCAAACATATTTTATACATTATCTCCGGGTACAATGGAGATCATTGCCTATGTAGGTTTGGCGACGGCGCTGATCGCGGCACTTATTGCGTTAACGCAAACAGATATTAAAAAGGTACTGGCTTATTCAACCGTATCACAATTAGGGTATATGTTTTTAGGCCTGGGGGTTGGTGCTTATACCGGTGCTTTCTTCCACGTATTAACTCACGCTTTCTTTAAAGCTTTATTATTCCTCGGAGCTGGTTCTGTGATCCACGCTATGAGTGGTGAGCAGGATATGCGTAAAATGGGCGGCTTGAAAGGCAAGATCAAAACTACTTTCACCACCATGATGATTGGTACTGTAGCTATTGCAGGTATCCCTCCGTTGGCAGGTTTCTTTTCAAAAGATGAAATATTGGCGCATGCTTACGCGCATAGCCCTATATTTTGGGCTGTGGGTGTATTAACCGCTATGTTAACTTCATTCTATATGTTCAGGATGATGTACCTTACATTTTACGGAAAGTTCCGTGGTACTCATGAGCAGGAGCATCATTTGCATGAATCACCTCCAACAATGACTATTCCGCTTATTGTATTAGCTACCCTTTCAATTGTAGGTGGTTTTATAGGTGTGCCGGAAGTATTACACGGACATCATGAACTGGCACATTTCCTTGAGCCTGTTTTCCATAAATCGAACGAGATTTTGGGCGAGCATCATTTGTCCGAATCACTTGAGTATGCATTGATGGGTACCTCGGTAGCATTGGCTTTTGCTGCTATGGCGTATGCATATGTTAAATATGCCAAAAATGGCAGCGTACCGGTTGCAGATACAGAGGAACGCCCTGCGTTGACCAGCTTATCATACCATAAGTTTTACCTGGATGAGCTTTATGACCTGATCGTCCGTAAACCGCTCGACTGGCTTTCAACCTTCTTCTATAATATCATAGAGCGTTTAGGTATCGATGGTTTGGTGAACGGGATTGGTAAAGGAACAATTGAAACCAGTAAAGGCCTGCGCCTGCTGCAAACCGGTAACGTAGGGTTCTACATATTTGTAATGGTACTGGGAATTATCGCGGTATTAGTGTATAGCGTATTTGGATTAACTAAAATATAAACGATAAGCGTTTAGCAACATAAAAATGACCGTTAGTATATTACTTTTTTTGCCAATAGTTGCCGCCCTGATAGTTGCCCTGCTTAAAAACGGGATAGCTAAACATGCTGCATTATTTTTCTCTGTTGCCCAACTGGTAATAGCGCTTATATTTTTAAGCAAATTTGTTCCGGATGCATCAACCCAGTTTGTAATTGATGTGCCATGGATCAGCAGTTTTGGAATTTACTTCAGTGCAGGTATCGACGGGATCAGCATGATCCTGGTTTTATTGACCACTGTACTTGTTCCATTAATTATTTTAACAACCTATCGGCATCAGTATAAAAACGAAGGTGCCTTTTATGGCCTCATTTTATTTATGCAGGCTGGTATGCTGGTTGTATTTACCGCCCTCGACGGATTTTTGTTTTACGTTGGATGGGAAGCGGCATTGATCCCGATCTACTTCATTTGTGCCCTTTGGGGAGGTGAAAACCGTATCCGCATTACTATTAAATTTTTCATCTATACCTTTGCCGGTTCGCTGTTTATGCTTGTAGGCATTATCTACCTATACCTGCAATCTCCCGACAAAACTTTCGACATCCACAATTTCTATAAAATGACTTTGGATGTTAAACATCAGAGCTGGATCTTCTGGGCATTTTTCCTGGCCTTTGCCATCAAGATGCCTCTGTTCCCTTTCCATACCTGGCAGCCGGATACTTATACCGAAGCCCCCTCTGGCGGTACCATGATGTTATCAGGCATTATGCTAAAAATGGGTATCTACGGTGCTATCCGCTGGATGATTCCCAATGCGCCGCTTGGCTTTTACCATTTCCAGGCTTTGGCTATGATCCTTGGGATTATAGGTGTGGTATATGCTTCCATCATCGCCTTTAAACAAAAAGACGGAAAGCGGCTGGTGGCCTATTCGTCAATAGCGCACGTTGGCCTGATTGCTGCAGGTATTTTTGCCTGGAACATAGCTGGTGTTCAGGGGGCCATGATCCAGATGCTCAACCACGGTATCAACGTTGTTGGTATGTTCTTTATCTGGGACATTATTAGCCGCAGGCTAAACACCCGTGAGATAGATCAGCTTGGCGGTATCGCGAAGGTAGCGCCCAAATTTGCAATAGGTTTCCTGATCATATTATTAGGTACAGTGGGATTACCGCTTACCAATGGTTTTATAGGCGAGTTCCTGTTACTGAAAGGTGTATTTGATTTTAGCGTACAGCACTATGTAAACCTGGCATTGGCATCTGTAGCCGGCTTAACTATTATATTTGGCGCGGTTTACATGTTACGCCTTTACAAAAATGTAATGCAGGGCGAAACCAACCCGCTCACAGCTACTTTTGCTGATGTTAGCGGTACAGAAAAGCTAACGTTGTGTATCATTTGTGCCCTGGTTATTGTATTAGGCATTTATCCTCAGCCTATTCTGCATATTTCTGAGGCTGCGGTAACGCAACTGGTAAATCAGATAGGTTCAAAGTTTACAATGTAGGTTTAAGATTTTAAAGAAAAGAATGAATACTATAATCATCATATCTGTTTTACCTATAGTGCTGCTGTATTTAGGGTTATATAAAGCGCAAAAGGCTTTGCTGCCCGTTACTGTTATAGGGTTACTGGCTGCTTTAGGTTTTGCAATTTGCCAATGGACTTCAAAAGATACGGCCGAACCGCTTTATACCGGCATGCTGCTGTTCAACAATTTCTCTGTTGTATTTTCAAGCGTTACCATTATATCTACCATACTGATCCTGTTACTGTCAAAAGGATACTTTGAGCGGATCAGCAGGCATACCGCCGAGTATTATGCCATTATCCTGTTTTCACTAACAGGCATAATTGTGATGGTATCATTCAATAACCTGGTGATGCTGTTTATCGGCATCGAGATCATGTCAGTTAGCTTATACATCCTGGCGGGTATTAAAAAGAGCGATTTCGCATCGAACGAGGCTGCTTTAAAATACTTTTTGATGGGTGCGTTCTCAACCGGTTTCCTGCTGTTTGGAATGGCGCTGTTATACGGGGCATCTGGTTCATTCAATATGGATGCCATCAGGGAGTATGTGATTAACCATCCGCATATCGACCCGATGTTTTATACGGGCATAGTCCTTATTATTGTAGGCTTATGTTTTAAAGTAGGTGCGGCCCCCTTTCATTTCTGGACACCGGATGTATACGAAGGTGCACCTACACTGATCACGGCTTTCATGTCGACTGTAGTTAAAACAGCGGGTTTCGCAGCTTTCCTGCGTTTGTTCTCTGCCTGTTTCCAGCCATTATCTGACTTCTGGACGCCGATAATACTTGTAATTACTATTATCACCTTATTTATAGGCAATATCACCGCATTATACCAGCAAAGCTTTAAAAGGATGCTGGCATTTTCAAGTATCTCACATGCAGGGTACCTGTTATTTGCTATTGTATCGTTAGGGGCTGCATCCGGTAACTCGGTATTTGTGTATGCTACGGCATACTCTATAGCTTCAATTATTGCATTTGGCGGTTTAATATTAGTACAGCAACAAAACGGAAGCGATAATTTTGAAAGCTTTAACGGTCTCGGCAAAAAGAACCCGTTCCTGGCATTGGTGTTAACAGTGGCCATGCTTTCATTAGCGGGGATCCCGCTTACTGCTGGCTTCATCGGTAAATTCTTCATGTTTTCGGGAGCGGTAAGCCGTTATCATATCGGTTTAGTTATTATAGCTGTGATTAACGCTATCATTAGTATCTTTTACTATTTCAGGGTTATCATCGCCATGTACTTCCGTACCGACGAACGCGCAGAGCTTACAGTGCCGGTTTATTATAAAGTAGTATTTGCACTTTCAGCTCTTGCTACAATCCTTATTGGCGTTTACCCCGATCTTATAGCCCGTTTCATATAATCGGTATTGATAACTGCAAATTGATATAATATTTGTAGTTTTACAGATATACTGAATGGAAAGTTTCTGGGAATACCTTCAAAATTTAACTGATGCACAATCCATAATAAGCAGGGGTGGTTTTTATCTCTTGCTTATTGTTGTTTTTGCTGAAACCGGTTTATTCTTTGGTTTCTTTCTGCCCGGCGATTACCTGCTGTTTATGGCTGGTTTATTGTGTTCCGCGGGTAAAGTTGATGTTTCTATAACTACGCTGGTATTGTCATTGATAGGTGCCGGAGTATTAGGTAATTTTACCGGGTATTGGTTTGGTTACCGAACAGGGCCGGTATTATTCAATAAAAACGACTCACTGTTTTTTAAGCGGCGGTACGTAGTGCTGGCCAGTGAGTTTTACAACAAACATGGGGGGATGGCACTTATTTTAGGGAGATTTTTCCCTATTGTTAGAACATTTGCTCCTATATTTGCAGGAGTTGTTAAGGTTGATATTAAAAGATTTTCAGTTTATAACCTTATTGGCAGCGTGGCCTGGGTATGTGTATTTACGTTGGGCGGTTTTTTTTTAGGGCGAAGGTTCCCTCAACTGCAGGATTATTTGCAATACATTGTATTGGGATTGATTGTAATTACAACAATTCCGCTGGTTATTGCTTATGTTAAAAAGAAACTTCGTGAAAAAAACGAAAAATAGATTAGTTAATAATTTTATATACTATATAATAAAGATAAATGAGTACTCTGCATCCATGGCACCAGGTTTCACCAGGTGATAATATTCCTGAAGTAGTAAACGCTATTATTGAAATTCCAAAAGGATCAAAAGCGAAATATGAAATTGATAAAGAATCAGGCTTGCTGAAGCTTGATCGTGTATTATTTTCATCCGTAATGTACCCGGCTAACTACGGCTTTATCCCTCAAACCTATTGCGATGATAAAGATCCTTTGGATATCCTTGTACTTTGCTCAATTGATGTTTTCCCAATGTCTATCATCGAAGCTAAGGTTGTAGGTGTAATGCACATGGTTGATAATGGTGAGCAGGATGATAAGATCATTGCAGTGGCTAAAAATGACATGTCGGTAAATTACATCAACGATTTAAATGAGCTGCCTCCGCATGCCATGACCGAAATTGTTCGCTTTTTTAAAGACTACAAAAAATTAGAAGGCAAAAACGTAACCATCGAACATTTGTTAGGTGTACGTTATGCACATAAAGTGATAAACGAGAGTTTGGAGCTGTACAAGTCTACGTTCCCTGTGTATCAATCATAAATAAATGGACCCCGCACATTACGAGATTAGTTTATTTTACATTTTCGCTACCATATTTTTGGTTTTACTCAATGGCTTTTTCGTAGCCGCCGAGTTTGCCATGGTAAGGGTTCGGGGTTCGCAAATTGAAATAAGGGCTAAAGGCGGCAGCGGCGTAGCTAAAGTTGCCCGGGGCATACTGCATAATTTAGATGGTTACCTGGCTGCTACACAGCTGGGTATTACCATTGCTTCACTGGCCCTTGGTGTTGTGGGCGAGGAGGTTGCCACCAACATTGTGATTCGCGCTTTCCTGAGCGTGGGCATAACTCTTTCTCCCGGTTATATTACGGCCAGCCATATCCTGGCTTTCAGCTTTATTACCATCATGCATATTGTTTTTGGTGAACTTGCGCCTAAATCGTTAGCTATCCAGAAATCGGTACGTACAGTGATGACTGTTTCATTACCGCTCAGGTTCTTCTTTGTGGTTTTCAGGCCATTTATATGGGTACTTAATAATTTTGCAAATTTCATTCTCAAATTGTTAGGTATAAGTACTGTTGAAGGCAGTGAAACCCATCATAGCTCGGAAGAATTGCAATACCTGTTGGAGCAGGGTAAAGAGACCGGTGCACTTGACTCAAATGAGCACGAACTGATCCAGAACGTGTTTGATTTTAACGAGCGGGTGGTAAAAAACATTATGGTACCGCGTACCAAAATCTCGGGAGTGGATATCGCTTCAACCAAAGAAGAGCTGCTGGATATGATCATCAACGAAGGTTATTCGCGGATGCCGGTTTATGACGATGTGATAGATAAGATCATCGGTATTGTACACGCCAAAGATATTTTGCCTTTGCTGGCCCGGAACGAGGAGATTGTATTGAAAGATATTATCCGCAAGCCGTATTTCATCCCCGAAACCAAAAAGATCAACGATCTGATGGCCGAACTACAGCAAAAGCGCATCCAGATAGCTATTGTACTTGACGAGTTTGGCGGCACCGCCGGTATGGTTACGCTGGAGGATATTGTAGAAGAATTGGTTGGCGAGATCCAGGATGAGTATGATGAAGAAAAGCCAATTGTTGAAAAGGTAAATGAGCGTGAGTTTATAGTTAATGCCCTTGCATCTATTTACGATGTGAACGAGCATTTACCGCATGATTTACCTGAAGATGGCGACTTTGATACCGTATCGGGCTGGCTTGGTGATATCTTCGGAAAGATTCCTGATGTAGGCGAGCAGAAAGAATCGAACGGGTACAATATCACTGTATTGAAAAAGTCCGACCAAAATATTGAATCAGTTAAACTCGAATTGTTGATAAATGAAGAAGATGCAGTAGATTTACATTAATCTGCTTTTTCAAAATGCAACTTTTTTATACGCCTGATATCGATGCTTCGCATCCACAATACTTTCTGAGCGAAGAGGAAAGCAAGCATGCTATACGTGTGCTGCGCCTCGAAGCAGGCAATGAAGTGCAATTGATTGACGGAACGGGGGGCTTATATACCGCCCGGATCCATGATGCCCATCCAAAGCGTACCATTTTAAAAATAACATCGGTAACCACCGAATTTGAAAAACGTAACCATTACCTTCACATCGCGGTGGCGCCAACTAAAAATATCGAGCGCCTGGAATGGTTTTTGGAAAAAGCTACGGAAATTGGTATCGATGAAGTATCATTAATCATTACCCAACGCTCAGAACGCAAGGAAGCTAAGGTTGAACGCTTGAACAAGATTATTACAGCAGCTATCAAGCAATCCCTTAAAGCCTATCACCCCATATTAAATGAGCCGGTAACGCTAAATCAGCTACTTGATAAACCTTTTGAGGGGCAAAGGTTTGTTGCCCATTGCGAACCGGGTGAGAAATTGAACCTGAAAGACGAAATAGCCCCGCAGGGTCGTTATTTAATATTGATAGGTCCGGAAGGGGATTTTGCTCCGGCGGAGATTGATAAGGCTTTGCACAACGGGTTTAAACCAATATCTTTAGGTACAAGCCGCCTGCGTACAGAAACCGCAGCGTTGGAGGCTTGTTTTGAAGTGAATTTTTTAAACAGGTGATGAAGAGGATAAAGTTAGCATTGATTGTTTTATTTGCAGCTATAGCAATGAGCAGCTTTAATGCCCCTGCCTATAAAATTGCCCGCCTTAAATACAGCGGCGGCGGTGATTGGTATGGTGATCGTACGGCTTTACCTAACCTGATCAAATTCTGTAACGAAAACCTCAAAACCAATTTTGATGATGACGATGAGGTGGTTGAAGTAGGCAGTGCTTCTTTATTTAATTATCCTTTCACTTTTATGACAGGGCATGGCAACGTGATTTTTTCCGATCAGGAAGCCCGGAACCTGCGTAAATACCTCACCGGCGGCGGTTTTTTGCATATTGATGATAATTACGGGCTCGATCAATACATTCGCCCGCAAATGAAAAAGGTGTTTCCCGAGCTCGATTTTGTTGAATTGCCCGTTAATCACCCCATTTACCACCAAAAATATGACTTCCCGAATGGCTTGCCCAAAATTCATGAACATGACGGTAAGCGCGCTCAGGGTTTTGGTTTGATATATAAAGGCAGACTGGTTTGTTTTTATACTTATGAGTGCGATTTAGGCAATGGCTGGGAGGATTATGGTACCTATGCCGGCGATACCCAGGAAGCCCGCCAAAAAGCTCTTAAAATGGGCGCAAATTTAATTCAGTATATTTTTACTCAATAGTGGCTGCTCTTATCTGCAGCTTTTATATGGCAATTCTTTTTAGTACTATCGCGTAAGGGTTTAATTTACTCATTGCTGCATTGTCGGTGAAATTATACAGGGTTTATTAAAGGTTTTATATAAAGCAATTGAATAATATTAATATTAAGCTATAAGCTTTTTGCATTTTACTTTCAGCTTTTAGATAATATGTTTAGCTTTATATCAATCCCCTAAACAAATAATATATAAACCGCTTATCCTCAAATCCAAATCCTATGTATAAATTGAGTATTAATGAACGCTACAGTATTGAAGCTGAAAGAACCGTTGCGGCAGGCTTACTTATTAACGGGGTTAAAAGTGAAGCCGATATTAAACAGTTAAGGCCCGGAATCTATCATGTTATTGAAAATAACCGCTCATACAATGTCGAGATAGTTAATTTTAACGGTAACGAGAAAACTGCTGAAATAAAGGTTAATAACCATATTTATCATATTACCGCTAAAGATCAGTTTGATATATTACTTGATAAGCTTGGGTTTAGTGATTTAAACAGTGCCAGGATTAGTGAAATAAAAGCCCCCATGCCGGGTTTGGTTTTGAAAGTATTTGTGAATAAGGGAGATATAATAAAAAAGGGGGATAATCTCTTTGTGCTTGAAGCCATGAAAATGGAAAATATTATCAAATCGCCGGCTGATGTTATTGTAGAAAAGATATTAATAAAATCAGGAGATAAAGTTGAAAAAGGGCAAATCTTAATGTCGTTTTAACTAAGTGTTATAGCTTAAATATGCGATAATAACATTTTTGCAACAAACTAAACGTAATTTTAAGGTTTTTGTTGTTTCTGCATATTTTTTTTACGAACTTACTTTCTTAATTAACAATATTAACTTTTATGAAGAAACATCTACTAACAGTCATGTTACTGTTTTCTTGTATAGCTATGGTTTTTGCTCAAAACCGGGTTATTACAGGTAAAGTAACCGACCAGAAAGACGGCTCGCCCTTACCGGGAGTAAGCGTAACCGTAAAAGGCGTAACCGGATTGGGCACCCAAACCGATATTAACGGCAGTTACAAACTTAGTGTGCCAGCTACCGCTAAAATATTAGTTTTTAATTTTTTAGGCTTTAAACTATCCGAAGAACCAATTAACAGTAGCGTAGTCAACGTTCAATTGGTATCCGATTCAAAGCAGCTTACCGAAGTAGTGGTAGTTGGTTATGGTACACAGAAAAAGGCTAATATTACGGGTTCCATATCTTCTGTATCTGCAAAAGAAATAGAGGGTACACCGGCAACATCAGTAGAGCAAGCTATACAAGGTAAAACAGCAGGCGTATATATCCAATCAGGAAATGGCAAACTTGGCCAGGGGATCCAGGTTAGGATCCGTGGTTCATCTTCAATATCTGCAGGGTCGGAGCCATTATATATTTTAGATGGTATGCCAATTACAACCGATAACTTGTCAAGCACTGATGCGCCAACAAACCCGCTGGCCGATATAAACTTCAATGATATCGAATCTGTACAAATATTGAAAGACGCGTCGGCCGCCGCTATTTACGGTGCACGCGCTTCTAATGGCGTAGTTGTGATAACTACTAAAAAGGGTAAAGCAGGTACCCCAAAGGTTAATTTTTCGGCATCGTATGGTAAAAGTACACCCTCAAGGCACCGTGAGTTCCTGAATGCCAAGCAATTTGTACAGATTATGCAACGGGCTGGCGAAGGTGCGGCAAAGCAGGATTTTGCCGCAGGGGCTTATGATACGCTGGATGATGCCATCGCCGACTATAAATCATATGTTGATGATAATCTTACCTTTCTTTCGGGTGGTACCGATGATTGGAAAACAGGCAAAATCAATACAAATTGGGAAAAGGCCGCATATCAAAGCGCACCGCAGCAACAATACGATTTAAACATTTCCGGAGGCAATGACAAAACAACCTATTATATGGGTGGGCAATATCTGGATCAAACCGGTATATTAATAGGTAACAGCTTTAAACGATATTCCGGGCGTTTGAATTTGGATAGCAAGGTGGATAAGAACTTAAGTATCGGCATGAACTTGAGTTTTGCCAATACTATCAACAACCGGGTTTCAAACGATAACGCGTTCAGCACACCTTTGCAGACGGTGGCTTTATCGCCGATAACTCCTCTAATTGACCCCCGCAGCGGTTTAATAAGCGGTACTCCGCCTGGCGAGTCTGAGGATTTCCCTTTATATTATAACCCGCTTATCAGCAAAAATAATGCGGCTTATCAGGCGACAGTTTTTCGTACTATTGGCAATGTTTATGCCAATTGGGAAATCGTGAAAGGTTTGACATTTCGTTCGGAATTTGGCGTAGATCAATTAAACCAGGCCGAAGATAGTTACTACGGAAGTGCCACATTCCGTAATACAGGGACTAACAACGGTTTTGGTCAAAATACAACCACACAGGTACTAAATTATAACACCAATAACTATTTCAGTTACAAAAACCTATTTGGGAATGATCATTCATTAGAGTTGTTATTGGGAACAAGTTATCAGAAATCCCGTACTGTTGGTAACGATGTGCAGGGACAGGAATTTGCTTCTGATGCCTATAAGAAATTAACGGCAGCAGCCGTGATTGTTTCAGGCGCATCATATGATAGTCCATACAGCTTTTTGGCTTATTTCTTTAGGGCTAATTATTCATATAAGGGTAAATACCTGTTTTCGGGAAGTGCCCGTACAGACGGGTCATCAAGGTTTGGTGCAAACAACCGTTATGGGTTTTATCCAGCAGGCTCGATAGGGTGGATACTTACTGAGGAAGACTTTTTAAAGAACAACAATTTGCTTAGTAACTTAAAAGTAAGGGCAAGTTACGGTTTAACAGGTAATGCTAATATCAGCAACTTTGGGTCATTAGGTTTGTTTTCAGCAGCAAATTATAATGGTGTAGGCGGCCAGCGCTTTTCTCAGATAGTTAATCCTGATTTAAAGTGGGAAACCACTGCTGCACTTGATTTGGCTGTTGATTTTGGTTTCTTTAACAACAGATTATCCGGTAGTTTTGATTATTATAATAAAAATACCCGGGATCTGCTATTAAATGTAAATCTTCCAGGTACATTGGGTATATCCAGACAACTGCAAAACCTTGGCAAACTATCTAATAAAGGATTTGAGCTTGAATTATCATCAGATAATTTTGTTGGTAAATTTAAATGGTCAACCAGCTTAAATGCTTCATATCAAAAGAACCTTATTAAAGATATAAAAGGCCAGGTTATAACTGACAACAATATTAATTATGTAATGGCTGGTCAGCCGATAGGCGTATTCTACATGCCCGAATATGCAGGTGTGGATCCAGCCAATGGGGATGCCTTATATTACAAAAATGCAAAGGGTGCTGACGGAAAGCTGGATCGTACTAAAACAAATGATCCTACTCAGGCACAAAATGTTGTAGTAGGTTCTCCTACGCCTAAGTACTATGGAGGTATTACAAATACATTTGGGTATAATGGCATCGAATTGGCAGTAACCTTTCAGGGTGCATTTGGTTACAAGGTTTATAATGGTGGAGGTCAGTACATGAGCACAAGCGCAGGCAACGGTTTTGATAACCAAACTATAGATCAATTGAAATATTGGAACAAGCCGGGCGATATAACCGATATACCTGAACCGCGCTTATTTTACGGAAACGGTATCAGTACTTCAAGCAGGTACCTTTCAGGAGCCAGCTATGTTCGTTGCAAAACAGTAACATTAGGTTATACCCTGCCAAAAGCGGTGGTTAACAAATTGAGGCTACAAAAGATAAGGGTATATGCAAGCGCTTATAACCTGTTTTTAATTACCAAATATAAAGGATGGGATCCTGAAGTAAACTCAGATGAGCTGCCAAGCAATGTTGATTTAAGTAATGACTTTTACTCGGCCCCGCAACCGCGCACGATAGTATTTGGTATTAATATAGGCTTATAACATTAAAAATTATAGAAATGAGAAACATGAAGTTTATATATATATCAGCAGCAGCATTAATGGTATGCTTAAGCGCGTGCAATAAACAGCTTAATATAAAGCCGGTTGAGTCAATTGATCAAACGCAGGCTATTAAAACAGCTAAAGACGTACAGGGCGTTTTGGTAGGTACTTATAATCGTTTAGGACAGGTTGATGTTTACGGAGGCCGTATATTCATGGAACCCGATCTGTTAGCTTCAACAGCCATTACGTGGACTGGCACATATACAGGCTTAACGCAAATGACTGTTCAGTCTGTAACAAGAGATAATAGTTTTGTGGAAAATACCTGGCTGGATGCCTATCAGGTAATAAATCAGGCCAACACAGTGCTTGCCAATTTGGATAAAGCTGATAACGCGGATGATAAAACAAGATGGGAGGGGGAAGCTAAATTTATAAGAGGATTAATGTATTTTGATTTGGCCCGCTTGTATGGAAAGTCATGGAATGACGGCGATCCGACAACTAACTTAGCAGCCGCTATAGTGTCAAGTCCTACTACCTCGGCAGATAGCGAGGGGGCTAAAGTGGGCCGATCTACAGTTAAACAGGTTTATGACCAGGCTATTAGTGACTTAACAAGGGCTGAAAGTATCCTGCCTGCTGATAACGACTTTTATGCCAATAAATACGCTGCATCGGCAATATTAGCGAGGTTGTATTTGCAACAGGGCAATTATACCAATGCTTTGAAGGAGGCTAATGCAGTCATTGCATCCGGAGCGTTTTCGCTCGTGCCTGATTATACGAAAGAATTCTTATTATCAAGTAAACCCTCTCACCAGGAAAATACTACTGAAGATATCTTTGCTATACAGGTAACTCAACAACAGGGTATAAACAGCTTGAATGAATTTTATGCCTCATCAGCAAATGGCGGGCGTGGTGATATTAAAATAACCGATGATTTTTTAGCGGAGTTTGAAGCTAACGATGTGAGGGGAAAGTTTTATACCATCACGTCGGTTAACAGAACTAAGAAGTTTGACAACCAATATGGAAACGTACATGTAGTGCGCCTTGCAGAGATGTACCTGATCCGTGCAGAGTCTAATCTGCGCGGTGGAACAGCTACAGGTGCAACTCCGGTAAATGATATTAATACCATAAGGAAAAGGGCAGGCCTTAGTCCATTGGCAACAGTAAACCTTGCTGAAATATTAACAGAACGTGTGCATGAGTTATGTTTTGAAGGGGGCTTTTTTCTGCATGATGCAAAAAGGCTAAAACAAAATGTGAACGGGCTTCCTTACAACTCGCCAAGATTGATATTCCCGATCCCTCAGCGCGAAATTTTGGCTAATCCTAAGTTAGTACAAAATGAAGGCTATTAACAATAATTATATCTTTTGATCTATTTATATCCCGGTGATTAATATTCACCGGGATTTTTTGTTGTAACCTGAAAATTAATAAAAGCTAAATTAAAACACCATGGAAGATCAACAAATACTTGCCGCCCTGAATGCCCACTGGCAAGCCTCGGCAGCCGGGGACATAAACGCAGAGCATGACATTTACGATGACGATGTTATTTGTGATTATCCCCAGTCGGGAGAGCGGATTTTTGGGCGCATTAATTTACAGACCTTGCGCGGGCATCATCCGGGTAAGCCATCGGGTTTTCGTATCAGGAGGATTTTGGGAAAAGGCGATACCTGGGTCACGGAATATACTATTAACTATCAGGAGCAGCAGGCTTACACGGTAAGCATTATGGAGTTTCGTGAGGACAAGGTAATACATGAAACACAGTATTTCGCCGATCCCTTCGAAGCCCCGGCCTGGCGAAGCCAATGGGTTGAGCCGATTGATGGATAGATAAAACTTTAAAACAAATAAGGCCTCTCATTACTGAAAGGCCTTATTTCAAATATCTGTTATAAAAATTATCTTGTTTTAAACGGTTTAGCTTTTTTAACCGGATAATGTGGTTTGCCATTAGGGTTAATTTCAGGGGCGCCAACTAAGGTCATTGCACAGCGGAAACCAACCTCGGCACTCGCCTCGTCCTGATCCATAAAACGACGGGTAGCAGGGTTTAGCCAAAACGCCATATCGTTCCATGATCCGCCTTTGTAAACTTTAGAGTGATCGTTAACCAGGGTGGTTGTTCCGTAAAGAGCTTTATTAACTTCGTCTTTTTCGCCCCTCGCATCCGGGTTGTAAGCTTTACCCGAGTTTTTAGGCAGTAATGAATCAATTGGTAATGAACCTGTTTGAGGAGTTGTTGCAAGCGGCGCCGCGTTTGGATTGGCGCTTTGCGCGACTGTACTCTGTTGCTGTAAAGCTAAAAGTTCGCTGTATTTTAGCTTCTTATTAGCATGTGCAGGGTCTTTGATTGGCTTGCCGTATTTATCTTTTGCATAAAGCCCTTTGCTTGGATCTGCAAGGCGTTTGTTTGAAAACTCATTACCGCGGAAAGGGTTAAAATCTTCAAACTCCTCAAATGAGGTTTGGCGGTAGGTATCAGCAACCCATTCGTTAACGTTACCCGCCATATTATATAAGCCAAAATCATTAGGTGCATATGAACGTACAGGAGCCGTAATGTCTGCCTTATCGTTCAGGTAACCGCCAACACCGGCGTTGTCACCGTTGCCGCGTTTAAAGTTTGCCATGATCAAGCCACGGGTTTTGCTTTTTGCCGAACGTACACCCATGCCGTTCCAGGTATATATTTTGCCATCGTCGATGTTTTCAAACTGGGTATTTCCTGCAAGGGCCAATGCTGCATATTCCCATTCGGCTTCTGATGGTAACCGATATGCTTGTTTAAGGATCCCGTCTTCCATACGCACAGGCCTAACGGCTTTGCCGCCTTTTCCTGTACCTGCCTGGGCATTAGGGCTCAGGTTAGGCATCATTTTTTTACCATCAATGCCTGCCCCGGTCATCTGGCCGTTCAGGTAAATATCAGTATTAAAAGGTTGTCCGTTCGCCGCAATGCCGGCATCACCGCCGCCACCTTTTTTGCCCATATCTTTCCACGCTACCATTTTTCCGGTTTCGCGTAAAATGTTTTCGTTGGTACGGTCGGTGCGCCATGAGCAATAATCCTGTGCCTGGTCCCAGGTCACGCCTACAACCGGGTAGTCCTGAAAAGCAGGATGACGCAGGTAGTTATCTACATATGGCTCATTATAAGATAAGGGATGGCGCCAAACCAAGGTATCAGGCACCGCATTGTAATATAACTCGCGATCCTGCGGAAAAGTTATGTTTATCCAATGCAGGTAATCAAGCCAGTCCTGGTTTGATACTTCGGTTTCGTCCATGTAAAAAGAGGGTACGGTAACCCTGCGGCGTACATTATTATAATCGTAAGTTATGTCCTGATCGGCACTGCCGCCCATAACAAAAGTACCACCCTCAATAGGCACCAGTCCCGGTCCCGGAGATGGATGGCTTTGCCTGAAACGCTCATAACCGCCGTTGTTTTTATCGTTATAAGTTATACCCGTTTTTTGCGATTGCTCACGTTTACTGCAGCTACTCATCACGGCACCTAAAGCCAACAATCCCAGAGCAGTTTTAGTAAAAAGTATTTTCATATTTTTACAGTTATATTAAGTGGTAAATTTATAAAAAAATGGATACAGTGCTTATGCTAATGAACCATTATTTAGAAATAAATACTACAATTATCAGGGGTTTTAACGAAAAATTAATGAAATTAGTTGCGTTGATTTAAATTTTTGATTTAACTTTCAGCAAAAGTGCAGACTTGAAAATGTAAAGCAAGTCATGGTCCTATGTTTATAAAAATACAAATTGTTAAAACCTAACTCCTACAAATGAAGTTTTTTACATTTCGAGGCCTTGCTATTATTACCCCATTTTTGTTGCCACTTGCTACTGCTGCGCAAACAAATCCTAACGGAAGTAATATCAATGCAATTCCCACCGAAGTCCCTTTTTTAAATATTTCACCTGATTCGCGTTCGGGAGCTATGGGGGATGCAGGCGTGGCTTTGTCGCCCGATGTAAATGCGAATTTTTGGAATCCGTCAAAGCTTGCATTTTTAGAAAGTAATGATGCGTTATCTGTATCATATAGCCCCTGGTTAAGGCACCTTGTTCCTGATATCAGCTTATCATACCTGAGCTATGCCCATAAAATTGATGACCGGAATACAATAGGCGCTTCGCTCAGGTATTTTAATTATGGTTCCATTCAGCTTACCGACGATAACACAAATGATCAGGGTACTTACACACCAAACGAGTATTCGTTAGATGTTTCATTTGCCCGTAAGTTTGGCGATAATTTTTCCCTGGGCCTCACTGCCCGGTATATTCATTCCAATATATCAAGTATCTCGTTTGCTACCGGCTCAAGCCAGGCGGCAAAAGCCGGCAATGCCTTTGCTGCAGATGTTTCGCTATACTACACGGCACCTTATGGCGATGGCAACCTTTTTGCTTTTGGTACACATATATCAAATATTGGTACTAAAATTAGCTACAGCGATGTGGGTAATAAGTATTTTTTGCCGGCCAACCTGAAATTAGGGGTGGCTAACACCTGGCAGTTAGATGATGTTAATGAGTTTACAGCAACCTTTGATATCAATAAGCTGCTGGTACCAACCCCGCCCCTGCGCGATCAGGATGGCAAGATCATCAAAGGCAAGGATGATAATGTATCGGTGCCGGCGGGTCTTTTTCAGTCGTTTGGCGATGCACCGGGTGGTTTTAGTGAAGAGTTGAAAGAGATCAGCTTTTCGCCGGGGGTTGAATATTGGTACAACAAACAGTTTGCAGTACGGGCAGGCTATTTTTATGAAAACCCCAACAAAGGCGACAGGCATTATGTTACCATGGGTATTGGTTTTAAGTACAGTGTTTTTGATTTTGATTTTTCGTACCTGGCAGCCAGCCAGCAAAATAGTGCCCTTGCCAATACTTTGCGCTTCACCTTGTCGGCAAATTTTGGCGGTACAACAAATGCTTCTAAAAGATAATGGGTAAAATTAAGGTAGGTTTTGGGTTTGATGTACACCAGTTAAAAGAAGATCACCCGTTTGTTTTAGGCGGAGTTAAACTTGAGCACCATGCCGGCGCTTACGGACACTCAGACGCCGATGTATTGTTACACGCCATTTGCGATGCCCTGCTGGGCGCCGCAAACCTGCGCGATATAGGGTTTCATTTTTCGAATAAAGACGACCGCTGGAAAGGCATCAGCAGCCTGGTCCTTTTGCAGCATGTAGTTGCCCTGATCAAAGAAAAGGGTTTCAGCATCGGCAATATTGATGCTATGGTATGCCTTGAAGCGCCAAAGATCAATCCGCATATCCCGGAAATGAAAACCTATATAGCCGAAGCGGCCGCTATTAATGAGGAGGATATTTCCATTAAAGCTACTACCAACGAGCAAATGGGTTTTATAGGCCGTGAAGAAGGTGTTGTGGCTTATGCGGTTTGTTTGATTGAAAGGGAGTAAGGCTGTAAGCTGTAATTGCAAACTACAGGCATAGTCGTCCGAAGTCTCCGACTTCGGGCAGCGCGGCAAAACTTAATCTATGATTTGCAAACTACAGGCCGTTTGTTTAACTATAGTGCTTATACAATAAATACACAATTGCCGCAACTATCGCCACGCCAATTACCATATATATCGGCTGTGCTTTTTTGCTGCCCGAACCATCAACTTTCACATTACCGGTACGCTTAAGCACTCCCCATCCGCTCAGTTCGCCTTTTAATGCTTTTCGCAGTGATTTAAACAGCACGTAATACATTAACTGCCGCCACATAAAACGCTGCGGAATGATATAGATGAGTTTCTTGTAGTCTTCCTTTTCCATCCGGAAAGCGATGATACCTACTATAAAATCAACCACCACAAATGCTACGTAATAAAGTAACATCTTTTCGGGTTTTTCGCCAAACAGGGCGAATAGCATCATCAAATCTGCTAAAGGAGAGAACAGCGGTAATATGATCTGGAAGATAAGGATGTTTGGCATCCCCACCATCCCAAAAAACTTATATTTCTTGTTAAACAGCGCGTCGCGGTTTTTCCAGAAACTTTGCATTACGCCAAAACTCCAGCGGAAACGCTGTTTAAGCAGCATATTTATTGTTTCGGGCGCTTCGGTATAAGCAATGGCTTCGGCACAATTACGCACCACGTAGCCTTGTTTAAGTATGCGCATGGTGAGGTCGCAATCTTCGGCAAGGGTATCATAGGTGAACCCGCCTGCGCGGAAAATAGCCGATTTACGGAATGCCCCAATTGCTCCCGGCACAACAGTAATACTGTTGATGAGGTCAAACGCCCGGCGGTCCATGTTTTGCGCAGTGATATACTCTATCGACTGCCAGCGCGTAATGATATTTGTTTCGTTACCAACTTTAACGGTTCCGGCTACGGCTCCAATTTCTTCATCTGTAAAATAGGTCATGAGCTGGTAAACAGCATCAGTTTTGAGCTGGGTATCGGCATCAATACAAACCACAAAATCATTTTGGGCGTGGGTGATACCAAAGTTTAAGGCTGATGCCTTGCCGCCATTTGGTTTGGTTAATATTTTGATAAGCGGATTGCCTTTATAAGCGGCTTCTACAACTGCAAATGTTTTATCTTTTGATCCGTCATCAACAAAAATGATCTCGAATGATGGATAATCGGTTTTAAGCAGGCTTTGTATAGTTGCTACAGCGTTAACTTCCTCATTATAAGCAGGAACTATGATGCTCACCGCAGGCATCACATCGGTATTGCGATCAAGCTTTTTGGATTTTTTATTCACGCTTTGCTGTCTTACAGCCAAAATGCCAATAAGCACAATGCGGCCAATAGCCAGGAATATGGCCGACAGGAATATATAGATCAGCGCCCAGTTTATATAGTAATAACCATGAATAAAAACATCATAAGCAGGGCCGAAAATGCCTGTGCTTGGATCCGGCTTAACAGGCGGCATCAGGTCGTCCTTGGTTTTACCCAGCACATCGGCAATAGTAGTAAACTGGTATCCGTGCGATTTAAAATAATGAATGATCGCGGGAAGGGCTTTAACGGTTTCTTCACGGGTATCACCTCCTGCGTCATGCAGTAATATCATCGATCCGTTATCTTTTTGCCTGATGGTGCGGGCGATGATACTATCGGCGGTTACGCCGGGCTGCCAATCCCAGGGGTCGATGGATTCACCGATGGTGATATAGCTTTGACGGCGGCTTTCGGCAACCGGAATAACCTCGGCAAGGGTTTGCGGCTCGGCATCGGCATTAAATGGCGGGCGGAACAGGATAGTGCTTCGGCCGGTTACCGATTCAATAAGCTTACGCGTGGAGTTAAGCTCCAGGATCACCCTTTTTAAGCTGATGGTTGAAATATCGGGGTGGAAAAACGTGTGATTACCTATTTCATAACCTTCTTCATATTCACGCCGGAGCAACTGTATGTTTTTTTCGGCCATAGAACCCACAACAAAGAATGCTGCCGGTACCTTTTCGGCTTTGAGAATATCTAAAATACGTGGGGTAAAATCGGGGTCGGGGCCATCATCAAAAGTTAAAACTACTTTCTTAGGGGCATAACCATATCTGCGGATCACATATTTAGTGGGAAGTTTTATATAATGCTGATCGAGGATAGTAAATGTAGATGTATCCATTTTTACATCAATTACCCCGGTAGTAGGAGTGGTAATGAGATCAAGCACCTCGCCATCACCATCGTAATCAACATTTACACGGTTATTTAAACCTACAGATGTAAGTTTCCGCATATCCACACCTGTTTTTTTCAATGAGTCTATCGACAGGTTTTTCTGGAAAAATGTCCACAAACGCGGATCTTCGGCACCTAAGCGCCATAAAGCCACGCCGCCGGTTGCCCAGTCGTCGGCCATGCGGATCACGTTAAAGTTTGTTGCCGCGTCTGTAAAGTAAATGGTATGGTCAAGGCTGTCCTTGTCCATATAAGTAAAGTGCAGGTTGGCCGAATTAGGATCAAAAGTGATCTTGCTTTTTTGCTCCTCTGCAGTACTGATAGCTTGCTGATAACCGATAGTTTTACCTACGCTCCCTTCGGGCCAGTCATAGGCGCCGCCTGCAAATGTTAAAATTATTTTTTCTGACGGAACTTTCGAACATACATCATCCAGGATTTGTTCAACCCAGCGCTGATTTGAAAGATCGCCGGCATTGGTTGCTTCATAATGCTCATCAATAGCCATGATGAACAGGAAATCATTTACATGCTGGAGCTTTGTGATATCAAAACTTTCATCCTCCGGCACTACGTTTTGAGTAACCAGGAAACCTTTGGCATGCAGGGTTGTATAAAGCTCATTTTGAAAGGCTATGTAATTTTTACTGTTGCGGTCCCTTAGCTCATCAAAATCAACATTGATACCCTTTAGCTTATTTTTAGTAAGCGAGTTAACTATGCTGTTAATGAAATTACTACGGAGTGTTTTATTGTTAACAATACGGTCGACATCTTTAGTATCATAGCCGCCATGTGTGTTGTTATAGTTTACGTAGTTTGACAGTGAAACAATGATTGGTTTGTTGTATTTTTTATTGAGGTTCATCAGCCCGGTATCGAGCTTAGTTACAACGGTATCAGTTTTAGGTACTATAGAAAGGCCTTCGCTCACTACCATATCCAGGTGGCCAATATTCACCACCAGCGAGTTATAAGCCTGTGGTTCCCAGGCACGATAAAAAGCGGCGTTTATACGATCTTTATTGTTAGGTTGTTTAAGCTGGTGTAATTTTTTAGCCCTTTCAAGTGCTTCTATTTCAGATTTTTGTATTTTAAACGATTTGAACTTGGTTGATCTTTTTAATTGCTCAAGTTCCTCCTTAGTCATTTTTTTGGGAGCAGGGTTAAGGTTGGGAAGCTCGGGGTAATAGGTTGAACGGATAGTAACGATAACGGCTATAATACCAATAACCAATGCAGCCAGTAGTACACGGCTCAACCATTTAAAACGGTTCCACCTACCGGGATTATCAGCCTGAAAAACTTGCTTGCTTGATGACATTAAGAGAAATTACTTTATTAAAAGTATGGGTTACTTATGAAGATTGTATGAAATAGGAATTGGGCATTATTTGGTGGTTTTTCCGGGTTCAATACCTGAAAAATCAACACCGCATTTGCAATTGCCGCCACAGCTTTTTTTAGTAGTAAGCGCCCTGTACATCATACGGCCAATGTAAAAAACAGCGCCTGCAAAAAGTATCGCGATAATGATGAGTTGCATATTCATAAAGACAAAATTAAGCATTATTTAATATATACGTACAGACAGGGCAATTAGTACAAAGTTTAACGGGGCATAAAAGCAACCGTGCCGCCAACCCACTTATAATCTTTATTATAACGTACGCCTATCATTTTTCCACGGCTTAACCGCGCAAGGTTTATGGCAAGTGTGGGTTTTTCATCCCCGTCGGGCCAGAGATAAAGCAACCTGATCTCGGCCTTTACGCCGCCTTCGGGCGATTGCACAACAGGCTCGTAATTTACCTTTTCCTGTAAGATCCAGTTTTCAGGATCCGCAATGGCCTCTATGTCTTCCTTACTAATATCTATAATTACACCCTGACCTGCAAAGGAGAACAACGGTTTAAGCACATAGTTTTCCAAATCGGCAGGGATTTGTTCTAATTGGTGCAAAAACTGAGTTTTGGGAATGTAACTGCCCGTTAAAAAAGGCATAGTGAATTTACTGATGCGATAAAACCAGTTGGGGTGTGTGATCCATTCAACCTCAAGGGGTTGCCTGATATCTGCCACTTTGGTGAAAATATCCGGATCGCCGGCTATTTCATCAAATATCAGGCGATTGTAGATGCGCTTAATTGCTTTCTTCTGATCGCCTGCCATATAATAAAGCTTTTTGCCATCCTGGATCAGGTCGCTCAACGATACCACCGGCGTACCAATGTATTTTTGTGTGAGATAAAAATCAACTGCTGTTTTTTGCTCCGGGGCGTTTACATCCATCAACACAACTTCATCGGGCTCATAAGGGCCTACGATTGTTTTTTTAAGCAGATCAGGATAGGTTTCTTTATTCAATCCTCCAAAAAAGATGGTTTCATCATTGGGGATATCATAAACCGTGCGGTAAGTATCGCCCAAATGCACCTGGAAACCGTAAAGTGAAGGAAATCCTTGCAATTCTATAAGTTTGGGCACGATATTACCCTGCTCATCTTTACAGATCCCAAAATCAAGTGCGATAAAATGAGGATGATCATTTTCATTGGCTACCCGCCAAAAATCGGGGATAGCCCGCTCGGTAATTTCTTTAAAATCAGTCCTCTGGATAGTATCCACAATATCATCGCCGGCGGTTATGAGCTTATCTCGAAAATCGGCAGTCAAAAAGACGGGTGTTTCCGCAACGCGGAATGGAACGGGTTCACCTAATCCTTCATTAAGGCGATTCAGAAATTGGTTATATTTTTCCTCGCTGAAGTTTTGGTTAAATGTTTTTCTGATCGATGGGTTCATTGGCAATTATGATTAAATCGGGATCAACGCGACATATAAAACGGGTCATGCTGAGCTTGTCGAAGTATAGTGGGCAGGCCTCTCCGCGTCTTTCGACAGGCTATCCATGACAACTTAAAACGGGGTGTCATACTGAGCTTGTCGAAGTATGGCGGGCGGGCCTCTCCGCACGAGTCTTCGACGGGCTCAGACTGACAGTCCCTCCTTTGTCATTTCACCTTCAGAGGCGATGGATTTTACCTATTCAGGGTGACAGACCTTCTACATCCAATATAATTTCTATCTATACAACCCCCAACGCACTTTCAACCGCTGCATCCAAAAAGTTTGGGATGAGCGTATGCTGGGTATATGTTATTTTATCCGGATCATCAAGGCGTTCAAGCATCTCCCGGTATTTAACCTCGCCGTGCTCGCTGATCACTTCCTGCTTTTTTTCTTCGCGAAGCAGCATCCCTTTCATCCCCCCGGCATCGGCTTCCGGATGAAACTGCGTGGCAAAGAAATAATCGTTATACCTGATAGCCATCATCGCCCTGGGCAAATCAACATGCGGACGTTCCTTTTCTATCGCCACCAGTTGCATGCCCAGCTCTTTAAAGCGTTTTTCATCCGGGTTGATCACCTGCCAGCTGCGCGAATCAACGGCATAAAATGGTTCGGCTAAACCTTCAAATAATGGTTCATTTAACCCAGGCTCAGTTTTATTTACCGGCAGTACGCCAAACGACGGGGAGCGCCGCATATTGATATCGCCCAGCTTGTAATGACGGCACATCAGCTGAAAGGAGTGGCACACAAAGAACACATGTTTTTTGTTGCTGTTGTTAGCCAGGTTATGATCTTCCAGCTTATCAACCAAGTTAAAGTATTTCTTCTCCCATTCGGTACCTTCCGTTTCCAGGGGATTACCCGGGCCGCCGCTTGATATATAAATATCAAAGTTGAGATTGGCCATTTCGCATTTGCGACGTACGTCAAAGATCTGGTAACTTAAATTCAGATCATGTTCGGTTTTATATCGCTTCAAAATATCCTGGAAACCGCGCATACCCTCGTTCGCTATCCCATCGTACAAGTCAAGTATGGCCACTTTTATTTCCGGTTTCATATGCCCAAGCCCCCTCTAAATCTCCACCTGTAGGGGAGACTTTTTTGTTTTAATGTTTAAAAATAATTTACTCTTTATATCCCAAATTGTCTAAAGCCCTCCCTTCCGGGGAGGGTTTGGGAGGGGCTGTGAGGCTCCTACAACCCCTTCAATGTTTGTGAAGTGATATAATCCACCACGTCGGCAAAGTTATTGTTTTGTTGATAAATACCCAGTTGCCTGTCGGCTCCGGTGCCATGTTCCAGGATATTGTGTACATATTGCAGGTCGTCGCGCGAGCCAAGTTCGTCAACCACATCATCGACAAAGTCAAGTAGTTCCAATATCAGCGAGCGGGTGTTTACCTCCATTTCCTTACCAAAATCTATCATTTTACCGTCGATACCGTAGCGGGCAGCACGCCATTTATTTTCATTGATTAGCGCGCGCGAATAGTTAATGAACTTCATGTTTTGTGCCCTGAGCTTGTATAACTTGGCACATAAAGCCTGGAACAAAGCGGTAAACGCAATGGTTTCATCAACCAGCATCGGGCAGTCGCAAATGCGGAACTCAATAGTTTCAAAGAAAGGATGTACCCGGATATCCCACCAGATCTTCTTGGCGTTATCAATGCAATTGGTTTTTACGAGCAGCTTTATGTAGCGGTCGTACTCCTCGATACTGCTGAAATAATCGGGGATGCCGGTACGCGGGAACTTATCAAAAACCTTGGTGCGGAATGATTTGAAGCCCGTGTTACGCCCTTCCCAAAACGGTGAATTGGTTGAAAGGGCATATACGTGCGGCAAAAAGTACCGCACCTGGTTGGCAATATGAATAGCCATATCGCGCGACTGGATGCCAACATGGACATGCAAACCAAAAATGAGGTTAGAACGGGCCGCCTCCTGCATCTCATCCACAATTTCAAAATACCTGGGATTATCGGTAATCAATTGATGCTGCCAGTGCGAAAAAGGATGTGTACCCGCTGCGCCTATCCGCAGACCAATATCTCCGGCCAGTTGCGCCACTGTGGTACGAAGCTTACTTACCTCTTTGCGGGCCTCCTGGGTATTGCGGCAAATATGGGTGCCCACCTCCACCACGGCCTGGTGCATTTCGGCCTTTACCTGGTCTTCATGGATCTTTTGAGCGGCATCCACAATTTTTTGCTCATGCGATTTTAGCTCCCGGGATACGGGATCAATCACCATAAATTCTTCTTCAACGCCTAAGGTAAACTCGTTCATAATTGGTTGGGGATTAGTAATAAAAGCGTCATGCTGAACTTGTTTCAGCACCCCACACGCAAGGATCTAAACCATGCATGTTTAACTTAGCAGGTGAGGTGCCGAAACAAGTTCGGCATGACTTAAAATTATTTTTTAGGCTTAGGCGCTGCTTTTTCTTTTACAGTTGGCTCTTTTACAGCGGCTACTTTAGCAACCGGCTCTTTCACAACGGCCGCTTTAGCAGCGGGCACTGCTTTTGCTGCAGGAGCCTTAGTTGCTTTAAGTTTCTTCACTTTCCCTTCTGCTTCAATAGCATGGTCAACCACAGCCACAGAAACATCAGCTTTAACAGCCACTTTTTTTGCAGCTGCTACCAACGGTATTTTAGCTGCCGAAGTTTTTACAAACTCGCCCCAGGTAAGGTTATCAAAGCCATCTTTTTGTTGTTTGGCGCGTTCAATGGCATAACTGGCTGCGGTTTCAACAACCCATTCAAAGTTTTCCTGGCCTACGCTGGTAACTTCGGCATCGGGGGCGGGGTTGCAAAAATCGATAGCATAAGGGATACCATCACGTACAGCAAACTCAACCGTATTAAAATCGTAACCTAAGTATTGGTTAAGTTTTATGACATAATCTTTAATGGTGTCCAATAGCTTTTTAGCAGCAGGTGCTTTACCATGCTCATAGCGCAGATGGTGCGGGTTGCGCGGCTCATACTGCATAATGCGCACATGCTTGCCGCCAATGCAATAGCAGCGGAAGTAGTCGTCAAAAACAACCTCTTCCTGTAGCATCATCACATGCTGTTTGGTTTTATCGTATTTACTGAAAAAATCTTTCTCGTTTTCTATTTTGTAAACCTCTTTCCAGCCGCCGCCGTCAAATGGTTTCATATAGGCCGGGAAACTTACATAGCTAAAAATACCATTCCAATCTAACGGGTAGGCCAGGTTGCGGAATGATTTATTGGTGGTATCATCAGGTAGTTCCTTTGATGGCAGAATTACGGTTTTAGGTACAGGCACTCCAATTTTTACCGCAAGCGCGTTGTTAAAAAACTTTTCGTCGGCGCTCCACCAAAAAGGGTTGTTGATTACCGCGGTACCGCAAATAGCGGCATTTTTTAGGGCTGCGCGATAGTAAGGCACATCCTGTGAAATCCGGTCGATCATCACAGCATAGTCAAGTGGTTCGGCCTGCATTACTTTATCGAGCCGTACAAACTCGGCACTGATGCCTTTTTCTGCTTTTTGGTTCACACGGTCAACAAATGCCTGCGGAAACGAATCTTCCTGTCCGAATAAGATACCGATTTTTTTCATGATAGTAGGTGTTTATATATTTGTTTTTCTTTGGGTTTCAGGTTGATGTAAATCTTGCTCTTTATTTTTCCATTTTAAACTCTTGCTTCTTACTCTCTCGTTTCTTGAATCTGTATTTCTTGTCTCTTGAATCTTGATCTCTTGCTTCTTACTCTCTTGTTTCTATTTAATCGTTGATAAATAATGCGGGAACATTTCGCGCCAGATGGGCCAGTCGTGATTGGCAAAGGGGCGGATATCCAGCCAGTGTTTAATGTTTTTTTGTTTTAAAATGTTTGAGAGCTGGATGTTATATCCTTTGCATATGTCATAGTCGGATGTGCCGAGAACAATGTTCATTTGCCAAAGGTCATGATGGTTGCTGCCCGGCAAAAAATCGACCGGGTTATTATAAAAAATGGTGTCATCATAATAACCATCGGTAAACATTTTAATATCGAAGGCCCCGCCCATAGTAAACAAATGCCTTACCTTCTCAGGATGTTTGAACGCGAAGTTGGCGGCATGATAGCCCCCAAAACTACAGCCTGCAAGAGCTACTTTGCCAACGCCTGTTTCACGCATGGCCCAGGGGATAAGCTCGTTTACCAGCATGCGATCGTACCCTGCATAGGTTTTGGCCCTGTCGGCCGGGTGGATGCCTTTGTTGTACCAGCTGCGGTCGTCGATGGTATCGGGGCAGTAGATTTTCACCAGGCCGTTGTCAACAAACCATTTTACACTTTCAATCAGTCCGAAATCTTTGTTTTGATAGTAGCGGCCTTTGGTAGTAGGGAAAACGATCACAGGATAACCGCGGTCGCCGAATACCAGCATTTCGAGGTCGGTGTTGGTGTTGGGTGAATGCCAGCGGTGAAATTTTTCGGTCAAAGCTTGTAGTTTTTATAATGATTGTAAGTTAGGAGGTTTGTTTGAAAAAGGCAACAGCCTGATAATATTAATCCTTAGCCGCCAAAAAGTAAATTGTATAGCTTATTTTTGCGCCCTTAATTTTAATTTAGAAAGAGATGTACCCGGGCTGGCTTGATACTGAAATGACGATAACCGAACAAGAAATAAATATAACCTCGGCGCTGCTGGAGCGGAAAGTGACTTTAACCATCCTGAAGCCGGAAGATAGTGATATTGCCGAACCGCTAAACCTGCTGCTGCTTAATGACGGACAGGAGCTTGAGAACCTGGGACTAAAAAATACGCTTGAAACACTATATAATACCAATCGCCTTAAGCCGGTGCTGGTTGTGGCTATCCATGCGGGTAATGACCGACTGGATGAATACGGCATTTCCGGCAAGCCCGATTTTAAAGGCCGGGGTGCCAAGGCTGGTTTATATACTCAATTTATAAAAGAAGAATTGCTGCCGCAATTACGAGCTTTGACAGGCTTTAATGAGTTTGATATAATAGCTTTTGCCGGTTTTTCGCTTGGTGGTTTATCTGCTTTTGATATTGTTTGGAATAACCCGGTGTTATTTGACAAAGCGGGCGTTTTTTCAGGTTCGTTTTGGTGGCGGGGAAAAGACCTGGCCAAAGGCTATACCGATGCCGACAGGCTGATGCACCAGGTAATCAGGGAAACTAAAACCAAACCGGCTATCAATGCCTGGCTGCAAACCGGTACCAAAGATGAAACCAGCGATCGCAATAAAAACGGCATTATTGATGCCATTGATGATACCATCGACCTGATCAAAGAAATGGAAGCCAAAGGGTTTAAACGACCGGAAGAAATTCAGTATGTTGAAGTAATAGGAGGTACCCATGATACTGCAACATGGGGCAAAGCAATGGCTAAGTTTTTAGTTTGGGCTTTTGGGAGATAAGGTATAGTTTTTGTAAATTAGCTTAATTATGGGAACAGGACTAATAGAAAAGAAATTTGAAATATTGCCTGATAACCTTAAGCTTAAGGTGGAAGGTTATATAGACGCACTTCTTAATGAAAACGGCATAAGTATAAGGGATTTGAGCGTGTCTGTAAATAAAAAAAGTGACGAATTATTTGTAGTTAAGCCAGGTTTTGGTGGAGGAAAAGGCATATTTGGATATATGGCTGATGGCTTTGATGAACCATTGGACGATTTTAAAGATTACATGTAATAATGAATTTATTACTTGATACCCATGCTTTAATTTGGTTTACAGAAGGCAATGACAAACTTTCATTGACAGCGAAAAAGCAAATTGAAGATGAAAATAATAGTAAAGCCATTAGCATAGCTTCGCTTTGGGAAATTGTAATAAAAGCAAGCCGGGCTAAGCTTGGAATAGAAAAATCGTTTTGTCGAAATAAATCAATTCCTTTCAATTAATAATATCGATGTGCTTGATATCAAGATAGGTCATCTTGATACACTTTTGGAGTTGCCTCATCACCACGGAGATCCTTTTGACCGTCTCATTATCTCTCAGGCTATCTCTGAGAATCTCACTATCATTTCAGCCGACCGACACTTTAAAGCTTACCCGGTAAGCGTACTTTGGTAAACTCAATGTTAATTCTAAACAATAACCGCTAAACGCTTTATAATCTCATAATTTAACCTTACCTTTGCGCCAAATTTAGAGAGGCATTTTCATGCAAAAAATCAGAAATATTGCGATCATCGCGCACGTTGACCACGGTAAAACTACTTTGGTTGATAAAATCCTGCACAGCTGTGCCATTTTCAGGGACAATGAGCAAACCGGAGAGTTAATCCTTGACAACAATGACCTTGAACGTGAGCGTGGTATTACCATCGTTTCAAAAAACGTATCTGTAAGGTATAAAGATGTTAAGATCAACATTATTGATACCCCTGGTCACGCCGATTTTGGTGGCGAGGTTGAGCGTGTATTGAAAATGGCCGATGGTGTATTATTACTTTGCGACGCTTTTGAAGGTGCTATGCCTCAAACCCGTTTCGTAACTCAAAAAGCTTTGGCTTTAGGCCTTAAGCCAATTGTGGTTGTAAACAAAGTTGATAAAGAGAACTGCCGCCCTGAAGAAGTTTACGAACAAATTTTTGAATTATTCTTCAACCTTGAAGCTACCGAAGAGCAGCTGGATTTCCCTGTTATCTACGGTTCATCAAAACAAGGCTGGATGAGCACCGACTGGAAGAAACCTACGGAAGATATCTTCCCGTTGATGGATGCTATATTAGAAAACATTCCACCGGCTCCAATTGCTGAAGGTACACTGCAAATGCAGATCACTTCGTTAGATTATTCATCTTTCGTAGGTCGTATCGCAATCGGCCGTGTTGCTCGTGGTACCATCAAAGAAAATCAGCCGGTATCTTTGGTAAAACGCGACGGCACCATCCAAAAATCAAGGATCAAAGAACTTTACACATTCGAAGGTTTGGGTAAAGTTAAAGCTACCGAAGTAAAATCTGGCGATATCTGCGCTGTAGTTGGTATCGATGGTTTTGATATTGGTGATACTATTGCTGATTTTGAAAATCCTGAGCAATTAGAGGTTATCAAAATTGATGAGCCAACAATGAACATGTTGTTCACCATCAATAACTCTCCTTTCTTTGGTAAAGAAGGTAAATTTGTTACTTCACGTCACGTACGTGATCGTTTGTACAAAGAGATGGAGAAAAACCTGGCACTTAAAGTTGTTGAAACCGAATCGCCGGATTCATACCTGGTTTATGGCCGTGGTATCCTTCACTTGTCGGTATTGATCGAAACCATGCGTCGTGAAGGTTATGAGTTACAGGTAGGTCAGCCTCAGGTTATCGTTAAGCACATTGATGGTGTTAAATGCGAGCCGGTTGAAACCCTGATAGTTGATGTTCCTGCTGAAGTTGCCGGTAAGGTAATTGAACTGGTAACACAACGTAAAGGTGATTTGTTGATCATGGAACCAAAAGGCGATCTGCAACACTTAGAGTTTGAGATCCCTTCACGCGGCATCATCGGTTTGCGTAACAACGTATTAACCGCTACCGCTGGTGAGGCTATCATGGCACACCGCTTTAAAGCTTACGAACCGTGGAAAGGCCCAATCCCTGGCCGTTCAAATGGTGTATTGATCTCAATGGAAAAAGGTAACACAACTGCTTATGCAATTGACAAACTGCAGGATCGTGGCCGTTTCTTCGTTGACCCGGGTGTTGATATTTACGAAGGCCAGATACTTGGTGAGCACATCCGCGATAACGATTTGGTGATCAACGTTGTTAAAGGTAAACAGTTAACCAACATGCGTGCATCAGGTAGTGATGATAACGTTCGTATCGCACCAGCTATCAAATTCTCGTTAGAAGAATCGATGGAGTATATCCAGGCTGATGAATACATCGAAGTTACGCCGCAAAGCATGCGTTTACGTAAAATCTACCTAACCGAAAACGAGCGTAAAGTAAACGCTAAAAGATTTGTTAATCAATAATTGATTATAATATGTTTTGGAAGCCTTCGGTGTGAGCCGGAGGCTTTTTTTGTGTGCCAGGCACGTGTGTCATCTATAGGGTGCAAGTCCCGAAGACGCATTACAGTGGGAAGTCTTAGCTTAAGGCAAGGAGAAAGTGTGTGAACACAAATCTGAAGGAAGCCAGCGGCAAAAGTTCGAGCCTACGAACAGAAACTGCATATCAGGCGGGATAGTATGGGTGATGCTGCAAAAGAAGCAAAAGCCCGACACTGTACAGGATACTATAACGTAAATGCAGAGGCTACATGAACGGAAAGCGGACACACTTACCCTGGGAGGTCTGCGTAACGACGAGTTCGTAAAGCGCAGAAGTCAGCAAACGTCATATTAGTTCCGAAACGAGCTCCGCAAAGCGGAGAGGTCTCACAAAAGGATGAAGGACTGCATGTTAGAATTGGCCAAGACGCTGATGGCTCTGTGTCGTCACCGCTAACAACGGAACCCCATAAGCGAACTGCCTGCAGGAGGATAGGCCGGAAGCCGAAAGTAAAGTGCAGGAGGAGTTGAGGTGCGACATGCGAACAAGGCGGCTGTAAGCCGGAAACAAATGTTTTTTTTTAAAAGAAGTATGCTCGAAGAAATACTTGATTACAGGAACATCAGCAAAGCGCTGAAACAGGTAATGAGCAATAAAGGCGCTGGTGGGGTTGACGGTATGCAGACCGATGAACTTCGCGACTACCTGAACGAGCACTGGCGTCCGCTCAAAACAAGTATTTTAGAGGGCAGTTATCAACCAAGCCCGGTACGGAAAGTAGAAATCCCCAAGCCCACAGGCGGTCGCCGGATGTTAGGCATACCAACCGTAATCGACAGGCTCCTTCAACAAGCCATCAGTCAATGGCTAAGTCCGCAATACGAACCGGAGTTTTCCAAAACAAGTTACGGTTTCAGGCCAGGCAAGAACGCCCGTCAGGCGGTCATGCAGGCCCAGGAGTACCTCAATGAAGGTAAAACAAGGATAGTAGAGTTGGACTTGGAAAAGTTCTTCGACCGTGTCAACCACGACAAACTCATGGGATCGCTATCAAGAAAGGTAAAAGATAAACGCATCCTTGCGTTGATCGGCAGCTATCTGCGCAGCGGTATTATGGAAGGCGGGGTTTCAAGCGTCCGATTGGAAGGCACCCCACAGGGTTCACCGCTTAGCCCTCTACTTTCCAACATTATGTTAGATGAACTGGACAGAGAACTTATACGGCGCGGGCACAGCTTTGTGAGGTACGCCGACGATTGCAGCATCTACCTTAAGAACTGGAAATCAGCTCATAGGGTAGAAGGCAGTATTATCCGGTACGTAGAAAAGGAGCTTAAGCTAAAAGTGAACAGGACAAAGACGAAAGTCAGCGCCCCGGCGAAAAGCACGCTTTTAGGCTTCTCTTTCTATCGCAGCAAAGGAAAATGGGAGATACGGCTATCGAATCTGACGGTAAAACGGATTCAAGGTAAGATTCGCCGGCATACGGAGCGGAAGCACCCGAACCCAATAGCCGAAAAGATAAGAGAATTGGAGACGGTCATCATGGGCTGGATAAATTATTTTTGGATAGCCACGGCAAAATCGCAGATGCGAATGTTGGATGAACTGGTACGAACCCGTTTACGGATATGCCAATGGAAACAATGGAAGCTACCAAAAGCAAGGGTGAAGCGGCTAATAAAGCTGGGCGTTAAGAAAAGGAAAGCTTATGAGTGGGGAAATAGCAGTAAGGGATACTGTCGGGTAGCCCACAGCCCCATACTGCAAACCACGCTTAACAATCTGTACTTTAATAACTTAGGATACACAGGGTTCGAGAACAGATACTTTTGGAAAACTAAACACCAGTTATCTATATTCTGACAAACCGCCGTATACCAGACCGGTACGTACGGTGGTGTGAGCGGACGGTAAGGGAGAATTTCACTCCCTTACTTCCTACTCGATTATACCTGTTTTTTTAGTTTGGTAACCAATCTGCTAATCGCTAATTTTAATTATGGAACACTATGATAACCGGATAGATGCCTACATCGAAAAATCGCCCGAATTTGCAAAGCCAATTTTAAACTACCTGAGGGCTACAGTACATGAAGCTGCACCCATGGTAACCGAAACTATGAAATGGAGCATGCCATTTTTTGACTATAAAGGTGTGGTATGTAATATGGCGGCTTTTAAACAGCATTGTGCATTCGGCTTTTGGAAGGCATCGTTATTATACGATCCACAAAAAGTATTGAGCCTGGCCGATCAGGCTGCAGGTAGCTTCGGTCGCCTGACCAGCATTGATGACCTTCCGCCAAAGGAAGTACTTATCGAATTTATACACCAGGCGATAATCTTGAATGAAGACAATAAGGTAAGACCAGCCTCATTAAAAAAGGCGCCCGCTCAGCGGGATGAATTGTTGGTGCCAGACTACTTCGCGAAATTTTTAGAAGCCCATCCGCAAGCCTGGTTAAACCTTAACCAATTCAGCTACTCGCAGAAGAAGGAGTATATTGAATGGATAACTGAAGCCAAAACAGAGGCTACCCGCCTTAAACGTATGGAAACCGCCGCTGAGTGGCTTACTGAAGGTAAATCAAGGCATTGGAAGTATAAGTAAATTTCAATACCGAAATATTAAAACTTAACGCTTATGTTTTTCATCGATCTTAAGTATATAGCCCCCCTTGAAGAGATTGATGCTTATATGGAAGTCCATCTGAAGCATCTTAATAAATATTATGATGAAAAGGTATTTGTTGTTTGGGGGCCTAAGGTGCCGCGCACGGGTGGCGTTATCCTGGCCTTTGCAAGCTCAAGGGAGCAAATGGAGAAGATCATTACTGAAGATCCGTTTTACAAGCATAAACTTGCTGAATTTACCGTCATGGAGTTCTTAACCCCGGTGTATCATCCGGATTTAACGGCGCTGCTGGGGCGAGCAGAATAAGGTTTAGTTTACTTTATCCAACCGTGTTGGCTTTTCACCCGGAAAGCTGAAAAGCATATACATTTTGTTGTTTTCTGTATGGAAGGTAATATCGGCGCGTTCATTCTCATACATAAAGAATGACGCTTTTGCATATGGTGCGATTACCATAGGTATTGCGTCATTTTGGACGAAGTATAGCTTACCCTCAGCAACGTAAGTCTTGAATTTGTTTTTCTCATCGCCGGCTATCTGGTAATTACCTGCATATTGTTCCAGTTGCTTTGCTGATATATCAATAACATTATGCAGTTTGCAATAAGCAAATTTTATTGCGTTTTGCATGACCTGGGCCAGCGCGGCGCCATGGCCCGCATTTGGGGTAATTGCGGTAGCAATATCAAGCCCTTTACAATGCCGGTTTTCCACGTAGGTCTTAAAATCCTGAATGTTTTTGCTGGTTAAGAGCTCAAAAGAACCCACGCCTAAAAATACCCTGCAATTAATGTCATGATTATTGGCGAAGTATTTCTTAGCGGAAGGGATCAGTTCGCTGCCACTATTACCAGGCGCCCCAATAAAGATCATGTTAAACAGGTTGGGGTGCTCAAACAATACCATAGTAGTGAACATACCTCCAAACGAATAACCATATAGGGCTTTATTATCGCTTACACGATACTTGCTTTGTATAAAAGGAATTACTTCATGCTCAATAAATGATATGAATTTTGGTCCGCCGGTTGCGGGGTTAAGGTCGCGGCTGCGCTGGTTTGGGCGGCTGCCGTAACCAATGCCCACAATGAGTGCTTCGGTGGTTTCATAATCCTGTCTGAGCATATTGAAACAGTTCATGGCAACGGTCATATTCCAGTCGCCATCGGTCATGTACAATACCGGGTATTGGGTTATGGTGGTGTCATAGCCAGGCGGGAAATGTACATAGATGGTATAATCTTCACCAATGGTTTTTGAATGGTAATCCCACTGCACCATATTCTTATCAGTAAATGGTGTAGGGGAGTTGCTTTTAACTTGTGCGGCAGCAATGTTTGTGAAAGAGATAAAAGCAAGCAGGCAGAGGCTGATCTTGATACTTTGTTTCAACATGGTGTGCGGTTATATAAATTAAGATAGTCTTAATTTACAAAAGGTTACAGCGTTGCTGAAATAAAAAGTTGAATACCGGGAAAGGGATTTTCATTTCCCCTTTAGAAGGCCAGGGGGCTAAAAATCCAGCGGCCCTAACCTGCGCATATTCTTCATGATCAAATATTGCCTGTGCTTCAAATATTTGGTAGGATTGGTGGCCGACCATTTCAGCGGACTTGGAAAAATCACCGCAATAGCGGCAGCTTCCTGCCGGGTTAAATCGGAGGCCGGTTTGTGGAAATAAGCCTGCGAAGCGGCCTCAACACCGTAAATGCCATCGCCCATTTCAATCTCGTTCAGGTAAACCTCCATGATGCGTTTTTTGCTCCAAAACGTTTCTATCAATATGGTAAAATAAGCTTCGATGCCTTTACGGAGTATGGAACGGCCTTCCCAAAGGAAAACATTTTTGGCTACCTGCTGTGATATGGTACTGCCGCCAATCAGTTTTTTGCTGTGCGAGTTTTTTTCGATGGCTTTTTCGATAGCGTTAAAATCGAATCCGTGGTGCTCTAAAAAGGTCTGGTCTTCGGCAGCAACGGCGGCGCGTTTCATATTGTCGGAGATCTCGTCAAAATCTTTCCACTTTTTATCTATCTTCCATTCCTTACCTGCCGATTTACGCTGGAAGCCGCGCTCGATCATTAACCAGGTAAAAGGAGGATTTATAAAACGGTAACCAATTACACCCAAAAGACTTAAACCAAAAAACAGGATGAATATCAGTTTAAAAATCCTGAATATCAATTTAGGGACGCCATAAAACTTTGAATCCGATTTTGAATTCCGTTTGCCCGAATTTGATTTTTGGTTGTTTTTGCCGAAGAATTTGAACACTGTTATAAAATATTTCCTGATAAAAGAAGAGGGTGCCTCGCTTTAGCAAAACACCCTCTAAAATTCTAAATTTTTTCCAGAAATCCGAAATCGAAAATTCGAATTCCGAAATATAATTACTCCGCTACTACTTCAAACGGAACCTGTACCTTAACTTCTTTGTGCAGGTTGATGTTGGCAACGTACTCACCAACAAATTTTGGCTCCTGGTCAAAAGTGATACGACGACGGTCAACTTCAAAACCTTCTTTTTTCAATGCATCAGCAATTTGGATAGTGTTGATAGCACCGAATATTTTGCCAGTTTCGCCGGCTTTAGCACCAATGTTTAGTTTAACACCTTCTAAACGGGCAGCAATAGCATCAGCATCCTTACGGATTTTTTCTTGCTTAAATTGAGCTTGTTTAAGGTTTTCGGCTAAAACTTTACGTGCACTTTCAGTAGCTAATATGGCGTAGCCTTTTGGTAAAAGGTAGTTACGGCCATAACCTGGTTTCACATTTACGATATCGTCTTTATCACCCAGGTTTTTTACATCTTGTTTTAAAATAACTTCCATTTCTTAAATCTCCTATTATTTTAATGAATCTGTAACGTAAGGTAATAAACCGATGTGGCGTGCGCGTTTAACAGCTTGTGCCACTTTACGCTGAAACTTTAATGAAGTACCGGTTAAACGACGTGGTAATACTTTACCCTGATCGTTAATGAACTTTAATAAAAAGTTTGCGTCTTTGTAATCAATATACTTGATACCATTCTTTTTGAAACGGCAGTATTTTTTGCGGTTATCCTCCACTTTTGGAGCGGTAACGTATTTAATTTGTTCGTTAGCCATTAGTTTGCTGCCTCCTCTGCTTTAGCTGCTGGTTTTTTGTTAAAAGCACCGCTGCGTTTTTTGTCATTGTAAGCAATGGCATGTTTATCCAAAGCAATGGTCAGGAAACGCAAAACACGCTCATCGCGCCTTAACTCTATCTCCAATTTGTTAATTAATTCACCCGGAGCCTTAAATTCAGTTAAGTGATAGTACCCTGTAGTTTTCTTTTGGATTGGGTACGCTAATTTTCTCAAACCCCAATTATCCTCCTGGACAATTTCGGCTCCGCCATCAGTAAGAATTTTGCTGTATTTGGCATTTGCCTCTTTAGCAGTCTCTTCTGAAAGCAACGGGGTTAGAACGATCACGATTTCGTACTGTTGCATTATACTTGATTTTTAATTATTTACCCGCTATAACGGGGCTGCAAATGTAGGGGTAATTATTGAAACAATCAAATGTTTTTAGAGGAAATGCTACATGTATAACAGCAAATTAGCGCGGTGGTGCTATATTAACAGCCAAATTAATATTATGAAAAAGAACCTGCTCCTTTTTATCGCATTTTTTTAACAACAACCAGTGCAATAAAAGCACAAACAATAGGGCCCGCGCAGCAACGCCTGCTTGATTCGCTTTGTAAAGAACTGTCCAAAATTGATGTGGCAAAGATATCTACCAAACAGGCTGCCAATGATGCCTTTGAAAAGTGTTTTGAAAACCATGCCGACTTGCTGATGGATGTAGCCAAAGAGCAGAATGTTGATGTAACCGATGAGCCGGCAATGAGTAAAGTAGGCGTTGAGATCGGTAAAAACCTGATGAAGCAAAAATGCGGATCTTTTATGCAACTGGCCATGAAAATGGGAAAGGATGACGATGTTGAGGATACCGGTGCGCAGGTTACTACCGGCGTATTTAAACGGATTGATACAAAAGGATTTAATTATATTGTTATAACAGATAAGGCGGCGGCCGAAAAATCATTTATTTGGCTCAGGCAGTTTCCCGGGGCGGAGAAATTTATAGATGCCTCACCGGCTAAACTTGCCGGTGAAAAACTGCAGATAACCTGGAAGGATATGGAAGTGTATCTGCCGCAGGCAAAAGGGTATTATACCGTAAAGGAAATAGTATCGATAGATATTCTGTAAACAAGGAAGAGGTTGTGTTGATAAAAACAATATTTTTCCTAAAACTTATGGCATAGCTTATGGTTTTACTTAAAAACTCATAAGCTATGCAACCCGCAACTATTCAAGCCGAAAAAGGAACAAGCAATCCGCTTACTTTCGATGAGATCTTAATGTATGGCGGAGGGGATGATCCCCTTGAAGGCGACTGGGACGACCAGGAAGATGAAGATTTTGATGATATCCTTGAGGATAAAGAAGATCTGCATGAAATACAGGTTGATGGCAGTATCGGTGAGCCCGATCCCGAAGATGATGACCATTTACCTGATGATGATATTTAATATATTATGTGCTAAGTCTTGTTTGCTTGACTGCGACATGTCAGGGACTTTTTTGCTTATTCCTGTTGTTTCCCGTTGTTGCCTTAAAAGGCAATCAGAGCAGCTTGTTTCCAAGCTGAGTTAAATCAAAATTGCCTGACAATCACAACGCAGGCTCTTTTGTGTTGGATTTTTTCTCCATGATTTAATTTTTTTCGATCTGAATCTTATGAAGTTAAACAGATGGTTAAATTTAATTTGCAGTTAAAATGCGAATAATCTAATTTATTTGCTACATTACAATTGTTTTTGTATTGACAATAGTATTATTAATGCGATTTTAATAAAAAAATAATATTATTTTTAATAAATTATCATTTTTCGTTATTTGAAATTAATCGTTAGCCAAAACTGTCTGTTATGAAAAAATTAGTCGTCTTTTTGCCGATATTATTATCTTTTTTTTTAGCAAAAGCACAAAATCAGGATGTGCATATTAGCCTGGAGGCCCAGGGCATTGCCACTACCAATAATGCGGTGCCATTTTGGTTAAGGGCAAATCAGTTTGGCAGTGTTCCTTTATCGGGAGGTTCGGGAAGCCTGATCGGGAAAATTCGGAAAGATTATGACACAACAAAAACCTATGGATGGGGATTTTCCTTTGAGGGGCGCGGCAATGTTGGCAATACCACCCGGTTTACATTGATTGAAGGTTTTGTAAAAGCCCACGCGGGTGTTTTTGAATTACGTGCAGGCAGATCAAAAGATATTGTAGGTTTGGCCGATTCTACCCTTTCTTCAGGGTCATTTTCAGTTTCGGGCAATGCGCTGGGTGTACCCAAAATATCAATAGGCGTACCGCAGTATTATAGTATACCTATTTTAGGTAAGCTAATTGCCATTAAAGCTAACCTTGCAATAGGTTATATTGGCAATGTTGATATATCTTACAGGCACGCCCAGACCAACAATTCAAAAGCGTATTATCTTGAAAACTGGTTATATACCCGTATAGGTATGCCTGACTGGCGTTTTAAGCTGCAACTGGGTTTCAATCATGAAGCGCTATGGGGCGATGAAAAGGACATTTTTCCCAATTACCGCTTAACCGGGTCAGAAACGTTGTGGCATGTATTAATAGGTCAGGTTTATCATCATTCAAAAGTCGGCAATCATTTAGGCTCATTAGATGTGGGTGCCGAATATCGGTTTGATGGTGTTAATGTTTTGCTTTATCGTCAAAACTTATATGATAAAGGGGCACTTTCATCGCTTGCAAACATTGCCGATGGGTTAAATGGCTTAAGTATAACCAACACCAGGCCTGGTAACGGGAATTTTTATTGGAAAAAAATGGTTTTCGAGGTGCTTTATACGGCTAACCAGGCGGGTGCTCTTGATGCTAAACGAACAAATTCGGGATATGAAAATTATTACAATAATTATGAATATGCGCAGGGCTGGTCATATAAAGCTGTAGGTCTCGGTTCGCCATTTATTACAACCCGGCAGGAAGGCCGGGATAATCTACCATCTGCCCCAAACGAATATTTTATCAATAACAGGGTTACGGTGTTTCACGCTGCATCACAGCTTTATATATATAAATGGTTTTATACGGCTAAACTGTCGTATTCAATAAATAAGGGTAACTACAGCACAGGTAACAATAGCTTTATGGGCTCGGGAGGGGATGTTATAACCCCGGGTTTATACGGGGTGTTTAAACAGGTTAACCAGTTTTCCGCTTATCTTGAGGGTATCAGGCCGCTCAATAAGGGCTACAACATAGGTTATAATATAGGTTATGACAGGGGCGGATTATTGTACAATTCCTTTGGTGTTATCCTGAAAGTTTCAAAAACCTTTTTGTAATATGCCCATGTGTAAAATTTTAGCAAAACCACTCTTTCACCAAATCTAATTTCTCACTACCTTAGCACTTGTGGATAATTTCATTGTTTCGGCCCGTAAGTATCGCCCGGCTACTTTTGAAACCGTTGTTGGTCAGCAACATATAACCAATACGCTCAAAAACGCTATAAAAAATAACCAGCTGGCACAGGCATTTTTGTTCTGTGGTCCGCGTGGTGTGGGCAAAACTACGTGCGCACGGATCCTGGCAAAAACCATTAACTGTAACAACTTACAACCCAATGGCGAAGCTTGCGGTGAATGTGCTTCATGCAAGGCCTTTGAAAATGGAAATTCTTTTAATGTTCATGAGCTTGACGCTGCTTCAAATAACTCTGTTGATGATATCCGCAGTTTGATTGAGCAGGTGCGGATCCCGCCGCAGGCGGCACGTTACAAGGTTTATATTATTGATGAGGTGCATATGTTATCGCAGGCGGCATTCAACGCTTTCCTGAAAACATTGGAGGAGCCGCCCCATTATGCCATATTTATATTAGCTACTACCGAAAAGCACAAGATTCTGCCAACCATACTTTCACGCTGCCAGATCTTTGATTTTAACCGTATCAAGGTTGAGGATATGGCCAATCATCTGGCATCAATTGCCGGCAAGGAAAGCATAGGTTATGAACCCGACGGCCTGCATATCATAGCCCAGAAAGCTGATGGCGGTTTGCGCGACGCACTTTCGATGTTTGATCAGATCGTGAGTTTTTCGGGAGGGAAGGTAACTTATCGCTCGGTTATTGATAACCTGAACATACTTGATTACGATTATTATTTTAATATAACCGAAAGCCTGCTTAAAGAAGACACTGCCAAAGTATTATTATTTTTTGACGAGATCCTTTCACGGGGGTTTGATGGCGCGCATTTTATAGCCGGGCTATCCGAACATTTCCGAAACCTGTTGGTAGGCAAGGATCAATCGACATTAAAATTGCTTGAGGTGAGTGAAGGCATTAAAACAAAATACCTGCAGCAATCGCAGCAGGCTTCAGTATCGTTTTTGCTCTCGGCCATGAATATTGCCAACCAGTGCGATATTAGTTATAAGCTCAGCAAAAATCAACGGTTGCAGGTTGAGCTGGCACTACTCAAGATGTGCCATTTGCCATCGGTATTTAATCTGGCAACCACGCCACTCACCATAACTTCCGCAACCGACGGGGGATTAAAAAAAAAACCTGATACCTCAGCAGTAGCACCTGTTAACGGAGCACAGGCAAGCCCCGTTGTATCTGTAGTGAGTGAAGCTGCACCTGTATACAACGCCCCTCCAAAAGAGGTTATAATGCCATCTGTACCGGTAAAAGAAATATCTCCGGCCGAAAAGCCAAAGGTTATGATGCCTTTACGAAGTACGCTTACACCTTCATTAACCGGCGAGGTAAAAACGCAGGAGCAACTACTTGAAGAAGAAGACCCGTATTTAAAAGGCGAGGATAAAGAGGATTTTACTATGGATGCCTTTTTACAATGCTGGAGCGATTTTGCAGCATACGCAAAAAAGGAGGGCAAAAAAAACCTGGTAACTATTTTTACATCTAATGCGCCGCGCATGCTAAAACCTTACGTTTTTGAGGTAATAGTAGGTAACATGGTGCAGGAAAACATTTTCAGGGATGAAAAACCTGTTATGTTGAATTACCTGCGCAGTACACTTAAAAATTTTACTATCGAGGTAAATGCCCGGGTTGACGAACAAAAGGTAGTACGTAAGCCTTACACCGCGCCCGAAAAGTTTCAGCATATGGCAGCTCGCAACCCGCAGTTGCTGGAGTTAAAGAGCCGGTTTAATCTTGATTTTGATTAACTCCGCGTTTTGAATGCCGAGCTGTAAACTTAATTAAAAATCCACAACTCAGCAGTTAATAAATTATCTCAGCGGTTCCCTGTCATTTTTGGGGTATCCTTCTTCGTCAAGGTCATCCCGGTCATCTTCGGGAGTATGAGAAAGAGCTGCATCAACCGGATCAATCTCAACGCTTTCTCCGTTGTCAATGTGCATTCCCAATTCATCTACATCGGTTTCAAGCGAACGGTCTTCATCAAACTCGCCGTCTACATCGTAAGGGTTTGCCTCATCATAGGTAGAGTTAAAATCCCCGCCGTTTTTTGCGGTAGTATGATACGGATCGGGATGGTCATAATCCGGGTCGTCACTTTTAACATCGTACTCGTAGCTATTATCGTCCGGGTTATAACTAAGGTCTTCCTTATCAAGGGTTTCGCCCAGTTCATCTTTCAGGGTTTCGTCGCGATCAGGCAGATCATCATTGAAACCTGCATCGTCTATTTGATCGTTGTTCATAGGTTTGTGCTTTTATTATATAAATATACGCAGTAAAAATCCTGCCAAAAAGCAAATCAACCAAAAAAAGATTTAACCTAAGCTTAATAATGGATCTGTTTCCGGTAAGATGTAACACCGCCAATGGCAAATTTAAAACCTAAAGTAACCTGCGAATATGCGTCATTATGCGCACCGGCAACGTAGGCGTCAAGATTATCGCCCATAATAAAGTTATACTGGTACCCCAGGTCAATTTTAACTGCAGGCTGGTTGTAACTGTTAAACAGCTTAAACTCATAACCCAGCCTTAGCGGTATAAATATTTCATTTGTTTTAGGTTCGTAGGGCAATACCCGATTCTGCTCCAATAAAAGCACATCATCCGTTCTGTATACGACATTATTATTAATGTATCCTAATCCCGACGACAGGTAAAGGTTTTTGAAAGCATTGGCTATAGTACTTCTCGAGTAGTCAATTAATTCGCCGGCTTGTACCTGCACCCTGAAAGAGTAAGCGCTGAAATGGTTTTCAAATTGCCTTTGTGTGCTTGTAGCAGGCGAACCGCCTTTTAAACGGCCTACCTCCACGTTTAATACATAATTTACAAACGGGCTTTGATTATAAGTAAAGTTAAGATTTATAGAAGGTGTTGTTTTTAAGGTTTGCACATCGGTTGAACTGGCCTGGTTGATACCTGCGGCAAAGCCAACGTCATATTGCGCATAATCAAAGCCTATTTGGGCTTTGGCAAAAAACGATACAGAACACAACAGGATTATAATGGAGGTTTTTAGTATGGATTTTATCATAAATAAACGGTAGCACCTGTTTAAAAGGAGCTTGTTTTATGGTAAGCGTTTTATTTTATAAAAATAGCACCAAAGTTTATAAAAACAACAATGCCGGCGCTAATAATTGTCATTATAACGAAATCAATAACTTTTCATTGCATTATTTGATAAAATTGATAAAGTCAATTTTATATATTTGGGCCGTTTGTATAACAAAAACCACATCAGGCATGTCAAAAATAAAAGTAGAGAATCCGGTAGTTGAACTGGATGGCGATGAAATGACCCGAATAATCTGGAAATTCATTAAAGACAAATTGATTACCCCGTACCTTGATCTTGATATTAAATATTACGATCTGGGTATAGAGTACCGCGACCAAACCGACGACCAGGTAACTATTGACGCAGCTAACGCAATTAAACAATACGGCGTTGGTATTAAATGTGCTACTATTACTCCCGACGAAGCAAGGGTGAAAGAGTTTGGGTTAAAACAAATGTGGAAATCACCAAACGGTACTATCCGTAACATATTGGACGGCACTGTTTTTCGTGAGCCTATTGTTATGTCCAATGTACCCCGCCTGGTACCTAACTGGACAGCGCCTATCTGCATTGGCCGTCACGCGTTTGGCGATCAGTACCGCGCTACCGATTTCTTAACCAAAGGCAAAGGTAAATTAACCGTTAAATTTACTCCTGAAGATGGCGGCCCCGAGCAATCATACGAGGTATTTAACTTTAAAGGTGATGGTGTTGCATTAACGATGTACAATACTGATGAGTCTATCAAAGGATTTGCACATGCCTGCTTTAACCAGGCCTTAATGAAAGGCTGGCCTTTATACCTTTCAACCAAAAATACCATCCTTAAAAAATATGATGGCCGCTTCAAAGATATTTTTGAAGAGATCTATCAAAATGATTACAAGCAAAAGTTTGAAGCAGCAGGTATTACTTATGAGCACCGCTTAATTGACGACATGGTTGCATCGGCCCTTAAATGGAACGGTAACTTTGTTTGGGCTTGTAAAAACTACGATGGCGACGTACAGTCAGATACAGTAGCACAAGGCTTTGGTTCATTAGGTTTAATGACTTCAACCCTGGTTACCCCTGATGGCACTGTAATGGAAGCTGAAGCTGCCCACGGTACTGTAACCCGTCACTATCGTGATCACCAGGCCGGTAAGCCAACCTCAACCAATCCAATTGCATCTATTTTTGCTTGGACAAGAGGTTTGGAATTCCGTGGAATCTTAGATAAGAACACAGAATTGATCAATTTCTGCAAGGCTTTGGAAGAAGTTTGTATTGAAACTGTTGAAAGCGGCAAAATGACCAAAGATTTGGCCATCACCATTAAGCCAAAAGTGGAGCATGGTACCGATTACCTGTACACCGAAGAGTTTTTGGCTGCAATTGACGAAAACCTGAAAAAACGTTTAGGTAAATAATTACCAGGCGATTTAAATAAGAAAAAGCTCATACATATAGTATGGGCTTTTTTGTTATACAATAAGGTGAGTAAACCAATTTAGCATTTTCAATTTTCTATTTAACTCCTAACTTAGCAGGCAAAATACACAACACTATGCCGGCATTATATCCATTAAAATTTAAAACCATATATAAAGACAAGATATGGGGCGGTCAAAAGATCAAAACCTATTTGCATAAAGATTTTGGCAGCCTGCCAAACTGCGGCGAAACCTGGGAAATATCAGGCGTAAAATCTGATGTTTCGGTTGTAGCTTCAGGCGCTTTGGAAGGTGAATCATTAGCCGACTTATTAGAGCAATACAAAGACGAGCTGGTTGGTAAAAAGGTTTATGACCACTTTGGCAATATCTTTCCTTTATTGGTGAAATTTATTGATGCTAATGATGATCTTTCGGTACAGGTGCACCCCGATGACAAGTTGGCCAAAGTACGCCATAACTCATTTGGTAAAACCGAAATGTGGTATATCATTGAGGCTGATCCGGGTTCGACATTGATTACCGGTTTTAACCAGGAAATGACCGAGCAAAAATATGTCGATGCTTTAAACAGCGGCCATATCATGGATATCCTTAACAAAGAGGATGCAGTAGCCGACGATGTTTTCTTTTTACCTGCGGGCAGGGTACATACTATTGGCAAAGGCTTATTGATTGCCGAAATTCAGCAAACATCTGATATCACTTACCGTATTTATGATTTTGACCGGATTGATGATAAAGGCAATAAACGCGAGTTACATACCGAAGAAGCCCTTGCCGCGATTGATTATAAGCATTATCCCGAATATAAAACCCAATACGCGCCTAAAAAGAACGAAACTGTAAAGCTGGTTACCTGCCCTTATTTTACTACCAATGTGCTCGATTTTGATGAAAGTACATCGAAAGACTACTCTGCACTTGATTCATTTGTGATCCATGTTTGTGTTGAAGGCGGTTATACTGTAAAATATAACAACCAGGCGTACGCGGTTAAAATGGGCGAATGTATCCTGTTACCAAAAAGCATCGATAAAGTTGAGCTGGAAACAACGGGCGGTTTTAAAATACTGGAAAGCTATATTGAATAGTTTCGATATTAAGTATGGAGCTTTATTAAGCTCCATACTTAATGCCTACTGTGGTACGTTATCAAAAACTTCTTTTAACTGATTTATTCTTACAGGTTTGAACAGATAGTCAGAAACCTCAGAAATATTTTTAGCCCGGTGGATATCGTTAAGATCAACTGACGAACTCACGATATAAACAGCGATCTTTTTCCCCGTTTGGGGTTTTATTTTCGCAAACTCATGCATAAACTCCCATCCATCCATAACCGGCATATTAATATCCAGTAATATCACATCGGGTAAGTTATGATCTTCGTTTGCTTTTTTCAATGCGTAAATGGCTTCTTCTCCATTTACAAAATGGCTTAATTGGGTATTCAGCTCCTTTATGCTTATTAATTTTTTTAGGCCGTAAACGTAAATACTGTCATCATCCACAATCCAGGTGTTAGCTGGACTTCGCTCTGCAATCATCTCTTGGTAATTTAATTATACCAATCTGATAGTAAATTTTGTGCCAACGTTTACCGTGCTGTCAACTTTAATGCTTCCGCCTAATGCTTCAATCTGGTTACGGGTTATAAATAAGCCAATGCCTTTGGCATCCGTATTTTGATGAAATGTTTTGTACATGCCAAAAATCTTATCGCCATAACGGTCAAGATCAATACCAAGGCCATTATCTTCAAAAATGAGATAAATATGTTTTCCTTCTGTTAAGGTATAGCATTTTATAATGGGCTGCCTGTCGGGGTGACTGTATTTTAAGGAGTTGGTAAGCAGGTTTTGTAAAATACTTTCCATGTAAGCCGGTATATAACTGATCTCGCGGCATTGCTTAAAGTCACCTTCAATATGGGCATTTATGGCCTCAATGTTATTTTTTAATGCTGAGCAAATGTTTTTGAACATTGGCTCCAATTCAACCATCTTCTGCTCCTTGGTAATTTCGGTTTGAATCTTAACTATTTCGTTGATGTGTTCGATGGTTAGGTCCAGGCTGTCGCTGATAGTTTTAATATGCGAAAAGATCTCCTCCCGTTCTTCAGTTGTTTCGGTTTGTTCAAACAGGTTTACCATAAATTGAAGATTGCCCGTATGCGAACGAAGATTATGTGAAACAATGTACGCGAAGTTTTGCAGGCGGCGGTTTTGGTCGGTCAGTAAATTTATCGACTGTTCAAGTTTCAGCAACTTTCTTTTTTCACTGTCAATATCCTGAATAACCCCTTTAACAGATGTGCATTTACCCAGGTGATCAATCACAGGTACAGCCTTTACTTTTAACCATAACATATTGTTTTTGGCCGAACGTAAAAGCAGTTCAATATCAAAAGGCTTGCTATCTTGAACGGTATGGTTAATAGCATTTTGTAAAACAGGCCGGTACGGAGGCTCAAAAAAACTAATAAACTCTTCAACGCTGAGTTTTAAATGATTTTGAAGATCAAATAAATCATATACCTGTTTTGACAGCACAATGGCGTTGATATTTTGAGGATCAATTTCCCAAATGCCTAATCGTGCTGTTTTAAAGGCATCATCATTAGTGATTTGGTTATGTGCCGATAATAGGTCATCTTGTTTGTAACGGTTGATGTTTACAAGCGAACCGTAAACTATACTGCCATGCTCGTCGTCCAGTTTTCTGATAGTGGTTTGAAACCACAGGTATCCGTTTTTTTTTGTTAAAAAACGTAATTGAAGCGGCGGTGTGTCTTCCGTTATCCTGTTGTTAATGGCGTTGAAAAAAAACGCTTTATCGCCGTGGTAAAGCAAATGTTCAAAAAAAGTATAAGCATCACATTCAATTTCATTGACTTGATAACCTAACAGCGTATAGAAGCCTGTTGACCATTTTACTTCCCTTGTATTGAAATTGTACTTCCAGATCCCCGTATCCAGATCATTGATCAAAGGGGTAAGATGTACATCATCGCCGGAAAGTTTACCCTTTTCAAAAAAACTCATATCAACAATCTGTTCACTAATTCAATTTGTTTTTGACACTTGCTTATGATTAAAACATGTGCCATGATTTGAAGTTTTTATAATTTACAATCATTAGTTGTGTGGCCGTGGCTTCTTTTCAATCATTATTCCACATTTGCCCTGCTTCAAATATAATATTTTTGATACTTTATAATGTATTCTTTTACTGGTATTTACGGTTTTAAGAATATCTGGCCATATCTACTCCTAATTGAAGTAATATTTTACAAAAATATGCTCAGGCTTCATTTTTGTGTTGAAAAAAATGAAGGTATCCTTCATAAAATAGTTTGATGTAATTTAATTGTAAAAAATAGCGGGCACTAAGTTAATAAATATGAGTGAACTATTATTGGATATTATAATGTCCTATTTTACAGGCAATTTACCAGCGTTTAACTGTATGGAAAAATATTAAATCCTTATTTGCTTATTAGTTCATCAAGCGCGTTTTTTGCAATCCATTTGGCCGATTTGCTGGGCTGACTATATATATTTCGTGCAGTGTTAATGGCTTTAACTTTTAATATATTATTCCGTTTACCTATTTGGCGCAAAGCCCAGTTAATAGCTTTTTTAACAAAGTTCCGGTTATCCCAGGCTTCCCGCTCCATAATAGGAAACAGGTTTGTAAATATTTCGTCGGGCGCCGTTTTATTATGAACTGCATATTCGGCCATTAAAACGAAACCGGCACGTTTTACAAATTCCCGCTCATGGGCACCATATTCAACAGCTTTATTAATGGCGAATGGGGTGCGGTCAAAAAGATTACCGCAAACCTGGTCGCAAATATCCCATGAATAAAAGTCGCCGGTCCACCTGTCCATTAGTTCGGGGGTAACCTGTTTAGGATCGGCTATCATGGAGGCCAGCAACCGGGCTTCATGTATTTGCGTATCCCAAAGTGCCAATGCCAGCTCATGATCTTTTTTAATGACCTTCGCCAGTTTACGGATCTCCGGCAATTTTACACCCAAAGCTTGTGAGCTATCAATACCAAAACGGGCCATCCCTTTTAGGTACGCAGCATCAGCTTTTTCTTTAAGCTGTTCAATTATAAATGGTACGGCATCCATTTAATTGGTCATGCTTTTCTTTTGGAGGGTATTGTGAATAGGCACAACCTGCATCAGTGCCGCGCTGCAATAAAAAGGATGAAGCTCCATAACTAAAGCTCCCGCTTTGATGGCCGGATCGGTTTCAGTAAGTTTTTGAGCTTCTTCTACGGTTTCAACATTAAAAATAAAAATCCCCCTTAAAGGCTGGTTATCTAAAAATGGGCCGGCAACAACCAGCTTACCCTCAGCGGCAAGCCGGCCAATGTTTTTAAGGTGCGCCATCTGCAGCTGCATATTAGCCGTCGAATCTTTGAGTTGTGTTGGTCCTTCTTTCAGGAAAGCCATTACGTACTTTTTCATGCCGTAATCATCCGCACCCAGCTTTTTAGCAAGTGCAGCATCATAAACGGGTTTGGAGGCGGGAATATTTTGAGCAACGCAATTAAGGCTTAGTGCTACGGAGGCAATGATGAGTAAAGCTTTTTTCATGGACTTAGGGGTTATGTAATTGAATATAAAATCAGCTAACTGCCGGGCTTTTTTCTCGGATTTTGTCTATTGTCGAAAAACGTGATCAGGATTATTTTGTCTTCTTCAATTCTATAGAATAACGTATTATGTTTGGTTATAACAAAACCCCGTATTTGCTTTTCTTTGTTTTCTAAAGTCCCCATCTCGGGATAATTAGCTATGAGTTCAATTATTTTGTAGGTATTGACAACGAAGTGCTTTGTTACGTTTTCACCCCATTCCTGTTCTAAATATGCTATAATGGAATTAAACTTATCGCTGGCTTTGCGATTCCAGATTATTGCTTTAGCCATTTTTCATGCATGTGCTTTACCTGTTCGTGAGATAAAAGGTTTGTATTGTCAAAACTTTCGTTATAAGCTATCAATAATTCCTGCTTCTCGGCTTCGTTCAAATTGTTCCACAGGTGGCCGGTTTGATTAGCATTTAATTGCTGAATTAACTGATAATAGCTTTTCAATAATTGTTCATCATCAATCGTATCTATCAAATGATGAAAGTTTTCCTTAATGTTCATGGCCGGCCTTTTATAATGTCAAATTACTAATTTAATCCTTAACAACAAAGCCGGACAATGCCCGGCTCCAAATCATAATTTCAATATTAAAAATCCGAAATCGAAATTCCGAAATTCGAAATCAAAGATTTCCCCTTGCTTCCTGTTCACGTTCAATGGCCTCAAATAGGGCTTTAAAATTACCGGCACCGAATGATTTGGCACCCTTGCGCTGAATAATTTCAAAGAACAGGGTTGGCCGGTCTTCAACAGGTTTAGTAAAAATCTGCAACAGGTATCCTTCGTCATCGCGATCGACCAAAATACCTAAGCGTTTTAATGGCTCAAGGTCTTCATCAATATGGCCAACGCGGTCGATCAGGTCATCATAATAGGTTGAAGGAACAGTTAAGAACTCAACGCCACGATTCTGCAGCTCGGTAACGGTGGCTACAATATCATGCGTTGCAAGGGCCAGGTGCTGTACACCTTCATCCTCATAAAATTCAAGGTATTCTTCAATCTGCGATTTCTTTTTACCTTCGGCAGGTTCATTGATCGGGAATTTTACATAGCCGTTCCCGTTGCTCATCACCTTGCTCATCAAAGCCGAATACTCGGTCGAGATCATTTTATCATCAAAGGTGAGGATATTGCGGAAACCTAAAACCTCCTCATAAAAGTTAACCCATTCGTTCATTTTATGCCAGCCTACGTTGCCCACGCAATGGTCAACATACAGCAAACCGGTATCTGCCGGATTGTAATTATTTTCCAGCTTTTGATATCCCGGTAAAAACAAACCCTTATAATTTTTACGTTCAATGAACATATGCACGGTTTCGCCATAAAGCTTAATGCCGCTGGTGCGTACCTCGCCATTTTCGTCAGTTAGGGTTTGCGGTTGCTGATAAGGTTCGGCACCTCGTTTAATGGTTTGCTCAAAGGCATCGTAGGCGTCATCAACCCAAAGGGCTAATACTTTTACGCCATCGCCATGTTTTTTAACATGATCGGCAATGGGATGCTCAGAGTGCAGGGGAGTGGTAAGCACAATCCTGATCTTGCCTTGTTGTAATACGTATGATGCCCTGTCGCGCACACCGGTTTCGGGCCCGGCGTAAGCCAGGTTTTGAAAACCGAATGCGCTTTTATAGTAATGGGCCGCCTGTTTGGCATTGCCTACATAAAATTCAACGTAATCCGTACCATTAAGGGGGAGGAAATCAGCAGCCCCCTCTAAATCTCCCCCGGTAGGGGAGACTTTTTTATCTAAAGTTTGTGTGTGCATTTTAATTAGTGATTTAGTGAGTTAATGATTAGTGATTTTGGCATTACGGCTAATAGCCTTTCAGCTTTTACCTTTCGCCTTTAACCTCACATCTGCCAGCTTTTATAATAATTTTCATCCTCTATCCTGATGGCATCCTCCGTGAGCATCAGCGGCCTGAATGGGTCGATCATCACCGCCAGTTCATCTGTTGATTCTTTGCCTATTGATTTTTCGACCGAGCCGGGATGCGGGCCATGAGGGATGCCGCCCGGGTGCAGGGTGATTTGCCCTTTCACTACGCTTTTGCGGCTCATGAAATCGCCATCTACATAGTACAAAACCTCGTCACTGTCTACATTGCTGTGGTTATAAGGTGCAGGGATAGACAGCGGGTGATAGTCAAACTTGCGGGGCACAAATGAGCATATTACAAAGTTGTTGCCTTCAAAGGTTTGATGTACCGGTGGTGGTTGGTGCAACCTGCCGGTTATCGGTTCAAAATCATGGATGGATAATGCCCATGGGTAATGGAAACCATCCCAGCCTATAAAATCAAAAGGATGGGTGCCGTAGATATAAGGATAAATGAGGCCCTGCTTTTTAATCAGGATCTTGAAATCGCCGTGCTCATCATAAGTTTTCAGATCGGCCGGTAGTTTGATATCGCGCTCACAATAAGGCGAATGCTCCATCAATTGCCCATACTGGTTGCGGTAACGCTTTGGCGGACGAATAGGACTAAAACTTTCGACAATAAAAAGTCGGTTGGCCGGTCCGTCAAACTCCATCTGGTAAATGGTACCGCGGGGGATCACCAAATAATCGCCGTATTGAAATTTGATATTGCCGAAGCCTGTTTTTAAAGTGCCGGTGCCTTCATGAATGAAAACCACTTCATCGGCCTGGCTATTTTTATAAAAATAGTCAGTCATGCTTTGGCGTGGTGCTGCCAGCGAAATATGCAGATCGCTGTTTACCAGTACCGGCTTGCGGCTTTGCAGATAGTCATTTTCCGGTTGCACGTTGAAGCCTATCAAACTGGTATGCTTCAGGTGCTTTTCGCGCGCTATTTTAGGCTCTACGCTGTAGGGCTCGCCAAGTGTTTTTACAATGGTGGGCGGGTAGGCGTGGTACACCAGCGAATAAAGGCTCGAAAAACCTTCGGTTGATACCAGCTCTTCGGCATATAAACTACCATCGGGCTTACGGAATTGCGTATGCCGCTTAGGCGGAATTGATCCTAAACTATGATATAGAGGCATGGCTTGTAATGTTAATTGGTTGTAAGGTTTTAATGTTGCAAGGTTTGTTTTTACCCGATTAAAACTTTATTATTTATTGAACAGAAGCAAATGAAGATGGTTTTGATGAAAGGAGTTTAATGGGCGTTGTTTAGACAGAATTACACGTGCGCGTACTTAGCTTAAGGTAATACCCAAGCTTGCTACATTAAAACCTTTCAACAAAAAACAGATGAATTAGTATTGCGCCAGTACGATCTTGGCAAGCATAGCATCTCTGAACGATGAGGCATCGCTCATGGAGGTTAACCCCAATGAAAACAGAAAATGCATTTGTACGCGTAACATGATACTAAGTTAGGGGGATTATATTTAGGATGCAAGTTTTGGGTTGAATAGTGAGTGGTTGATTAGGTGACTGGTTAGTTATTTTTTAATCCTTACGCCGCCGCTCGGCTCCAGCCGAGTGGCAACTATAAAACGGCCTCTGGCCGCCGGCATGATGTATACAGGCCAGAGGCCTGGGAATAATTACCACCCGGCTGGAGCCGAGCGGTGGCCGAAAGTTGTAACCTCTAACCTGATCAACTATATAAACTGCTAACTATTCAAGCAACTACTCACCTAATCAACTTAATCAACCATTCACTCTCCAATAATCAACCATTCACCATAATTCCCTCAACCAAAATCATTAGCTTTGATTATACCAATTAAGCTACTCTATGAAATTAGTATCCTATAAAACCGAAGACCGAGAACATCTTGGCGTTTTTGTTAATGGCCATATCTATAATTTAAACTCATGCGATAAGCTGATCCCTGATAACATGAACGAGTTTTTATGGGGAGGGCCCGAACTGATGGAACACGCGGCGCGGGTTAATGAAGAAATCCGGTCGGGAAAGATAGAGGCTAAAGAGGAGCTGTTTTTTGAGCTGATGGCCCCGGTGCCGCACCCAACATCATGCCGAGACGGTTATGCCTTCCGTCAGCATGTGGCTTCGGCAAGGCGTAACCGTAAGCTGGATATGATACCCGAGTTTGATCAGTATCCTATCTTTTATTTCACTAACCATAACGCTGTACAAGGCCCCGGCGAAATTGAATGTATGCCCGATCATTTTCAAAAGCTTGATTTTGAACTGGAAGTGGCGGTGGTGCTTAATAAAAAAGGACGTAACATTACAGCTGCCGAAGCAGATAGCTTTATAGCGGGATATATGATCATGAATGATATGAGCGCCCGCACCCTGCAAATGGAAGAAATGCTGCTGAACCTTGGCCCGGCAAAGGGTAAGGATTTTTCGACGGTGGTTGGTCCCTGGCTGGTAACACCCGATGAACTGGAGCAATATAAAGTACCTGCGAAACCCGGGCATACCGGTAACGCCTATAACCTGGAGATGAAGTGCGTGGTGAATGGCAAACAGGTATCGGCAGGTAATATGGCCGATATGGACTGGACCTTTGCCGAGATCATTGAGCGTGCTGCCTACGGATGCAATGTATTACCGGGCGACGTAATTGGCTCAGGAACGGTTGGTACGGGCTGTTTTCTTGAATTGAATGGCACCGGCGTACTTAATAATGCCGATTATGAACCACAATGGCTGCTACCCGGCGATTTGGTTGAAATGGAGGTTACCGGTTTAGGGATGCTGGGGAATATTATTAAAAAGGCCGATAGTGATTTTTCGATCTTGAAGTTAAAGAAGTAAAAAGAGTCTATCACACTATTGCAAATAATTGTGTCATTGCGAGAAACCATTAGGGAAATTCCGGAAAAAATGGCGATGACGTATAAAATACATTTTAGAGATGGTGTGCGGGGCGCGTTAGTGATAGGAGCGGATACCGGCCTTGTGGCTAATGCCTGTGCAGTATAAGCGTATAGCACGGGCCGCAGGCAACGCCCATATTTATAAAGCAATCAAAAAAATATACTTAATAATCAATAACTTACAAATACGTCATTATAAGGTACGAAGCAATCCCAAACTTACAGAGTAACATGTATAGCCTCTCTGCCAATCGGGGATTGCTTCGTACCCCGCAATGACGGTTGTGAATAAAAACGTGTATGCCCACCATTAACATATCCGATCTTTCTCCCGTTCAACTTCAAAGTTACCTGAACTTTGCGGTAGCTCCGCGGCCGATTTGCCTGGCGTCTACAGTTGATAGGGCGGGAAATGTAAACCTGAGCCCTTTCAGTTATTTTAATATTTTCAGCGTTAATCCGCCGATATGTATTTTTTCGCCATCGCGTAGGGTACGGGACAATACCACCAAACACACGCTCGAAAATGTAAAAGAAATACCCGAATGCGTGATCAATATTGTTAATTATGATATGGTGCAGCAAACTTCGCTCTCAAGCGTAGAATATCCGCAGGGCGTTAATGAGTTTATCAAATCGGGTTTAACACAGTTACCCTCGCAATTGGTAAAACCCCCGCGCGTGGCCGAATCATATGTGCAGCTGGAATGTGTGGTTAAGGAGGTGATTGAACTGGGGCAAGGCCATGGCGCCGGTAATCTTGTTCTTGCCGAAATTAAATTGATCCATATCAGCGATACCGTTTTAGACGCGGATGGTAAAATAAACCAAGCCAAAATGGACCTGGTTGCCCGGCTTGGCGGCGACTGGTATTGCCGGGTTACTAAAGATAACCTGTTTAAAGTAGCCAAACCCAATACCAAAATGGGTATAGGTGTTGATGCACTGCCTTATGCTATCCGCAACTCAAGGATCCTTACAGGTAACAACCTCGGGCAATTGGGTAACCTCGAAGCTATACCCGGCGATGAAGCTATAGAAGCCTTTGCGCTTACCCCGGAGATAAAAGAAGTACTTGATGCCACCATCGGCGACAGCCAGACCCGTGAGTTGCAATTACATTTGAAAGCTAAGCAATTGCTTGAAGAGGAGCGGGTTGAAGAAGCTTTGATGGCGTTGCTGATGGAATGATAGCTGAATATGTTTTCTTCTGCCAGTGTAGGAAGGATCATCAGCTACATCCCTTTAAAGTCTGTTATAGTGTTTCCATCATACCTATACACTCCACCTACAGCACCAAACCAAATATTTCCTTTATCATCTTCTAAAATCCCAAAAACCATTGGCTTATTAGTTATTTCGGTTACTGATGGCTTTTTATCAGACAAGGATTTTTCATCGTAACGGGAAAGCGCCCAGGCCGCTGTATTAGCGCTAAAGCCAGAAAGTACCCTGGTGGGGTTATCAGCACTTTCTGAACTTGTCCAAATGTTTCCTTTTTTATCTTCGTAAACGTAACCCGCAAATTTCCGGGTGAAATTGGTAAATAAACTACCATCATAGCGCCACAGTCCATCGCGGCCGGCGAGCCAGATATTGCCTTTTTTATCTTCCATTACAGAACGAACATTGGTAAAAGGTTTACCATTACGGCTGAAAACGTTAAATATTTTTCCGTCGTACACAAAGGTGTTGCCTCTTGTGGCAAACCAAAGCTTGCCCGTTCTGTCTTCAATAATTGAATTAACTTCGTAAGGTGCCCTATCCTGAAATGTTTTCCCTGTTGGGTCTTCATTCATCCCATATCCGTTTATGATATAATTCCGAAATGATATTCCATCATACCGGCTTGCTCCACCCCAAACGCCGAACCAGATGCTGCCTTTTTTATCTTCATAAATACTTACAACATCATTATTGAGAAGGCCATCCTTAATTGTAAAATTACGAAAGGATTTACCATCGTAACGATAAACACCTGAACCGATAGAGCCGAACCACAAGTTGCCTTTTCTATCTTCTAAAACAGAAAAGAAGCGGGCCGAACTCACTTTACTTGTGATATTGGTAAAAGATTTCCCATTGTACCGAAAAATACCATCAAATGCAGCAATCCAAATGTTGCCTTTTTTATCTTGTATGATATTACGCGTGATTCGGTTAGGTACGGTGGGGGCGCTTAAGCTTTCGGCATGCTTTTGCTGGGCCTGTGCGGGGAAATAAATTACTCCTGCCAGCAGTATAATCAGGCAGGACAGAACGTTTCTTTTATTTTTCATATCATATCAAAGTTGATCCAGCGAAATTACTTTGATACCTTTCTGTCAGAAGAACCAGGATTGTAAATAAAAATGTAAACTTTGTAAATAAAGCCTTCATGTTATGCCTGGTGGCCGAAATTTCCTCTCCCGGAGGATGTGCAGATACTTGTTCGGATTGACATTAAGCGTGTGTTAACGCCAGAAGTGTTCGGAAGAAATAGAAAAAGCGAGGGATTGTGCGATTCCCTCCCCTGGGCATAGCCGTCAATTTAAGCGAAAGCAATAAAAAAGAGTTTGTTTTTTTGAGATTGAGGGCAGAACGTAGTTTGCCCGTAAAGGCAAACTTTATGTATTTTTGCTCTCATAGTTTTATTTCTATTTTTTTGAAAGGCAGATCGGTAAAGGGTTCTGCCTTTCTCTTTGTTTACACCTAAAGATAGCATTTAATATATTGATTATCAAATAATTATTACAATTTCCTCTGTTTTGAGCCGTCCTTTTTTCTGCTCTTTAAGCAGTTTGTAAAACGGAAGCTGTTCGAGCATATCCAGCCACTTACTGCTTAATCCCCACAATTGCAGCCTTAGCTCCTGCATACCTGATGCTATAAAACTGTGTACCTTGAGGATACTTACCTCGCCGATCTTACCGATTGACATTGTTATCTTCCAGCTTAACATAGCCCATAATAGTTTGCTGTAAAGTGCACAGGTGATACGGTGGGTATTTCCTTTAGGCATCTGATGGATCTTCAACGATGATTTCCAGCCTTTGAACACCAACTCGATCTGCCAGCGGAGATGATAGAGTTTCCGGATCAGTTCGGCACTGTAAGTGCTATCCAGGTTGGTTACAATGAAATTAAAGCCTGCTCTGAGCTTGAAAAGCGCTGTTGTCTGATGGCCTTTCTTTTTGTTGTATTTATCGGTATGGCTTATCCGGTTGTTTTTTATTTCATCACTTACCGGTTCAATAATCATCCGGACAGGTAGCTTGTCTTTTCCAATATAAACTAAACCGTCAAATGCTTTTCCTGATTTTTGTAAAGCGGTCAGGTCCAGCTCCTGGTATACTTCATTACGCAGAATGTGTATCGATGTTTTGGGGCTTAACTTATTGACAAAGAATGCCTTCTTTTCGATAATGTTGCTCATATAAGCAATATGGCTATAACCCAGGTCTCTCATGTATAATACACCCGGTCGAATCATCTGCTGATCGAGGTGGCTTTCTTTCTGGTCATTGCAATTGCCCGGTGTTAGCCTGATATCACAACTTCCACTTTTGATCCCAAACTCAAACTGCAGGGCCGCGCCAGCTTTTATCCCGCAGCCTTTTGTCCCCGGATAAACATCCGCCATTGCCTCCGGTAAGGCAAAACGTGTGGAATCTTTGATGTTGATCTCAAGCCCTTGTATCTCTCTACAAGGCAATTCTATCGCTAAAAGTCGCTCCAGAGCCCCTTTGATAAACTCCGTCAGCCCTTCATTATACTTTTGATGCAGGGCCTGTTTTGATATATTAAGTGAATGCCTTAACATCAGCTGCATACTCATGCCATTAAATGATTGATTGCTGTCAAATAGCAGCGTATCCAGAAGATCTGATCCGCTTATCTTCCTTAAACGTTTGATCACTCCCGTGTTTTTAGCAAGGGTATCAAGAAATCCATGGTCAAATAATTCCCCTTTTAAGCGTTTAAATAACCCTGTCAGGTTTGGTTGGCCGATTCTTGCTCTTAAAAATTTTTATACTACTCCTTAAATTGACGGCTATGCTCCCAGGGGAGGGAATTAAAAATCTTCCCAACACTTCTGGTGATAACACCGACCATAAGCTAAATATTTGAGCCCCATTCGCGTAATCAAAAAAATCAACGGTCAATAAGCGTATTCCTTTCCTTTAAGATGATAATCAACTGGTAGCTGTCGTTTTTCAAATAGTTCGTAAGCCGGTTTGAGGTTGCGCCAAAAGGTATCCTGTTTGTAAGCCGCATAGCGCTTTAAGTTTGCGTCATCCATCCGGAAAGGAAAAATATCAACACGGATTTGCTTTTGGCCGGCTACAAACGCTTCGTAAACCAGGGTATAAATTTCTTCAATGCGGGCATCGGTCATGGCATAGCAACCTATAGAAGCACAATGTCCATGTGCCATGATGGCGCTGCCGGTATAACCTTTAGCTTTATCAATGGCATTTGGGTAGCCTACATTAATAGCCAGGTAATAGTTGCTTACCGGGTTAAGTTGTTTGGGCTCTATGGTATATAAACCTTCCGGGCTTTTACCGTCGCCGCTGCGGGTTTTGGTACCTAATCCGCCGGAGTAGGTGCATACGTCATAAGTTTTAAAGAGCTGGTATTTATTAGCCGATTTTACCCATACTTCAAGTACGCTGATGTCTTTAATAATGCGGATGTACACCTGGCCATAAGGCGCAAAGCCTTTATCTTTAAGTTCTTTTTGAAGTTTAGGCCATACTTTAAGGCGAACGTCGCCAGCACGTTTGCTATCGGGGATTTCGGGTTTGTGAAGTGCTAATAATAGAATTAGTAGCAGCAATGTAATTGGTTTAGGCATTGGTTAGGTTGTTAACTATAATTGTAGTTAACGGAAGTGTTGGGAAGAAATTATATGGGAGGGAAGATTTTTTGTTGGCTAAAAATGCCAGGTATTTTATAACAACACGCCATTAAAACAAAGATTGTCATGCTGAGGGATTTAAATCCGCTGGATTCTGAAGGAGCAATGACATCTCCTCCACGTCATTGCTGAGTTACGAAGCAATCCTTTTACAGGCAGACAAGGTGCTTAGTGGTATTGAACATTGTCGCGCTCTTGGCCGCGCGGGGCCAGGTACTTTTGTCTTGATACAAAAGTACCCAAAAAATCAAGTCAGCAGGGAGGCTTCTTTGCGCTCACCCACTCCACAGCCCGTCGTGCCGGCCTTTGCCCTGCAAAGCGGTCAAAACCACGGGCTGCAATTATTTTGCCCCGCTACGCTCGCGCTTTCCCAATGCTTCTGCAAAAACTTGCTATGCCCCTTCCTGCGCTCAAGGCTACCATTGTTCTGCCCGCTTTCACCCGAAGCTTACCTGCTGACAGGAACATTCTTTATTTATTATGTCATGGGTAGGGACGAAGCATCTTCTTCGCTCCGAGTAGTCGCTCGGTATCTTGCAGATGCTCCCCATGACATATAAAACGGGTGTCATGCTGAGCAATGTCATTAAGTTAAGGAAAATCCCCCAGAGGGGGAACAGGTTTGTAGCAAAATATTATACCGATAACAACCGTGCCAGAGGTACGGAACACCGGAATTGTGTACCGCTGGCACACCAAAAATCTATTCAAAATGGTTTCTACAAACCTTTTGCACCTCTGGTGCAGCTTGTCAATCTCTTAACTTAATGACATTGCATGCTGAGCCTGTCGAAGCATGGCGGGCAGGGCCTCTGCGCGCGTCCTTCGACAGGCTCAGGATGACAGGCCCTCCACACCTAATGTTATTTCTCCTTCATTGGCCCCGGATTTAAACACTTACATGACAAGAGGGAAAGATAATATTATATTCCTAACACTTGCTTCAACTTCACATACCCTGTTTTACTTACCGGGATTTTAGCGCCTGATTTCAGGATGGCCAGGTGCGCATCTTTTTCGTATGGGTCGATACGGGTGATTTGTTGTATAGCTACGATGTAGGAACGATGAACACGAACAAAATGATTAGGATCAAGGGTTTGCTCAAAAAAGCTCATGGTTTTGTTTTTGAGGTACGAGCCTTCTTTGGTGATCACACTTACATAATCATCATCGGCCTGCAAATACTCAACATCGGCAACGGGGATGATCTTTACCTTGGTGCCGGTTTTAACCACAATACGCTCATGCTGGGCGGGCGACTGGGTAGCGGCAGTTTCCAGCAACTCTTCCGTCTGTTTAACAGCCGGTTTGGGCGTGGCTGAAGCCAGGAATTTTTCAACCGCTTTGTTAAAGCGTTCTTTGCTGAAGGGTTTTAATAAATAGTCAACCGCGTGGGCTTCAAAAGCTTTGATGGCGTATTCGTCAAACGCGGTAGCAAATATTACGGCAGGGGGTTGTTCAACCAGTTCAAGCATCTCGAAGCCGGTAATTTTAGGCATCTGGATATCTAAAAAGACCAGGTCGGGCTGGTGCTGCTGAATGGCTTTGAGGCCTTCAAAGCCGTCGTTGCATTCCTGTATCAGTTCAATGTCTTTAAAATCAAGCAGGTATTCCCTTACAACCATGCGGGCTAAAGGTTCGTCATCAATAATTAAAGCTCGCTTCATAGTTGCGGTATTTTTATAATGGTTGTGTACAGATCATCGCTCGCATGGGTTTCCATTAAATCATTGCGGGCATACAGCAAATATAATCGCCGTTGCACTCCCCGCAAACCAAAACCTGTACCTTTTTTTGGTTTTGATGTTTGTGGGTCATACGGGTTCTGTACCATTAAGTTCAGATAGCCATCCTCAATTTCACCGCGAATGCTCACGGTAACTTCGCCAATAGTGTCATAAAGGCCAAATTTAATGGCATTTTCAACCAAAGGCTGTAACAGCATAGATGGCAGTATCGCGGTTCCGCATTTGGGGTCGCAGCTTATTTCGGTTTGTAAACGGTGGCCAAAGCGTACTTTTTCTATATCGAGGTATAAATTAAGATGCGCCAATTCCTCGGTAAGGCTAACCTGCAGCTGATCATCTTTTTTAAGTGTTCCGCGTAAAAAGTCGGATAACTGGTGGATCATCCTTCGGGCTTCATCGGGTTTAAAGCCGATAAGCGCGTTGATGGAGTTAAGACTGTTAAACAGGAAGTGGGGTTGCAATTGCTGGCGCAAATTATATAGCTCAGCCTCGCGGGCAAGCTGCTCGGCTTCAGTTTTGCGTTTCAGGGTCTCTTTCTGGTCGAGCTGTGAAAACCACAGCAAACTGATCATGGCCATCCAGCCGATAGCTAAAAAGTCGGTAAAAAAGCGGATGGTTAATGACTGGGCCAGGAAACCGGTGTAGATCTGGTCGCTGTTAATGAGCGGTAACAGGTAACGGCAACCGGCTGTACAAATGCCTGCGAGCGCAACGCACCATATAAACAGGTTAATGTAGCTGCCTTTACCCGGTTGGTAGTAACGTAAGTTGTTGTTGATAAGCCAGCATGCACATGAAAGCAATATGGCGCTCAACAGGCCATCGGTAGCGGCAGTGAACCATAAAAAACCAAAACTATGAATGATATAAGTTTGTAATGCAGCCCAAACCATGCCGCATATTACAAATGCCGCGTACAGTTTTGATGTTTGTATTGATGGAACTTCCAAAACGGTTACTTTCTGTGGTTCTAAGGTTTAATTTCTGATGCCCAATAAGGCCGACTTATGATGCGCCCATGCAATGTATAGGTCGGCATCGGGTGTTTCGTGTATGTTGTAATACAATTCAGCACCGTCGGTAAGTTCGCCAAGCTGGTTAAGCTCGGCTACATCAATAAATTGCCATTTAACGGTTTGTTTTTCAATATTCTTAAAACTATCCTGGTTGGCGTGACCTATCCGGTTGGCTTTTTCATAAGCCACCAGTTCATTATCTGCACTGATCAATCTTAATTGCTCATCAAATTGCGCCTGATGGTCGCCATCCCCGCTTATCACCCTGAAAACTAATTTTGCTACGTACCAGTTCATGTTTTTATGCTTTTCGTAATTAGCTGCCTTGATTAATTAATAACTGCGGATATCCACCCCCGCAAATATGGATACGCCTTTAAGTACCAGCACCTTCTCGCTGCCTACACTTGCGGTGCTCCTGATGCGTTTATCATCTACACTGGCAAAAACCGCCGCCAGGTCAGATACTACCTGCCAGTTTGATGGCACGATAATTTTAGTGCCGCCGAAGATCTGGGTAATGTCAATGATAATGCGGCCATTAATATCTGCCTGGGTAAAATCAAGTTCGGCGCCGCCAAATATGTTCACGATATCACCGCCGCGGAACTGTTTGGAAAGGATGGTTTTGTTAACCCCGCCAAAAATGGATACGGTATCGATATAATCGTCGCCAGAGTACTTGGTGTTGTATTGCTGTTGTTTTTGAGCGTAGGGATCAACCGGGGGGATCTCGCTGCCTTCCTCTTTTACGGTATAGTCAACAGTTTCGGATTTTTCAAATTGAAAAGGCTCTTTTTTATCCCAGTTGGTCCATTTTTCTCCTTTGAAATCGTTTTTCCATTGCTGCGGATCAAAATGTTTGTTGCGCCTTAATATCAGCCACATACCAAATCCAATTACAGCTAAGGGGCCCACTATCCGATCGGAATTGTTAATGTTTTGGGTGATCAGGAATACAGTACCTAAAGCTACCAGCAATACCCACGATGCTTTTTTGTAATTATGCTTGGCACCTATGTATATCCCCCAGAAAATAAGCCATAAGGGCCACAGGGAAAGATGAGCGGGTATGAAAAAAATTCGGAATTGCTGAAGCAGCAATATGCCGCCTACAGCAAGTAAAATAATCCCGGCAACAGACTTGCCTTTGTTGGGATCTTTTGGATGTTCTATATCGTTGTTCATTGTATTATCTGCAAATTGAAATCATATCCAAAACTAAGGTAACATTATAGTTGAGCCAAACAAAAACTGGCGATGTATTTAAAGAAATCGGTGAGTGGGGATGTTTTGGCGGTGAAAAAGTTGCGGGTGATTATTTAACATTCGGCAAAAATAAAAAATTGTATGTTGCGACGGTTTTTATCGGAAAAATAAACGCGGCTTTATGTTAACAATAACTTTCAAAATGAAGGCGTCGAGGCGGTGCATCAATACAACGGAAAGGCTTATAATTCACGCTACCAATCCGGCTTCATCACAAGTGTTCAACTTTTGAAAAACGGGTGTTCAACTTTTTGTTTTTTAAAAATGTAAATTATTGATTGTCAGTATCTATGTGTTCAAGTGTGGCGAATTTGCGATGGAGGTTAAAAGTTAAATAATTGATTATGAATGGTTTGTGTTTTGTGAAAACAATCGCGTGTTCACGCCTTAAAAAGTTGAACACCCAGCTATAGTAACTTAAAGGGTCGAATTGGGATTACAGTTATTTTAATAAAACAAGAAGCCGGGGCTTTTTAAAAATGCCCCGGCTTTGATATATGATGGATGATTGAGTTTAAGCTTCGGTTTTGGGTTGCTCAAAGTCAAAGTGTTGTTTAGCTTTTTCGTTCTTTTCCCAGAAGTCCCTGTCGGTTTGCTTGGCCGGTTTGATGGCTATCCAGGTACCAAGCAGCATCAATGCAATTGGCCAGGTTATGCGGTCGGCGTTATAAACGTTATCATTTACCAGGAATATGATGCCTAACAGTATCATAAAGATCCATGATGGTTTTTTAAAGTCATGTTTGGCACCCATGTAAGCGCCCCAGGCTATGAACCACATTGGCCAGCTAAAAAGCCAGTCGGGAATAAGGAAGGCATTAAGCTGATCTATCAGAAATAAACCACCGGCGGCCAGTAAAATTATTCCTAACATGATTTTGCCATTTCTTTTGTTTTCGGTGTTTATTATATCGTTGTTCATCGCTTTAAGTTTTAATGTTACCCAAAACTACTGCAACAGGGCAGGCAGGTCAATCAATACTTGGCGATGTAAGGGGAGATGTCGGTAAAGTAGGGGATAAAGGCGGTGAAAGCCCCCTCTAAATCTCCCCCTGAAGGGGGAGACTTTTAATAGAAAGGTAAGTAAAGTTAAATATTTTAAAGCCCTCCCCTTCAGGGGAGGGTTGGATGGGGCTTATTCCGGTTCCTGCTGGCTTAGGCAGTGGAAACTGCCAAGGCCCCAGATAATATCGGTGCTGTCAATGCCGACAACCTTGCGGTCGGGGAAGCATTGGGTCAATATGTCAAGCGCTTTATCGTCGTTTTTTGAACGGTAAGTAGGCACTATCACGGCCGAATTAGCAATGTAAAAATTTGCGTATGAGGCCGGCAGACGGGTATCGTCATAAACAACTGCGTCGGGCATGGGCAACTCCACAATGTTAAGTTGTTTGCCGTTAAGCAGGCGCATGGTTTTCAGGGTTTCGAGGTTTTCCTGGAGAATGTGGTAGTTCTCATCGTTCTTATCTTCCTCAACAACGGTAACAACGGTATGCTCGTTTACAAAGCGGGTGATGTCGTCGATATGTCCGTCGGTATCATCTCCTACAATACCATCACCTAACCACAGGATCTGCTCGGCGCCGTAGTAGTTTTGCAGGTAGCTCTCAATCTGCTGTTGATTAAGTTGCGGGTTCCGGTTTTTGTTGAGCAGGCAGGCTGTGGTAGTTAATATAGTGCCTTTGCCGTTAAAGTCGACCGAGCCGCCTTCCATCACAATGCCCGGGTTAAATACCGGCAGGCCAAAGTGGTTACCTATTTTGGTAGGGATTACATCGTCCAAATCAAAAGGAGGGTACTTGCCGCCCCAGGCGTTATAGCCCCAGTCAACAATCGCTTTTTGTCTTGTGGTTGGGTTGATTAAAAACGCCGGACCGTGATCGCGGCACCAGGCATCATTGGTAGGAAATTCAAATATCTCTATTTTGTTAAGATCAACACCTGCGTTCTGCAATTGGAAAATTACCGAGGCTTTCATATCCTCGTTTACTACGTTAATGCGTACCAGTTCGCCTTCGGTAACTACCTTAATGAACTCTATGTAAGGTGCATAAATGGTATCGATCTTGCCAGGCCATGAAGCCTCTTTATGAGGCCAGCTAAGCCAGGTGGCGGTATGTTTAGCCCACTCGGCAGGGAAAGAAAAGCCTTGCGCCAGAGGCGAGTCGTTTTTGTCCATGGTCGATGGTCCATGGTCCATGGTAAATGGTTTCATAATGTGTTTCTTAAAGACGTTATCATTTTACATAATGATTGATAATCATTATATAACCTGTTAAAATCATCTTCATTGATAATTTTCCGTTTTTTGGCAATAAAAAGGCAAGCTACAACTTCGATAGCAGATCTTAATGAATAACCTAAAAAGGTTTTGAATACCGCGTTTGTTTGTCCGGTACAGCCTTCAGCAATATTTAATACGACAGAGTCCGCAGCTCTTTTTATTTGCGATGTTAAAATAAATAACTCTTCTTTGGGAAAACTGTTTTTTGTCAAAGTATTGACTTCGTCAGTCAACTCCAATGCCTTTTGCCAAACCTGAAGATTTTCGAATTTAAAAGCCATACTTTTTTACTATGGTCTATGGACTATCGACCATGGACTAATCCTCATCTAACAGTCTTTTCGTTATCGGCTGATAGCTGTCTATCCTCCTGTCACGTAAAAACGGCCAATGACTCCTGTAGTAATCAGATTTATCCAGATCAAGCTCTTGTACTACTACTTCCTCATCGTTATGCGATGTTTGGTGTATAATAGCACCAAATGGATTAGCAAAGAATGAACCGCCCCAGAATTTTACGCCGGCTTCTTCGCCTACACGGTTTACACTTACTACGTGTATACCATTAGCTACCGCATGCGAACGTTGAATGGTTTGCCATGCGTTGTATTGCTCAATGTTGGTAGCTTCGTCTTGAGTGGTAGCCCAGCCAATTGCTGTTGGGTAAAATAATATATCGGCACCCATTAAAGCGGTGATACGCGCTGCTTCAGGGTACCATTGGTCCCAGCAGATCAGTACACCTACGCGGGCAAATTTGGTGTTGAATACTTTGTAACCTAAATCGCCGGGAGTGAAGTAAAATTTTTCGTAAAAGCCCGGATCATCAGGAATATGCATTTTGCGATATTTGCCTAAATAGCTTCCGTCGGCATCAAGCACGGCTGTGGTGTTGTGATAAACACCCTGAGCACGTTTTTCGAATAACGAAGCAATGATCACCACGTTAAGCTCGGCAGCAACTTTTGAAAGTTCATCGGTTGATGGGCCGGGAATGGCTTCGGCCAGCTTAAAATTGTCGTAATTTTCTTCATCGCAAAAGTAAAGCGAGGTGAAAAGTTCCTGTAAACAAACTATTTGCGCGCCCTTAGCAGCGGCTTCCCTTACTTTAACAATTGCTTTCTGCAGGTTCTGCTCTTTATCAGCAGTACAGCTCATTTGTACTAAACCAACTTTTACTTTACTCATCTCCAAAAAATTTGCGCAAAAATAACACTTTGTTATTAGGATTTCACCGATTTGATATTATGATTACACAGAGTTGAATATTTGATTACAATGGACATAGTTTAATTATTTGAACTATGAATTGACCGGTTGAAAATAACCCTGAAATAATAACCTGATTTACTGGTTTTAATGTTTGTGAAAACAAAATGAAGAAAAATTGTTAATTGACTATCCTGTATATCCAAATAAAAAAATAACATAGCTTTGCAGCCGAATGACACAAACAGAAGATCTCATTGACGAAGGTGCCGAACATAAAACCTGGAAAGGTAAGCTTTGGGGCGTTATAAAAGTAATCCTTATCATAGTAGTAACTGGTGGTTTGCTTTACTATGTATTCAGTAAGGTGCCGTTTGCCAAAATTAAATATCGCTTACTCCATGCCGACCGGGCCTGGTTAGCTGCCGCTATTGCCTGTTATATCGGGTCGATGTTTTTTTCATCATGGCGGTTATTAAGCTATTTCAAATCCATTGGTTTACGGTTAGACTGGCGCTTTAACCTGCGCCTGTATTTTCTGGGCTTGTGCTATAACGTGTTATTGCCCGGCGGTATCGGCGGCGATGGTTACAAAATTTACCTGCTGCATAAACGCTATCATTTGCCTACAAAAAAAGTATTCTGGGCTATCCTGTTTGACAGGCTTAGCGGTTTTTGGGCCATAGGTGCTATTGTAGTAGGCCTGATTATTTTAATACCGAGTTTCCCGTATCACCTGGCCTGGCCGCTTGGTATCGTATCGGTTGGTTCGGTGATTTATTACTTTGTAGCCCGCAAATTTTTTAAAGAATATACCCACAACTTTATACAGGCGCATTTAAAAGCCATAGGTGTACAAAGTATGCAGTTGCTTACCATTATTTGTTTACTGCTTGCGCAGGATTTCAACGGTAAGTTTGCCCCATATCTCCTGTCATTTCTTTTCTCATCGTTAGCGGCAGTTATTCCGTTTAGTTTGGGTGGCGGCGGTATCCGCGACGCGCTATTCCTTACACTGGCCCGCCAGTTTAACCTGGCCGAAGATATGGCCGTTTACCTGAGCTTTGGATTTTATCTCATTTCAATTATTGTGGCCTTGTTAGGTGTATATTATGTGCTTATACCTAAGCGGCTGGAAGCGGGTCTTAAAAAAGGCGAAGAACCAAAATTGGAAAATCATCCGATAGAAGAATAATATTCTGCCTCAGTTTTAATTTCAGAATAATAAACTGAAACTTGTTTTCATCGCAACCATCTGCTAAACTTGGCGTTGTATTATAAATCGCCAGTTATCAATGAGCCATTTTAATGATTTTAATAATCCGCAGGTTGCGGCATTGCCCGGTCATTTAAAACAATTTATAGTCGACCAGCACTACGAGCATTATACGCCTATCGACCATGCAGTGTGGCGTTACGTCATGCGCCAGAATTATAGTTACCTAAAGGATGTCGCTTACTATCCGTACATCCCCGGCCTGCAAAAAGCCGGTTTAACCATTGAACATATCCCCAATCTACAGGAGATGAATGACGCCCTCGGCAAAATTGGCTGGGGTGCTGTTACGGTCGACGGCTTTATCCCGCCAGCTGCTTTTATGGAGTACCAGGCGTACCGGGTGCTGGTTATCGCTGCGGATATCCGCCAGTTAAAACATATTGAATATACTCCGGCTCCTGATATCATCCACGAATCGGCAGGGCATGCTCCTATTATTGCCGATAAGGATTACCATGAATACCTGAGTTATTTTGGATCGATAGGAGCCAAAGCCATGTTTTCGGCGCAGGATTTTGAGCTTTATGAGGCTATCCGGGCTTTATCGATATTAAAAGAAATGCCCGATGCCGATGAACAGGAAATCCTTAAAGCCGAAGAGCTGGTAACTTATTGCCAGGAAAATATGGGCGAGCCATCGGAAATGGCGTTGCTAAGCCGCTTACACTGGTGGACGGTAGAGTACGGCCTGATTGGAACGCTGGAGCACCCAAAAATCTACGGCGCGGGCCTGCTTTCATCAATCGGCGAAAGTTCAACCTGTATGAATAAAGATGTGCAAAAGCTATGGTATACTATTGACGCGGTTAAATATCCTTATGATATCACCAAGCCGCAGCCCCAGCTTTTTGTAACCCCCGATTTTCAAAACCTGATAGGTGTGCTGGAAGAGTTTGCCAATACCATGGCTTTCAGAAAAGGTGGTGCTTACGGATTAAGCAAGGCCGTTGAAAGTAAGAACATCTGTACGGCTGTTTACAGTTCGGGCTTGCAGGTTTCGGGTAACATTACCGATTTTAAGACAGATGCAGGCGGTAAACCTTATTTTATTAAAACCACCGGCCCCACCGCACTGGCCCTGAACAATAAACAGTTAAAAGAGCATGGTAAAGATTATCATAAAAATGGTTTCAGCTCGCCGGTTGGTAAATTGAAAGGCTATCACGATACAGCTTTGGAGGATTTTTCGGATGATGATCTGAAAGCAGCGGGTATAATAAAAGGGCTGGGAACCGAACTGCATTTTGAAAGCGGGATCACCGTAAAAGGCATTATTAAAAATATCCTCTCGGAAGATGGCAAAATCTGCCTGATCACTTTTGATAATGTAACCGTTACTGACGATAATGGAACAGTATTGTTTGATCCGGCCTGGGGCGTTTATGACATGGCTGTTGGCGAAGAGATCATTTCGGTATTTTGCGGAGCGGCCGACAGGGAAGCTTATGAAACCATTGTTTATAAATCAAAAACAGAAACCCATCACGCCCGGCATGATCATAAAACCAAAGAATTGCATAAGCTTTACCAGCAGGTACGCAATTGCCGCATAAACCATGGTGATTATGGCTTTTTAGGCAATGTATGGCAGCAACTGCAAAAAGACCATCATGACGACTGGCTTTGTGCCCTGGAGATACTGGAGATGCTTGACCATGAAGGCCTAGACCCAGCGTTAGCAGCCGAGATCAAGCATTTTCTTGAAGAAAAGGGCCGTAACGAGCCTGAATATGGTAAGCTCATCAGCGATGGCTTTTACCTGATCAAGCACCCGGTTGAGCAAAAATTGGTAGTTTAGCGTTTATTGTGTAATTTAGGATATGACAACTTTAATAATAACGGTTGATGACGAACGTACAGAATCCTTAAAAAAGATACTGAAAGACATTCCTTATGTTCGGGATATAACTGTTAAAAGTAGCGATATGGTAATCAAGGAGCCTACGCAGTTAGACAAAATAAAGGCAACCCTTAACGCATCGAAAGGAAAGGACTTTTTTCAGGATATCAAAGATCCTGTTGAATGGCAACGGAATATAAGGGGCTATTGCAATTAAAACCCCAAAAATAGTCAATCATCCGCAATTCGCTATTTAACAGAAAATGTTAGTTTAGCAATTGGTTTGTCATCTTGAACTTGCAAATCCGTCGTCATTGCGAGGTACGAAGCAATCCCAAACTTTACAGAGCCGCTCTGCTAATCGGGGATTGCTTCGTACCTCGCAATGACGGTAAGGAATATAAATACGTTAAATAAATAATCATTCCCCCTTTAGGGGGGTAGGGGGCATATGAACATCATAATAACCGGCGCCAGCAGCGGCGTGGGCTTTGAAGCCGTAATTGAACTGATACTTTCGGGCAGCCATAAGGTGATAGCGCTGGCCCGTTCACAGGATAAACTGGAACGTTTGCTGGAGATAGCTCATGGTTTAAACCCCGATTGCCAGTTGTTTGCCTTAAAATTTGATATAGTGCATGATGATTATGAAGGCCTGCAGCAGTTCATCACATCGCATTTTGATAACCGGTTTGATATTTTAATCAATAACGCAGGTGTGCTTATCAATAAACCATTTACCGAATTGCTCGAGTCGGATTTTGTAGAGATGTTGCAAAGCAATTTTATTGGTCATGTACGTGCTATCCAGGCATTGCTGCCTTTAATGCCTGCGGGCTCGCACATTGTTAATATTGGCAGCATGGGAGGATTTCAGGGAAGTGCTAAATTTCCGGGCCTCGCGGCGTATTCAGCAAGTAAATCAGCTTTACATACGCTAACCGAATGTTTAGCACAGGAGTTAACCGAACAAGGGATCAAAGTAAATTGCCTGGCTTTAGGATCAGCGCAAACCGAGATGCTGGAACAAGCTTTTCCGGGTTATCAATCGCCCGTAATGGCGTTTGAAATGGGTAAATATATAGCTGATTTTGCTTTAACCGGGAGCAAGTTTTTTAATGGGAAAATAATACCTGTAGCAGCAAGTACGCCTTGAAATATTAGATAATATTGCAAACATTTTTTATAACTTAGTTATTATAAATATGTTTATGCCTGCCGCGTATGGACACAAGGTTTACGTCACTCTTTACTCATTCAAAAGATATTTTTTTTGTCATGGATATGAATGGCGTGATCATGCATACCAACCATGCTTTTCGTAATACCTTTAACTATAGCGACGAGGAATTAACGGGTATAAATATCGCAGCTATATGCCATCCGGCAGATAAAGAACGCCAGGCAGAATCACAGGGCAGCCTTCTGCTTAATAAAAAATTAGTTGGCTATCAAAGCCGTATTAAAGCAAAAGACGGGTGTTACTTTAGCATTATCTGGTCGGTAATATTGAATGAGGATGATAACCTGATTTATTCGAGCGGTAATACGCTGGCCGGTATGATTGGCCAATCGGGAGATGATATTGTACAGCATACCATTCAAAGCCTTAATGAGGGTTTTATTGTACTTGATGCCAACTGGGATATAATTTCCTTTAACCCGGCCTTCCAGGCTATGACTAACCTTAGTTTAACCGAACTTGATCAGGCCAATTTTATGGAGATTAAAAGTCTTGGTTTAACTGAAAGGATAGAGAGCGAGTTTCAACTTTCATTAACCTGCAAAAAATCAATACAGGTACAATATTTAAATACATATTCAAACAGCTGGCTTCGTATCAATATATACCCATATCAGGACCAGCTGGCTGTTTTCGTGCGTGATATAACGGAAATAAAAATGCAGGAGTGGGTATTGGAGCTTGAAAAGAGGGTGCTGGAGTTAAACGCTGCATCGCAATATACACTTGTGCAATCCGCGACCGAATTGCTTATGGGGGTTGAGAGGATCTTCCCGGATATGATCTGTTCGGTTTTAGAAGTTGATGATGCACAGGAAAAGTTGCATACGCTTGCCAGTCCGCGGTTACCCCAGGCTTACAGCGATCAGTTGGAAGGCTTATCAATAGGGCCAAATGTAGGGTCATGCGGTACGTCGGCATTTCACCGCAAGCAGGTTATTGTAAGTGATATCGAAAATGATCCCCTTTGGGCTGATTACGTGGGGCTTGTTAAACCATACGGGCTTAAGGCTTGCTGGTCATCGCCGGTAATGAGTTCAAAAAACACCAAAGTTTTGGCCGTATTTGGTATTTATTATCATACTGTACGTGAGCCAAATGATGATGAGTTGAGTATTATTGAGCGTACTGTGAATATTCTGAGAGTACTGATAGAAAGCAAAAAAACCGAAGACAATATACGTGAACAGAACCACAGGCTGCAAACCATAGCCAATATCAGCTCGCACGAGTTGCGCAAACCGGTTGCAACTATCTTAGGTTTAGTTAATTTGTTTGATAATGAAGATCTTCAAAACCCGCTCAATAAAGAGATCATCGGGCATATTGATACAACATCGCAGCAACTTGACGGGGTTATTCATTCAATAGTTGAAAGAACGGCATTTATTAAAGCTTTTGGAGCTGATGCGTAAGTTCGTAACGGCCATTTTTTTCTATTGCTGAGCGGTATCTCTTTTGCTCAGGTCTCCACCTTTAGTATCGATAGTAGTAAGTTAAGTCTCTGCAATAAGCAATAGGGCGATCTAATAAACAAAAGAGCGATGCGATAGTCCGCATGGCTCTTTTGTTATCAAATTAATCTGCTTTCAGGCTTTTGACGGGATTCACAATCGCAGCTTTCAAACTTTGGTAACTAACCGTCATCAGGGTGATTGCTATCGCGCCAACACCTGTAATTGCAAATATCCACCAGGACAGTTCTGTATGATAAGCGTAATGACTGAGCCAGGTGTGCATCAGATACCAGGCTATTGGCGCTGCGATTACCATGGAGATTCCTACCAGTACCACAAAATCCATCGACAGCATGCGCCAAAGATTAAATATGGATGCCCCCAGTATTTTGCGGACACCAATTTCCTTAATCCGTTGTTCGGCAACAAATATCGCCATTCCAAAGATACCCATGCAACTGATAAATATCGCCAGCACGGAGAAGATGCCGGCCAGTATCCCTATCTTTTGTTCATTGGCAAACTTCTTTTGATATTCCTCGTCCACAAAGCGGAAGTCCAACGGCTCTGCAGGTGAATACTGTTTCCAAATACGCTGTATTTTGTTAATCGCCGAGTTGGAGCTCATTTGCGGATTGATCCGGATGATCAGGAAATTCCCCGGTTTGGGGTCCATAAAGAATATCGTTTGTCTCGCAGGTTCGTATGGTGATGTCATGATCATATTTTTGACTACGCCCACAACCTGGTATTTCTTGCCCCACCAATCGATGGTTTCACCGATAGGATGTTTTAGGCCCATGTAGATAACCGCGGCTTCATTCAAAATAACTGAAGAAGAATCTGCGGCAAATGCAGACGAAAAGTCCCGGCCCTGGATTAACCGCCAGTCAACCGTTCTGCCATAGGTAGTACTAACGCCAACCATCCCGAACTCGTCGTTCATTTGAGGATCTTTGCCCGACCACTTCAGGCCGTTGACGCCGCCATAAATGCCGGTGGTCGAACTACCCGATTCGGCAACATCAACAATGGCACCGCTATTAATCAGATCATTGTGAAATGTCGCAAATTGCTTGTGAATGGTTCCTGAATTCAACTCCATGGTGATCAAACCGTTCCTGTTATAACCAACAGCTCGGTTTTGGGAATACTGTATCTGTTTAAAAGTGATAATAGTACCGATGATCAGAATGATCGAAACGGCAAATTGCACCACAACCAGTACCTGCCGGGGCAGCGTTGAAAAACGGCCTGCTTTAAAAGTGCCTTTTAAGACGCTGACTGGGTTAAAGGAAGACAAATACAGCGCCGGATAGATACCCGCCAATAGCCCGACAAAAAAGCTGAAGCTTACACAAACCAGCCAAAACTGAACATTGCCAAGAGGCATGCTGATTTGTTTGCCGGCCACCTGGTTAAATAGGGGTAGCACCAGCCACGCCAATGTGATAGCAAACAGGAAAGATAATAAAGCAACGGCAATTGATTCGGTGAAAAATTGAGTGACCAACTGACTGCGCAGTGAGCCTATTGCTTTTCGAACGCCTACTTCCCGCGCCCGTTTTTCACTCCGGGCTGTACTCAGGTTCATGAAATTAATACAAGCTAACAGCAAGACAAATATACCAATCACTCCGAACAACCAGACATAAGTGATCTCTCCGCCGGTATTAACACCATTTTTATATTCGGCATACAGGTGCCAGCGGCTCATCGGCTGGAGCAGGATCACCGGTTTGAACTTGGCGCTGCCCTGGTCAACCCGACGCAATTTCACATCTTTGATCTGTGCAGAAACGGTGTTCACATCAGCTTTATCATTTAATTGCACATAAAGCAGATAGGAGTTATTACCCCAATCGACATCTGCCTTTCTTAGATTTTCATCTGCGGTGTAATAGAGCTGCCAGGTCGCAATAAACGCAAGGTCGCTAAAACTTGAATTTTGTGGCAAGTCAGCATAAACCCCGCTTATTTTAACTGACATTTTATTGTCCAGTTTTAACATTTTGCCGGTGGGGTCATTATCACCATACAGTGCTTTTGCTGTTGTCGCGGCTAAAAGCACAGAAGAAGGGTCGTTCAAGCCTGATCTGGTGCCCCTGATCATATGCAGACTCAACAATTCAGGCGCCTCAGGTTGCATAAAATTGCCTGTTTTAAGCAATTGCTTACCGCCGCTGTTCAGGATATGGTTCCAAACACCGGATGCCAGCACCACATGTTTAAAATTTCCGCTATAGGTCGTGCGCAATTCTGCCGCTAAAGGGATAGGTATGTTTTCGTTGGTATTGATCGTCCCGTTGATCGTCTTGTTTTGTAGCACCCTGGCCACGCGGTCATAGTTTTCATTGTATTTGTTGAACGAAAGTTCATCATTGATCCATAAACCGATCAATAAAGCGACCGACATTCCGACGGCTAAGCCACTGATATTGATGAACGAAGTTGATCTTTTCGTTAAGATATTGCGCCAGGCTGTTTTCAGATAATTCTTTATCATAGCTTTTACAAATAAGTGTTTTTTGATGAGCTAAACGAATGCCAGGTAGTTAATTAACTGAAAATCAATAAGTAATAATCAAATTGATATAAAGTAATTGTATCGAAAACGAACGTACACCGTGCGAAACTGCTGCATCGTTGTTTGCCCAACCAGCCAGACTGATCCGTAAAATCCGCTAAGAATTTAATCATCAAAGTGGTTGTCTTAAGCCGTAAAATAAGTTTCCCCTGCGTTCTCATGGAACAAGCCTGGGCGCTATTTACAGTTTTGGCAGCTTAGGTTTCAGCTTCTTTGCTCTATTACTTTTTCCGTCTTTTAAGTCAATATTGTTTAAGGCCACGACAGCTTTAAATTATGATACAATGCTGCTTTAGCCTGCAAGTCCATAAAGAGAGCGATACCCTTTTCTTTGTAAATAATTAGTGTTTTCTAATGTATTAAAAAAACACTTTGAGCAATATTCTCTATTGATTATATTTTCAATAATAAGGTTTAGGTTTAAAGCCGCTTTCGATGATATAATTTCCCCCTTAGGTTGATAGGAGGTTATTTCTGCCGGTATTGTCATTGATAAATTTCGATTGTGTTATTTGAAGGACACGGCCTTGTATAAGATAGGCTTACTCCTCCTTTCGGGATACCAGCCCTACCTTATTCAGAGGCCTTACACGCCAATGTCCCACAGCTTTAGGTATCTCGCCATTTGCTTTTCAGCCTTTAGCGCCCACTTTTAAAAATTCGTTAACCACTACTTCAGACACGTAGCGTTTAATGCCATCCTTATCGGTATAGTTACGATTGGCCAGTTTGCCTTCCACAGCAACTTCATCACCTTTTTTGAGCAGGCCTTCGGCAAGTTTGGCTTGTGTGCCCCAGAAAATTAGGTTATGCCATTGAGTATCAGTAATTTTTTCGCCTTTGTCGTTTTTATAACTTTCATTAGTGGCGATGGAAAGTCGCACCATTTTTTTATTGCTGTCAAATACTTTTACTTCAGGATCCATACCTAAGTTGCCTACCAGGCGCACACTGTTTTTTAATGAGTTCATCTTTTTAATATTTACTGTTTAATGTTTGTTTGAGTTAACGATACAAAGGTGGGGAGGGTGAGAAAAATTAACCGGATATTAACCGTTTATAGTCGATAGTATCCGTTTGTAAGCGTTTGCAAACGGATAATTTATTCGTTACCTTTATGTCATGAACCAGGAAAGAGTATGCTTAGATTGCGGTACGCCCTTACAGGGCCGTGCCGATAAAAAGTTTTGTAATGATCTGTGCCGCAATAATTATAATAACCAGCTCAACAGCAACAGCTATAACCTGGTGCGTAATATCAATAATATCCTGCGCCGTAACCGCCGCGTACTGGAAGAGCTGAACCCGACCGGTAAAACCAAAACTACCCGTAAAAAACTTGCTGCAAAAGGTTTTGATTTCGACCATATCACCAGTATCTATCAAACAAAAACTGGATCGACCTATTTTTTTAATTACGAGTATGGCTACCTGTTATTAGACAATGATGAGGTATTACTGGTGAAACGGGAAGGGGAATAGCAGTTTGCAGTAAGTAGCAGTAGGCAGTAAGTAGCAGTTTGCAGTGGCAGTTTGCAATAAGTAGCAGTAGTAGTTGGCGGTAGCAGTTTGTAGAGAGCGGCAATTTTGCAGTGGCAGTTTGCGGTGGGATAACCAATTTATAGCTTTGAGCTTTGGGCATTCTGCTTTTAGCTTTAAAATCCAATTCCCTATAGATTTAATAGCATTTAACAGTTTAATATTTTGATAATTAATACTTAACTGTTGTTTCATTCGGCTCTTTATGTTTTCAATAAATTTAAGTACGTTTGGGGAAATGTAAATTTTTAATTTTTGACTGATCTTACTAATTTAAAATGAAATTATTTATTAAGAAACCGATTGCTCAACTAATGGCTGCTTCGGCAGAGACGGAGAAATCGCTCAAGAGAACCTTAGGCGTTGGCTCACTTATAGCACTCGGCATCGGCGCTATTATCGGTGCCGGTATTTTTGTTCGTACGGCAGCTGCGGCAGGTGAACATGCCGGGCCTGCGGTTACCATCTCATTCCTTATAGCGGCCGCCGGTTGCGCCCTGGCCGGTTTATGCTATGCAGAATTTGCCAGTATGATCCCTATCGCAGGATCTGCTTATACCTACTCTTACGCTACCATGGGCGAATTCATTGCCTGGATCATTGGCTGGGACTTAGTGCTTGAATATGCGCTTGGGGCCGCTACCGTTTCCATTGGCTGGTCGCAGTATTTTAATGAGTTTTTAACAACGTTCTTTAACGTGCATATACCATACGCATGGTCGCACTCGTTTATGGAAACCTCAAACACCACGGTAGGCATGTATGCCAGCGAACTTGGCACAAGAGGCATTGTTAACCTGCCTGCTATCCTGATCCTGTTCCTGTTAACGATGTTGCTCATTCGCGGTACGGCCGAATCTGCAGTGGTAAACAATATCATTGTAGTAGTAAAAGTTGCCATCGTATTGATGATCATTGGTTTAGGCTGGCATTTTATTAACCCGGCTTTCCATACACCTTATACTATCCCTGCCGATGCCGGAAAGATCAAAGTAAGTGCGGGTGTAGTTGATTATGCTGATACTTTTAACCACGGATGGCTCGGTGTATTACGCGGCGCAAGTGTTGTGTTTTTCGCTTTTATTGGGTTTGACGCTGTATCAACAGCCGCTCAGGAAGCCAAAAACCCACAAAAAGATATGCCAAAGGGTATCCTGATATCACTGGTAATCTGTACTGCTCTTTACATCCTGTTCTCGCACGTGTTAACCGGTTTGGTATCATACAAAGATTTCCTTATCCAGGGTAAAGAAGCATCGGTAAGTTATGCAATTAAAACTGCTATGCCAGGTTATGGATGGTTGGCTTCATTTGTTACTGTATCGATACTCGCCGGTTTCTCTTCGGTGATCCTGGTGATGCTGATGGGCCAAACCCGTGTATTTTACACCATGAGCACCGATGGTTTGATCCCTAAAGTATTTTCAAAGCTACACCCTAAATTCCGTACCCCTTACAAATCGCAATGGTTATTCTTCGTATTTGTATCGTTGTTTGCCGGCTTTATTCCTGATAAATATGTTGGCGATATGGTGAGTATCGGAACACTGTTTGCTTTTGTGCTTGTATGTATCGGTATCTTTATTTTAAGGAAAACCGACCCGGGCATTGAACGTCCGTTCAAAACTCCGGCTTATATGATTGTTTGCCCGCTTGGCGCCATCATTTGCCTGTGTATGATTGCCAGCGAAGGCTGGGAAAACTGGGCAAGGCTTATCGTTTGGTTATTGGTAGGTTTTGCCGTTTACTTTGGCTATAGCATCAAACGTTCGCATGTAAGGCATGGTAAGGTTGAAGCTGCTGTTAATCCTATCAACCCTAAATTTGTTGAATAGTATAACAATGTTATCATAAACAAAAAAGGTTCTGAATTTTCAGAACCTTTTTTGTTACATTCCCTTTTTTATACCATCAAACCAATAAAACCGCTTCATGAAGGGCGATAAAAACCTGTGGGTATTAGTATTTGTATGTATCATCAACTCCCTCGGGTTCGGCATCATTGTACCAATACTTTACTCATACGGTAAAACCTTTGGCGTTACCGGCGAAACATTAGGCATCCTCACCGCCTCATTTTCGGTAGCCCAGTTTTTTGCTACACCGGTGCTGGGGTCCCTTTCTGATAAATGGGGGAGGAAGCCATTACTGGTGATCAGCCTGGCGGGTACCTGTATTTCTTTTATTCTGTTTGCCGAAGCGCGGAGCATGATCATGCTTTTTGCAGCCCGCATCCTTGACGGGCTTACAGGAGGAAATGTTTCTGTAGCGCAGGCCATGGTATCGGATACGGCAAGGCCGGATAACAGGGCAAAAAGGTTCGGTATACTAAGTTCTGCCTTTGGGTTTGGCTTTGTGATTGGGCCGGCCGTTGGCGGTTTCCTGAACAGGTATGGCATGCAGGTACCTTTCTTTTTTGCGGCGGGCATTTCACTTATCGGCACACTTTGCAGCCTGTTCTTTTTAAAGGAAACCAATCCGCCCGATAAAACAAAAAAGAATTTAGAAAAAACTAAATTTTCGTTTACCGCATTGGTTACCACGCTTAAACGACCGGTTATTGGCACAGCGGTATTCACCGGCTTTATGCTTACCATGGCGCAGTTTACCATGATCATCGGTTTTCAAACCTTTAGCGTTGATGTATTGAAGATCACGCCTACGCAAATTGGGATCTTATATGCGGGTTTTGGTGTTAGTGGTATCATTATGCAGCTTTGTGTGCCGCTGTTCACCAAATGGTTTTCATCTAAATCAATGATCCTGCTGCTTTCAACTTTTCTTTGCCTTGCAGCGATGTTTGTAACCGGGCTTACTAACCATTTTATCCCTTTTGTTGCCGGCATGTGCAGTTATGGTTTATTTAATGGTTTGCGCAACCCCATGCTCAACGCAATTATTGCCGATCATATTGATCATAAAGAGCAGGGCAAAATATTGGGGATCAACCAGTCGTACGCTTCCATAGGGCAAACCATCGGTCCGGTAACAGCAGGCTTTGCAGCTTTGCTGTCTGTACATGCAATTTTCTTCTTATCTTCATGCTATATTTTGGCTGCATTGCTGCTAAGTATCCGGTTAAAGAAAAAAGAATAAATCCTACACACCATGCCGCATCCGTTTATTTTTAAAGAGATCATTTCGGTTACGATGATCCTTTTTGCTATTATTGATATTTTGGGTGCCATACCGGTAATTATTCAGCTCAGGCAACGCGTAGGTCATATTGAATCGGAAAAGGCCAGCATAGCCGTGCTGGTGCTTATGGTAACCTTTCTTTTTATTGGGGATGAATTGCTTGCTGTAATAGGTCTGGATATTTCTTCATTTGCCATCGCAGGCTCACTGGTGATCTTTATCATCGCTATGGAAATGATCCTGGGTGTTGATTTTTTTAAAGAGGAATTGCCACAGGCAGCGTCTATTGTACCATTAGCTTTTCCGCTTATTGCAGGGGCAGGCACCATGACTACGCTGCTTTCCCTTAAATCGCAATATCAAACACAAAATATCCTTGTGGGTATTGTGCTAAACACCCTTGTAGTTTACCTGGTACTTAAAAATGTTAAATGGCTGGAAAGGCTGCTTGGACCGATAGGCTTGAGCGTATTGCGTAAAGCATTCGGGATTATTTTATTGGCTATCGCGATTAAGCTTTTCCGGAGTAATACGCATTTGTAATCCCCTGATTTGTTTGAATATTTTAACCTGAACCAATGGACAAGAACTAAAAAGGAAAGCCTACCTGCAAGCTTCAAGATTAAAAAACGAGGGGCTTGATAACGAAGTCATTTATGCGCGTCTTGAAAAGCAAGGCGTACCTGCTGATTTGATAGAACAAGTACTAAAGAATTTAACTGTTCAAAACATAATTGATGTTAATGCAGCACAGAAACCATTCTTTAATTTGGCATTATTGAAAATAGCAATTGGTGTTCTTTTAGCTATCGTTTCAATGGTTATTTTACCAGGGCAAGTTATTTTACCTGTTGGCTTAATTGCCGGCGGGATTATTACAGCGGTGATAAAAAGACCAAGGTAAAAATCTGCGAAAGAGCTTGCGGAGGCACAAGTCAGCCTCCACGATATCCCCCTGTTCAAGACTTGCGCCAAAAAAGGGCTATAGCCATTAAGCTTTTCAGGAGTAATACGCATTTGTAAGATACTATGGCATTCAAATACCAACGCTGTCGCTCGGCTCCAGCCGAGTGACGATTATCCCCAGGCCTCTGGCCTGCGCGCTTAAATGGCTTAGCAATTCGGCGGCGAGACGCCGCTTAATAGTGGTCACTCGGCTGGAGCCGAGCGACGGCAGCAATTATATATGTTATTACGTAATTGGAGAGGGGCTCAATCTCGCCACAAACATGGTATCCGCCTTACGCTCGTAACCTTTTAATACCGCTTTCTCTTCCAGCTTTAAACCAAGCTCGTGTACCAGGTAGTCAACCACATCTTCGTTCTCGCCTTTAAAGGCAGAGCAGGTGATGTAGATGAGCGGTTTGCCGGGCTTGAGGTATTTTACTACGTTTTGGGCGATGCTTTTCTGAAGCTTTTGGAAAAACTCTATTTTATGATTATCAAACTGGGCTATCATTTCAGGAGTACGTCCCCAGGTGCCTGAGCCGCTGCAGGGCGCATCAAGAATGATCCCGTCAAAGGCATAATCATGCATCACCGAATCAATATTTTGGGTAAGGTCGAGGGCTTTTTTCTGATATTTGGTTAAGCCTGCCAATTGAAAACGCTCATCGAGGTTGGCCAGTATGGATTCGCGGATATCGGATACTACCAGTTTAATATTAGGCTCATCCTCATGCAGCAATAACGATTTACCGCCCGACGCCGCGCATGCATCCCACCAGCTATCCCAGCGCTGAGGCTTAAAATAATTCCCTGTTTGCTGCGATGAATAGTCCTGAACCTCAAACCAGTGTTGTTTGGGAAATATGGTTTCAAGACGTGTGCCGTTAGGCAGCGAATAACAGCCGTTGCCCTCATCCTTAAAAACAACCTCCGCTTTGGATAGTTCGGCTTTTACCAAATGATCATAACCGTTGCGCACACGGATAAACAGATCGGGCTGGCAAAAGAAAGACTTCAGAAAAGCTCCCTTATCAATCCCTTCCGAAAGCTGACTGCTCCAGGGAAAAACATCCTCCAGTTTAAAATCGGGGTAGGTGGTTTTTACGAGTGCGAGTTTATCATCATCATTAAAACCAACACATACAGCCCACTCGGGTTTGAAGTGTTGCAGGTAGGAGTTAGTTTGGGTATTGCATAAAAATTCGGCAACCAGCAGTCGCTCATCTTCAGGTAGATTTGGCAGTGCCCTGCCCAGGCGAAAATAATTGTATACCAGCCGATTGGCCACCCGCCTGTCGGTTGAACCCATTTGTTTGTTTTGCCGGTAAAAGCCGGGTAAAAATTTACTTAGTGGCGTATCGGCAGGGTATTCACCCAAAATTCGCTGAAACGTTTTAAGCTGATTTATGGCCTTCATTCTACCTGTTTTAGCTCAAAGTTAGTGTACATTAATATTTTTACATGGGTGTTGATCCAGCCCAACCCCGGCTTTTTTATAAAGTGAAAGCTGTTATGCAAGCCGGTAAAATCAGTTTCATTAATTGAAGCTAAGCCTTTGTCGGCAAAAAGCTGCCTGCCAAAGTATAGCCCTTCATCAAAACCCTTAATGGCGTATTCGGTCGGTTCAACGTGATAAGCACGCCTATAGTTACGTAAAAATGTTGTTGTAGCCCCGGCTTTGTAATTTATTTTTTCGGTAGAGGTGATATGCGTGTTCAGGCGTTGTAAAAGTTGCGGTTTCAGGAAGCTGAACTTCTCCCAGCTCGGGTGCCCAAACACCATAACCGGGTAATGTTTGTTCAATGTATCTAACGACCGGAGGGTTACACCTAAAAATGCCTGATCGGTAGCAGGGATCACAAATACATTTTTTTCTGTTTTAGAAAGCTGCGGAAGCAGGCTGCCGAGTTTTCCGCGTATCACATACACATTGGTAACTTTTACCTTCTTTTTGCTTAAACTGTCAATAGCCTTTTTAAAGTTAATAGCGTAATCACTTTCCTGGTTAAAGCCCGAACGCAGAATGAAGATTTTTTTAGGCTTAACCGTTCTGTTAATGTATTCGGCAGCGCCCCAGGCATGGTATTCCAGCGGCGGGATAACAGTAATTAAATTTTTGCTGTTGATGGTTGTTGGATTAGCCGGAGACAAAGGGGATAAAATTGGTCCCTTTGAGTACGATAACGCACCGGAAAATGCCTTTATACCATCCGGAAAAACAGGGCCTACTATCAAATCGCTTGAACGGACGAACGAGTTTAAAGCCAGGTCATGTGCCTGCATGGCTTCGTCTCTCGAGTCAAAGATCTGTAGCTTATAGCTATTTCCGTAAGCAGTAAGCGAATCAAGGGCGAGTTTAAATCCCTGGTAATATTCAACAGCGATATTAGCCTGGCTCAATTGTATAGGGCTATATTTTTGAGCCGGATTTAAATGTTCAAGATTCAAAGGCAGGATCATGGCTATATTAGCCACCTTTTGTTCCGAAGCCTTTTCTGATGGTTTTTCGGTAGTATTGCCGGTTTTTTTTTCGGTATCAGTCGGTTTTTTTACAGTAGTTGCTACCGGCCGCGTTTTGGGTGAACACGCGGCCAGCAGCAAGGCTATGCAAAAAAACGGTACCCACTTATTCCCACTCAATAGTGGCCGGTGGTTTTGAACTGATATCATATACTACCCGGTTAATTCCTTTTACGTTGTTGATGATCTCGTTGCTGATCTTAGCCAGCAAATCGTACGGTAAATGGCACCAGTCTGCGGTCATCCCGTCAACCGATTCAACGGCACGGAGGCAGATCACGTTTTCGTAAGTACGCTCATCGCCCATTACGCCTACCGACTGTACCGGTAAAAATATAGCGCCGGCTTGCCAAACTTTATCGTAAACCCCGGCAGCACGTAAATTGTTTATATAAATTGCATCAGCTTCCTGTAGTATCGCTACTTTTTCAGGTGTAATGTCTCCCAAAATCCTGATAGCCAGGCCCGGGCCCGGGAAAGGGTGGCGACCTAAAATATTAGGATCGATACCTAAAGCTTTACCAACTTTCCTTACCTCATCTTTAAACAAAGTGTTAAGCGGCTCAACAACTTTAAGTTTCATAAAGTCGGGCAAACCACCTACGTTGTGGTGCGATTTGATGGTAGCTGAAGGGCCTTTAACTGATACTGATTCGATAACGTCGGGATAAATAGTGCCCTGGCCAAGCCATTTCACATCCTGTACCTCATGCGCGGCATCATCAAATACTTCGATGAACACCCGGCCGATAGCCTTACGTTTCTTTTCAGGATCGGTTAAGCCGGCAAGCGCGTCATAAAAACGTTGTTTGGCATCGATGCCTTTTATGTTTAAGCCCATATGCTGGTATGAATCAAGCACCTGCTCAAACTCATCCTTGCGCAAAAGCCCGTTATCAACAAAGATACAATGCAGGTTTTTGCCGATGGCGTGGTGCAGCAATACCGCGGCAACCGACGAATCAACGCCTCCTGATAAGCCAAGTACTACTTTATCATCGCCCAGTTTTTCGCGAAGAGCGGCAACGGTGGTCTCGATGAACGAATCGGGGGTCCAATCCTGTTTGCAACCGCAGATGTCAACCAAAAAGTTTTGCAGCAACTGCTTGCCATCAATGCTATGGGTAACTTCCGGGTGAAACTGGATGCCGTAAGTTTGGGTACCGGTAACCTGGTAAGCGGCAACTTTAACGCTATCGGTACTGGCAATTACCTCAAAGTTATCGCCAATGGTAGCAATGGTATCGCCGTGCGACATCCATACCTGTGATCCACCGGGAACATCCTTAAATAATGGGTTCTCCTTTTTGATATATTCCAGATTGGCGCGACCGTATTCGCGTGTACTTGAAGGCAACACTTCGCCGCCGTGGAAGTGGGCAACATACTGTGCACCGTAGCAAACACCTAAAATAGGGCGTGTGGTATGAAATTTTTCAAATTCGAAATGAGGAGCATCTTCCTGCCTTACAGAATAAGGGCTGCCGGAAAGGATGATACCTTTTACAGTGCTGTCAATTTCGGGATAATGATTGAAGGGGTGGATCTCACAATAAATATTGAGCTCCCTGACACGGCGCGCTATAAGTTGGGTGAATTGCGAACCAAAGTCAAGAATGAGGATTTTTTCTTGCATGGGCAAAGATAGGATTTTGACCGCTGATTTATAGTGATTTTTTTGATTTCGTTGATTACGCTGATTTTTTCAACTTGCGCTCATCTGTGATAAGTGCTTAATATGGTTTCGTATTTGTAATACGATTCGCGATGCAATCGCTAAGCCACGTTAAGCGCTCGTTGCAAACCAGCGCAAGTAGATTGAACAGCGGACCTGAATGGCGTATACATCAGGGTCCTCTGCGAGAGACCCTGATGGGACGTTAAGTAGATACCTAATTTTTATAGGCTGAACTTATTCTGAAAATTCTGATTCAGACATTCCGGTTCAGACCTTCTGATAATTCAACATCCAGTTAATCCCAAACTTATCCGTAAGCTCTGCGAAGTAGGCGCCAAAGAACATATCGCTCAAGGGCATAGTGACTACACCTCCGGCCGAAAGTTCATTAAACAAGCGCTCGGTTTCTTCACGGCTTTCGGGTTCAACGTTGATGTGCATATTATTGCCGGTCTGCAGTTTAAAGCCCATACTCTCCGGCGCGTCGGTAGCCATCAGTACGTGGCCTCCCATAATGGTAAGTTCGCCGTGGATGATCAATTTTTTATCAGCTTCGTTCATCCTGACCTCAGTAGGCAACTCTATATCGCTGAACCGCGTAAGTTTTTTGCCGGTAAACTCACCCTTAAAAACCTCTTTGTAAAAGGTTAAAGCCTCTTCAGTGTTTCCGGGGAAGTTTAAATAAGTGGTAACCCTTGCCGCGTTGCCTGGTTTCAGATCTTTCCTGATCCTGAAAGCTGTGCTCAGGTAATGATCAAGGTTGCTTAAGCCGGCAGTAAAGCCTTCCTGGAAGCCCATACCAACAATGGTTTGCATATCTTCCACTTTATCAAAATAGATATCGATGTTAACGGTAGTATGCTCACCCTCGCCGGTAAAGTTCTTCTCCCAGTTCATAACAGGGAAATTGGTATTGGTTACAGCATTTTCATCACAAAAGGAAACAGCATTGGCAATTTTTTGCGGAACTACAATGGTTTTATACTCTTCCTTACACCATGTTGGATGTTCAGTATGCTCCGGGCCAACCATCTGGTACAGCCAGTAGCCGCCTTCCCTAAAATCCTGCGTTTTGGTTTCGGTACGATAGGGATGAGGTGCCCACCATTGGTCAAGGATCTCACTTTCGGTCCATGCCTGCCATACTAAATTGAGTGGCGCGTCAAAGGTTCGTACCACATTTAACTTTTTGTTTTGAAGGTCTTTGGTAAATACGGCTTCGTTGTTTGTCATGACTGTTTGTTTTTTAGGTTTTGTAATACGTTATCTAACTGGCTAAAACGGGTTTCCCACAGGGCGCGGAACTGATCCATCCAAACATCCACTTCTTTCATTTTTTGAGCGTTAAAATGATAATAAATTTCGCGGCCTGTTTGTTTTTGATTAACCAGTTGACATTCGCTCAGGATTTGAATATGCTTGGATACAGCCTGCCTGCTGCTTTGAAAATGTTCGGCAATGGCATTGGGTGTCATAGCCTGCAAAGCAAGCAAACTAATAATGGCCCGTCGGGTAGGATCGGCAATGGCCTGAAATACATCTCTTCTCATAAAACCTTTTTGCAACCGTTCGATTGCAAATATAAATGCAATTAATCGGTTGCGGAAATTTATTCAAAAAAATATTTTAAAACTCGTATTTCAAGCAAACGAAGAAATAGGACGTTAATAAAAGGGAAGTAAGTGGCTTATTCTTCATCCGTAAAATGAGCTTTCCGTTTTTCTTTGGCAAACTTATCTGCATTGTAATTTTCAGATTGGCCCCTTGGGATAGATAATGAATGCCAGTTTTCATTGCAAAGCATCTTACCTAAAAAAACGATCTGGCCAACATGATAGGGGTAATGGGCCAACTGTCGGTTAATGGCTTCCATAACCGTATGGCCCTGGTTGCGGATATAGATGATCTTATCGAGATCTTCAGCGGTTAGTTTATCAAGCGTATCAAAAAGGCATTGCCATCCCTGTTCCCAGGTTTCGGTAATTGTTTGGCGGGCAGGGGTAGAAGGAGTAAATTCAGCTTCGCGGTTACGGGTGGGTTTTTCGCCGTCAGTAGTAAAAATATCAGTCCATCGGGAAATCATATTGCCTGCCATGTGGTTCACAATCATGGCAACGCTATTTGATTCGGGATTGTATTGCCAATATAATTGTTCGTCGGTAAGTTGTTCAAACGTTTTTTCGCCGAGGGATTTGTAATAAGCAAACTGCTTTTTTACGCTGGTTAGATAGTCGTTTTCCATAAGTTAAAGTTACAGCTGAAAGCAGAATGCAAAAAGCATAAAACAATAAATTGATTGTTGGTTGGTGTGAATTAATTGATAAAGCTTATACTAACAAACCGGATGCCTAACCTCTAACCTCTAACCACTGCTTTTTAACCTCTAATCGCTACTTCCGTAATTCCCTGATCTCGGTTCTTAACTCCTGCAATTGTTGCTTGGTTTGTCGGTTTTCAAGGTAAAAATATATCGCGAAGCCTAAAAAGATCTTCCCTATCACAAACACCGCTACAAAGATCCAACGCCACGATTTATGCAGGCGCATATGGTTCGATTCCGATTCAATCGGGATGAACTGATCTTCGGGAGGTTTTTTTTTATGCTTATTATCATCCCCATCTGAAGTGCGGAATTTAATTGGTTGCGCCGGATTTCCCTGATGGATAAGGCCGTCTATCTCATCTTCTATCTGTTCCCACATATGCTGAGGAGGTGAAATAGCCATTTCACCCGCAAGTTTTTTCATGTCTGTTTCCAGCTGCTTCAGGGCTTCATCCACTTCCGGATGCTTGGCCTTCATATACATCAGCTCGTTTACTTCCTCGTCGGTAGCTGCGCCCATTACAAAAACTTCAAGGATGCCGCTGTCAATGTATTTTTTCATCGTACCTCCCGTTCCTGATAATGGTAAAGCATTCTTTTAATATTTTCCTTATTTCTTCTTCTGTTTTGTTCAGTTCTTTTGCAGTATGCGATGTTGTTTTGCATTGATAATAAATACCGCAAAAAACCTGTTGCTGTAATGGCGTCATCAGGGCAATAGGTTTATTATTTAACCATGGCATATTTTGCCCTGCTTTTTTGCCGGTATCATTATCAGGTGTTTCAAAAAAATCAACCATTTTTTGGCGTGCCATTATTTGCAGGCGACAAAACACGTTTACACCCGTTTTTGAAAGCTCTTCTATTTCGTTAGGTACATTGTTAAAAACAGCAATAAGATACTGTTCAGCTATCAACTGGTTTTGCACCACCTCAAAAATATAGCCCAAAAGCGTTGCAGCATAGTTGTCATACAGGTTTCGTATAGCCGCCGCCCTGCTCTGGCTCAGGGGGGCAGGCGTTTGTAGCTGCGGCTTCAAATCAGGAGTCAATTAAAGAATAGTGTAAGTTCAGTATTCAATCAAATATATAAAAATTATATTTTAAGTTAATGAATGAATTTGTGCAGGAGTGTGCAGAGTGATGGGTTCTACGCGATCAAACACTGGCGTATTATTTGTGTTATAAATATTATTGATGGCGACTATCGGGCTACAACATGCATGAATTTATGGCGCTTAATAGTGAAAATTTGCTATTAAATGCTTTGTATGAGTTTTAGCATTAGTTTATAATTGTTCACACAATTTTTTTAATATGCCAAGTGTTACATTCCAGTAAAAATTAACATGCTTGTAAATTATTTCGTCCGGAAAATTATTTAAGGTTAATATAACCATTGTCTTATCTTCAACAGGGGTTAATACAAAACGGACTTCTGTGTAATTTTCAGGTATATCGGGCAGGTTTGAAAGCGAACTCCAATAATTATATTGAAAAACCTTTTCGGGGTCGAATTGCCGGATAGTGCCCTTGTTTTCAAAACTTATCCAGTGCAGATCCCCCCGGAAAATTATTGGACTTCCAACCTGCCAGTCGGATATCACATCAATTGCTGAATCAGACATCCATAGTTTAATTAATGCCGGATTTGTCATGGCATCCCACACCTTTGAAACAGGGGCAATAATATTAACCGTTTTATTTATTTCTGTTTCATATGATGAACTGTCTGTCATGTTTCCCTGGTAGTTGATTAGGAGCTGAGGTGAAAATAAAATTTAAAAATGGGAAAGACCAGCGTTAACCGATTATATGACCGTAATTGAACATGATATGTGCAGATTCAGGCAGTTGGAGCGAACGGGTTTTTGCTTAAGATATTGGTTTTTAATTATTTAAAACAATGGCACGATATGCGTGTATACTAAAAATACAGGTTGAGATTTAACCTGGTTTAGTTGATCGATATCAATGAGATGTTGTCGAGATTGCGTTCCGGGGTGAGATACGGGACGCATTTTTTTGAGAGGATTATCAAACAAAGTAATTGTCGAAACGAGGAACGAGTGAGAAATCTTATACGCCTGATAAACTTTGAAAGGCCGCTTAGCAAAGTGTATAAGATTTCTCTTTCGCCCCGGTACCTATGCCCACCCCGGCTCTATCGAAACGACATTTTTTATAGAAGGTAATCTGCGAACAGTAGTCACTCAAAAAGGGAATAGAAATAAGTTTTTAAGTAATTACTATTTCCCCTTCAAACTATCAGCTTTTGCTTTTTCTTTCTTCTTGAAAAAACCTCTCAGAAAAAAGTTATGTTGAACGGCTTCCAGATCATCATTTAATTTAATAGATGCTGCCTGGAGGTTGTTAATCGCCGATTGTGTTTGCACTGCCGCTTTAGGATCGTTCAATAGTACGCCCAGGGCATTATCGGTAGTGTTAAGCTTGTTACTTGCCCTGGTAAGGTTGCTGGTAAGCGTAGAAGCATTGGCTGCAGTTTGCTGCAGTTGGCCTACCGCCTGTTTGATTTGGGCAAAGGTAGCTGTATCGGTAAGCATTTTATCGGCAAGGCCGCCTTTGGTGTTCATTTTACGGCTAAACTGGTCAAGCTGTACCGCCATTAAAGCCGCGCTTTGAGTGGTGGCTTGCAGGTTGCGCATGGCGCCTCGCAGTTGGATAGCCATAGTGCTATCGGCCAGCAGGGCGCCAACTGTGCCTTTGCCCTGCAATATGTTATGACTTAATAATTTAAAATCATTGGTAATGGCCAACAGGTTTTGGTTATTATCCTGCAGGGTTTTAAGCATGTCATCGGTCGAGAGCATTTTTTCGGATTGCAGTATGTCGCCATTTTCAATTACCGGTGCCTGCGCGCTGCCGCCTTCTATCACAATAATTTTATTACCTATCAAACCGTCCGATCCTATCTTGGCCATCGCATTGCGGCGGATGTATTGCTGGGTGGCCTGGTCTACATTCATATATACCTCCACCTTTGACGGGCCAATGAACTTGATATTGCTGATGGTGCCAACCTTAACGCCCGAAAACCAAACCGCGTTGCCTTTCTTTAAGCCGGCAACATCGGTAAATACCGAGCTTAGATTTATATTTTTAACAAAAGCCTTTTGCTGGCCGCCCAGGGTAAATACACCCAATATAAACAATATGAGCCCAAGTGCCAGGAATATGCCTACTATGATCGATTTTCTTTTTTCTGCTGGATCCATGATAATGGTATATCTTATCTAATTGTTGTTATTCAATAAAGTTGTAATCGTAAAATGGTTTCACCCGGCTATCGGTGGTGTTAAACACCTCGTCGAAAGTGCCGGTGCGCTGAAACTGCCCGTCTAAGAGCATGGCTATCCTGTCGCCGGTTTGCTTGGCGCAGGTCAGATCATGTGTTATGATGATGGATGATGTATTGTAACGCTGCTGCACCTCGTTAATCAGGTCATTGATTTCGATACAGGTGATAGGGTCGAGGCCGGCGGTGGGTTCATCATACAGCATAACCTCAGGGTTCAGGATCAGTGTGCGTGCAATGCCGATACGCTTACGCTGCCCGCCCGAAAGCTCAGACGGCATCTGGTTAATGGTTTGCGAAAGTCCAACCGCGTCAAGTACCGTTTCAACCGCGGTGTTGATCTCCCCGCGGGTAAGGTTACGTTTGTTACGCACCAACGGGAACTCCAGGTTTTTACGCACGGTCATACTATCGTATAAAGCACTGTTCTGAAACGAAAAGCCTATACGGATGCGTAATTTCTGTAAGTCATCTTCGGTAATATGAGCGATATCCTGGCCAAATACTTTTACCATGCCCTCATCGGGCTTAAGCAGGCCCGATATGATCTTGATCAATACCGACTTACCTGTACCTGAGCGGCCAAGCACCACAAGGTTTTCGCCCTGGTAAAGGTCAAGGTCGATACCGCGGAGCACGGCATAATCCTGGAAAGCTTTTTTTAAGCCCCTGATGCTGATAACCGGGTTATTATGATCTGCCTGTACTGCTGCCTTTTTCATATCTCCATAAATTAGCGGAACCAGCCGGTTATCTGTACAATAATAACTTCTTCAATAAACACCAGGAACATGGCGGTAATTACCGCGCCGTTTGCCGCTTTACCTACGCCTTCTGTTCCTTTGTTTGAATTGTAGCCCTGGTAACAGCCTACAATGCCAATAGTAAAGCCAAATACAATTGATTTTATAAGCGATGCCACAAAATCGGTAAAGGTTAATGGCTCAAAAACTTCCTGTATAAAAGTTGTCCAGGTGGTGCCTTCGTTCATGGTTACATTTAAATACCCGCCAAATAAAGCCACAAAGCCTGTATAGGTTGATAAAATTGGAATAGTAAGCGTGGTAGCCAGTACGCGGGTACATACCAGGTATTTAAATGGTTTGGTGCCGGATACTTCCATGGCGTCTATCTGCTCGGTAACGCGCATCGATCCCAATTCAGCCCCTATACTTGAGCCTACTTTTCCGGATGCTATAAGTGCGGTAACCAATGGCGCCAACGCACGCATAATGGCTATGGATACCAGCGAGGGCAACCACGATTCGGCGCCAAATTGTGATAATGAAGGCCTTGATTGCTTGGTAAATATCACCCCTACAATAAAACCCGTAACCGATATCAGGGTAAATGAACGTACGCCTACTTCATAACACTGGCGTATAACTTCCTTAAGTTCAAAAGGCGGTACAAAAGCTTCTTTAAAAAAGCGGATGATAAACTGGTTTATGCGATAAAGCGTTAAAAAAAAGTCGCTCAGGCTTTGTTTAAGCTTCACGAATCTTTTGTTTGTATGCCTGGTTATGCTTTGCGTATTGTCCATTAAAAATGTACTTGTATATGCGTACGGTTACTCTACAAAACCCGCAGGTGTTTGTTTGCCGTACTGCGTTTTATTTCATTAAGATACTTAGGCAACTTTTTAAATCGTTTTAAAAATAGTTTGTTTAATTTGGTAAAATGACATAAAAGTATTAGGTGCCGATGCTTTATTTTGAGCGTTTACAGTAGCAATTTAAACGTTTTTGGTAATTTAAAACTAAATAATGAAAAAAAAGTATTATATCTTGCCCGTGCATTAAATGTACATTTGATAATAAATCAATTATAAAATGCTGTAGCAAAAGGCCGGCCAAAATCTCTGCCGGCAAATTATCAATACAGTATTAATGACAGATTAAATTACGGCTAAATAAACCTTTGACCGTTTGGGTTAAATGTTTAAACCAATTTGTCTGCAAACCTAAAAGTTAAAATTTATATAGCGCAGTACAGTCCCTAAAATATTAGTTAATGAAGTGTAAAATTTTGATAAGTTGCCTTATATTATACTGTATTGCCGGGCATTTTAAAACGCGCTGCCAAATTCATGTGAGTTTTCACGGCTTGATATTAACAGCAGGTTATCAGATACTGGGGCGAACTTTGATTTTGCCATATAAATAACGTTAAACCCTACAGGCACATTTTAATTGGTTACAGTGCTGTAAGGGGGCATAATACGCAATGAGGTAACGAAAATTAATAATTAATTGTTTAATTGACATTTTGAAAGTATAAAAGTGTTAAATTAGTATCATTAATTAGTAAACTTATTTTTTGGGATTTTATGACTACAAGTAATGTAATGCGGGAGATAACTCCACTAACGCCAAGTGATTGTTTTACTATTTTTTCGAGGGTAAAAAAGAAATTTGACTTTCCGCTTCATTATCATGACGAATACGAGCTTAATTTAATTATCAACGCCAAGGGAGCCAAAAGAGTGGTAGGTGGCCATATTGAGGTTATTGAAGAAGTAGAGCTTGCGCTGATAGGCCCAAACTTATACCATGCCTGGTTTACGCACCAATGTCAAAGCGAAGATATAACCGAGGTTACAATTCAGTTTCATAAGGATCTGTTTGATGAAAAATTTTTGAAACGTAACCAGTTAAGTTTTGTAAAAAGCATGCTGGAGCGCTCGCAAAGGGGGATCTCTTTCTCATCGGAAACCATTTACGCGCTTAAGGACAGGATTCTGCAGCTGGATAAAAAAAGCGGTTTTGACTCTGTATTGGAGCTTCTGTCCATTCTTCATGACCTGTCAATTTCCCGCAATATGAAAATGCTGTCGGATCCAAGCTTTACAAACGAGAAGTTTTACTACAACAGCCGCCGCATTGAAAAAGTGTTTGAGCACATGAATATTAACTATAACAAGCAAATCACCCTTGCCGAAGTAGCTAAAATTGCCAATATGCCCGAAGCTTCATTTAGCAGGTTTATTAAAAAGCGCACGGGCAAAACCTTTATTGACAGTTTGAACGAGATCAGGCTTGGGCATGCTTCCAGGATGCTTATTGACTCCACGACCACCGTGGCCGAAATTGCCTATAAATGCGGCTTTAACAATATCTCCAATTTCAACAGGATCTTTAAACGTAAAAAAATGTGTATCCCCAAAGAATTCAGGGAAACCTATACCGGAAACCGCGTATTTATTTAACTGGTATTTATTTGGCTTTGTGGCTGGTTAAAAATGTATCAGCCTATCGATAAAGTTAAATATAAGGTTAAAAAAGTATTATAAAGTTGCTGATAATAAATTCATTTTTGAGTAATGACAGTTACGATCAGAATTTAAGAATTTTCAGAATGCTTGAACGCCACCGTATCAGCCTTTATGTACCGGATTATTTTAATTCTGTTAATTCAAAAATTCTGTAAATTCTGATTCAGACAAGATGAAGTTACACTTACTTGATGTTGCCATTATAGTTTTATACCTGCTGAGCACCATTTTTATTGGTTTATGGTACCGTAAAAAGGCCCGCGAAAATAAGGAAAGCTATATGCTGGGCGGTAAATCTTTACCCTGGTATAAACTGGGTTTAAGCGATGCCTCCGATATGTTCGACATCAGCGGCACCATGTGGATGGTAAGCCTCTGCTTTGTTTATGGCATGAAAAGCATCTGGATCCCCTGGTTGTGGCCGGTATTTAACCAGGTGTTTTTAATGATGTACCTGTCGCGCTGGCTGCGCCGCTCAAACGCGGCAACAGGTGCCGAGTGGCTGGCAACGCGCTTCGGTAAAACCGGGCCGGGGGTAACAGGGTCAAATGTGGTAGTTATCGCTTTCGCGCTGTTAAGCTGTTTTGGCTTCCTGGCTTATGGGTTTATTGGTTTGGGCAAGTTCATTGAAATATTTATCCCCTGGGATTTGGTTAAAGCTTATGTGCCTTTCAGCGTGGCGCCTCAGTATGTACCGCATATGTACGGGATCATATTTACGTTGTTTGCTATGTTTTACTCTATCATAGGCGGTATGCACAGTATTGTACTGGGCGATATGATCAAGTATGGCATCATGACGGTAGCCTGCGTATGGATCAGTTTCATAGCTGCAGGCAAACTCAGCGGCAACCACCTCAATGTGCCCGATGGCTGGTATAGCCCTTTTTTTGGTAAAAATCTGGGTCTCAGCTGGACGGGGATCATCAACGAGGTAAATAATAAGATCAAAGAAGATGGTTATTCGCTGTTCGGCCTGTTTTTTATGATGATGACTTTTAAAGGCTTCTTCGCGGCAGTGGCCGGGCCTGCACCTAATTATGATATGCAAAAGATCCTCTCCACCCGCTCGCCCGAAGAGGCCAGCAAAATGAGCGGCTTTGTAAATATCATCCTGCTGCCTATCCGTTATTCGCTCATTGTGAGTTTAACTATACTGGGCGTACTTTTTTATCATCAAATGGATTTGAAAGATGCCAAAGGAGCTATTGATTTTGAACGCATCCTGCCGGCCGTGATCAATAATTTTTTGCCGGTTGGTTTGGTTGGTTTGTTGCTGGCTGGTTTGCTTGGGGCTTTTATGAGCACCTTTAGCGGTACCATGAACGCGGCGCAGGCTTATATTGTGAATGATATTTACCTCAAATACATCAACCCAAAGGCATCTACCAAAAAAATCATCACCGCCAATTACCTGGTAGGCGTTTTTGTGGTAGCGGTAGGCGTGATACTGGGCTTTTTTGTAAAGGATGTTAATAGTGTGCTGCAATGGATAGTATCGGCACTTTATGGCGGTTATATAGCCAGTAACGTACTTAAATGGCATTGGTGGCGCTTTAATGCCAACGGCTTTTTTTACGGGATGCTTTCGGGGATTTTGTCAGCCATGATATTCTCGCTCATTATCCCTTCGGTCCAACTGTTGTACTGGTTCCCGGTGCTGTTTGCCATCTCGCTGGGAGGCTCGGTTATCGGCTCGTACGCTACGGCGCCAACGGATATGATCGTGTTGCGGTCGTTTTATACAACTGTAAGGCCATGGGGCTTTTGGGGCCCTGTTAAGGCTTTGGTAATGGAGAAAGATCCATCATTTGTACCCAACAAAAACTTTAAGCTTAACATGTTCAACGTGGTTGTGGGCACTATTACACAATGCTGCCTTACCATATTGCCCATGTACCTGATACTGGCACAAAAAACATCGCTTGTAGTTACCGTAGCTATGCTGGTGGTCACCATCGCCATACTGAAAAAAACCTGGTGGAATAAATTAAAAGACTATTGATAAAAACTATATGACGCAGGAATTTAACCAAAGGCTCGTTCAACTACAGGCCGAACAAGCGCAATTGATTAACCGGCAAAATCAGGTTGAGGAAACAGGCAACGGTATTTTTTGCCGGTTTAAATATCCTGTGCTTACTGCCGCCCATACCCCGCTTGAGTGGCGGTATGATCTTGATGCTAAAACCAACCCTCATTTAATGGAACGTTTTGGTATTAACGCCGTTTTTAATGCCGGCGCTATAAAGTTTAACGGCAAATACCTGATGGTAGCAAGGGTTGAAGGCGCCGACCGTAAATCATTTTTCGCGGTAGCCGAAAGTGCTGATGGGATCAATGGTTTTAAATTTTGGGATTACCCGGTTGAGCTGCCGCAAACCGATGAACCCGATACCAATGTGTACGATATGCGCCTTACCCGCCATGAAGATGGCTGGATCTACGGTCTGTTTTGTACCGAGCGCCGTGACCCCGAAGCCCCTTCATATGATCAGTCGATGGCGATAGCGGCCTGCGGTATCGCGCGTACCAGGGACCTGGTAAAATGGGAGCGCCTGCCCGATCTGAAAACCAACTCGCCCCAGCAGCGCAACGTGGTATTACATCCCGAGTTTGTTAATGGTAAGTATGCCTTGTATACCCGTCCGCAGGATGGTTTTATCAGCGCGGGGACCGGCGGTGGAATAGGTTTTGGCTTGTGCGATACTATGGAGAACGCCGTTGTTGACCATGAAACTATCATTCACAATAAAAGCTACCATACCGTTTACGAAGCCAAGAATGGCCAGGGCCCGGCGCCAATCAAAACGGAAAAAGGCTGGCTGCACCTGGCGCATGGCGTACGCAATACAGCTGCTGGTTTACGTTATGTGTTGTACATGTTTATGACCGACCTTTATGACCTTACTAAAGTACTTTACCAACCGGCAGGTTATTTTTTAGCCCCGGTTGGTGAGGAGCGTATCGGCGATGTATCAAATGTAGTGTTCTGTAATGGCTGGATAGCTGATGATAACGGATCGGTTTATGTTTATTATGCGTCCTCAGATACCCGCATGCATGTAGCCACTACTACAATTGATAAACTGATTGACTATGCCATGAACACACCGGCCGATGGTTTGCGTTCGGCCTCATCGGTACAGGCAGTGTATAATATTATCGATAAAAATAAAGGTTTAAGTCTGTTACAGGGAGCCGGTGCCTGAACGGGGATTTATAAGTGCCTGAAGGTAAAGAACACACCCCTGCTTCTACACCGTCCAACGCGCCTCTCAAGAGGGGAGTTAAAGATGGCTGTAAAATAATCTTTTTAAGCAGGGGCGGTGCGATTCCCCTCTCGAGAGGGGTGGAGGGGTGTGTTCTCTTCAAGCGACGAAAGACTTCAATGCTAAGCCGAACTAATTACAAAACATCTAACCAAACACCACTCAATAGCTCGTTAGAAGCTGCTATGGAGAAGATATGCCTATACTATGATCAATAACATGTCCATGCCGATAACCAATATTTCAAATCATCAGCTTGCTATCTTCAGCACTGAGCTAACAGGTGAGCTGAAAAATATCCTCAATTATTGGCTCAATCATACTGTAGATGATGTAAACGGTGGTTTTTGGGGCAAGATCAACAATGATAACCAGGTTACTCCCGGTGCCCCCAAAGGTTCGGTCTTAAACGCGCGCATCCTGTGGAGTTTCTCCGCTGCTTATAATCAAAATCCTGATGAAGCTTATTTACAGGCAGCTAAGCGGGCCTACGATTATATCAAAGCTCATTTTGTTGATGATGAATTTGGCGGCGTGTATTGGTCGGTTGATTATAAAGGCAATATGCCGGATACTAAAAAACAGGTATATGCCAATGCCTTTACCATTTACGCGCTGAGTGAATATTATATAGCTTCGAAATCGGAAAGGGTAAAGCAGAAAGCCATCGGCCTCTATCATCTTTTGATCAATAAAAGTTACGACAAGGATAAAACGGGTTATCTGGAAGCTTTCACGCGCGATTGGCAGCCGCTCGGCGATCTTAGGCTAAGCGCTAAGGATGCCAACGAGAAAAAGACCATGAACACCCATCTGCACGTACTGGAAGCTTATACCAACCTGTACCGCATCTGGCCCGATGACGGACTTAAGCGGCAGATTGAAACCCTGATCAGTAACTTTTTAGAGCATTTTATTGATGCTGAAACCGGGCACCTCGTACTGTTTTTTGATGAAGACTGGAACCGCCGGTCGGAAACCATATCGTATGGGCACGATATTGAAGCCACATGGCTTTTACTGGAGGCCGCCGAAGTTATCGGCAATCAGGAAATGATTACAAAGGTCAGCAGCATTTGTATGGCGATAGCAGAAGCAACTGTACAAGGTTTAGATGTTGATGGTGGCTTATGGTATGAATATGAACCGGCAGATGATCATCTCATCAAAGAAAAACACTGGTGGGTACAGGCCGAAGCTATGGTAGGTTTTTACAACGCCTGGCAGATTAGCGGTAATGATAAATACTTTAATTTGGTCCTTAAAAACTGGGCTTTTATAAAAGATAAAATACTGGATAAACAGCATGGTGAATGGGTTTGGGGCGTTGGGGCCGATGGCAGTACTATGCCTGGCGAGGACAAAGCAGGGCTTTGGAAATGCCCCTATCATAACAGCCGTGCATGCATTGAAATTATCAGGCGTATAGGCCCGATAAATGAGCGATAAAGCAAGGCTTCAAATGGTTTAACTTAGCGGCAGTGATTATGATAAAATTTTTTAGAAGGATTGCTGTTTTATACCTGCTGTTCCATAGTTCAACCGCTATGGCGCAACTGTTTGAACCTGCCGATAAACACGCCACAACCGAAACCCGGCAGCTTTTTTACAGTATGCAGCGCCTGCTTAACGTAGGGGTAATATTTGGTCACCACGATGACCTGGCTTATGGTGTGGGATGGCGTAATGAACCGGGCCGCTCAGATGTTAAGAGTGTTACCGGATCATACCCGGCCCTGTATGGCTGGGATTTGGCCAGGATTGAGCACGACAGCATTCATGATATTAACGGAATCGCCTTTGAACAGCAGAAGCAGTTTGTTAAGGACGTTTACGCGCGCGGCGGCATCAATACATTTTGCTGGCATATGGATAACCCGGCCAATGGCAAAACCGCCTGGGATACCACACAGCATGCCGTAAAAGATCTTATCCCCGGCGGCGCTTTTCATGATGTATACGTTGAGTATCTTGATCGTGCGGCCAATTATTTAGCTGACATGAAAGGTCCGGAAGGCGAGGCTATCCCGATATTGTTCCGGCCATTTCATGAACTTACGGGCAATTGGTTTTGGTGGTGCAAAAACACCTGTACCCCCGATGAATTTAAAATCCTGTGGCGTTTTACTATCGATTACCTGCGGGATAAAAAGAAGCTGCATAACCTGCTCATTGTATACTCCGCGGCCGATTTTGAATCGGAAGATGAGTTTTTGGAACGGTATCCCGGCGATGCTTATGCGGATTTTATAGGCTTTGATAATTATTGTACGCAAAGGGTTGAGCGTTTTCAAGCCAAGCTGGATCAACGCCTTGCCATTATTGATGGCATCGCTGCAAAACACCATAAAATAGCATGCCTGCCCGAAACGGGATATGAAGGTATCCCCATGCCCAACTGGTGGACGGATATATTACTGCAAACCCTCGCTAAGCATAAAGTATCCTACATAATGGCATGGCGCAACGGAAACGATCATCATTATTACGTGCCATACCCCGGCCAAACCAGTGCCGGTGATTTTATAAAGTTTTATAACAACCCGCAAACCATTTTCCAAAACCGCATAACATTATTGGGGATTTATGGTAAGCCAAATTGGAAGCAGTAGCCTTGCGGTTCATGGATGATAGTTCATGGTTCATAGAGGAGGTGGATAATACATTCATTTTGGCTTTATGCTTTAAGCCTTCGGCTTTTTGCTTAAAACAGCTACCCCCGATATTCCCGCCAGCAACGAAGCCAGTAAAATGCCATATTTGGCCTGGTCAATCATTTCGGCATGGTCAAAGGCTAATGCCGATATAAAAAGGGACATGGTAAAACCTACGCCTGCAAGCAAAGCCACACCTGTCATTTGTTTCCAGGATGAGCCTGCGGGTAGTTGTGCGCCAAATTTTACCATAAGCCAGGTAAAAAGCAATACACCTGTAAACTTGCCGGCAAGCAGGCCTATAGCTACACCCATGCTAACGGGATTGGCCAGTGACGAGAAAAAGTCATGGCCAACAATAATCCCGGCATTAGCCAAAGCAAAAAGCGGCATGATGACGAAAGCTACCCAGGGGTGCAGGATGTGTTCAATTTTTTGCAGTGGTGTTTCGGCGTCAAGGCTCAGCTTTTTTATTTTATCAATAATGTGGTGCTGTTCGGGCGTTATAAGTGTGCTGTTGTTGGGCTGCTCGTTTTCAAAATCGGTAAGGTATTGCTTTACAGATTGGGTGTAACTGATCTCGCTGATGCGGGTGCGGGCAGGAATGGTAAAAGCCACCAATACACCCGCGATGGTTGCGTGGACGCCTGAAAGTAAAAAAGCTATCCAAACAGCGAAGCCTATGATCAAATAAAAAGCGGTACTCCTGATCCCCATTTTATTGCCGATAAGCAGCAGCACCAGCAGCCAAACCCCAAAGGTAAGCGGCACAAGCGCTATGTGACTGCTGTAAAAAAGAGCAATAACTAAAACAGCGCCAAGGTCATCGGCAACGGCCAATGCTGACAGGAAAACTTTTACAGAGGATGGAATATGTTTGCCCGCCATAGATAGTAAAGCCAGCGCGAAGGCTATATCTGTAGCCATCGGGATCCCCCAGCCATGGGCCGATGGCTTACCGGTATTAAAAAGGAAAAAGATGAAAGCAGGCACCAGCATTCCGCCCAACGCGGCAAACATCGGTAATGAAGCTTTTTTTACAGAGGATAGTTCGCCGGCCATGAACTCGCGTTTTAACTCGAGGCCTATCACAAAGAAAAACAAAGCCATAAGGCCGTCGTTGATCCAAAGGTGCAGGGGATGGTTTAAAACATATTTATCAAAACCAAGCGATAGTTTGAGTTCCCAAAGTTGGTGGTAACTGTGCTGAAAAGGCGAATTTACCCATATGATAGCCGCAATTACGCTGATAAAAAGTACTATGCCGCCGGTATGTTCCTGATTTATGAATTTGCTTACCGGCTGCGTGATTTTATCAATGGGGTAGCTTTGTTTCATAGATGCCTAAAATAAGGAATTAAGTTTGATTTTTTGGTGAGGCGACCTGTCGATTCAGGGAAATCGCTTTTAACCACATGCGGATTGAAAAACAATAAATGAAAAATTTTCACACTAATTTTTACGGATTAATCGAATTACACGAATTGAATCAATTTAAGATTCGTGTAATTCAATTAATTGTGGAGCGCTGCAAAGCATTTGTGTAGAAATTTTTCAGTATGAGATCAGTAAAACAAATCGAATTATTTTAAACGCGATTTCCCCGCCTGTCGATTACGTCCGTTTATATAGATCTAATAATTGATTTCACATTAAGGATTTAAATAGTGCTAATAATCAAAATGTTAAGCTTTAGGCTTTGTGCATTCGGCTTTTAGCTTTTATATAAAACAAAACCCAGCCATAAAACATTTATCAATGAAACCGGATATTATGAATAACTATCAGCAAAAATGGATAAGCACATTGAAAAACGCTCATTTAAATGGTTGGGAGATCAAGCCGCAGGGTGATGATATTTTTGTGGAAATGCCGCATGTTACGGATCTTAAACTGATTAGGGATAACCTGCCCGAAACACTTGCGCTGATGGCTTTGGATATTAATTTACCGAAGGAAAGGCTGAAGTTTATTTTTCACAACGGGTACGAGCAGTTTGAATACCTGCTTAATCCTGCTGCTGCGGATTTGGAACAGGAGGGCTAAAATCAACGGTTGTTGTTTCGTTGGGTAATTCCTCTTTGGTATTGTCCGAATCAATTTTGGCCATTGTTGATACCACTACTACGGAAATTCCCATACAGGCAATCAGGATAAAAGAGGCCCTCAGGGTAGCAATTCCTGCTATAAAACCGATAACCGGCGGACCGACTAAAAAGCCCATAAAACCAATAGTTGATACTGCCGCCAGTGCAACGCCCGGCGACATGGTTTTTGATTTACCGGCAGCGCTGTATACCATTGGCACTACAGATGATACACCTGCACCGACCAGTAAAAAACCGGCCATGGCTGTATAAACATAAGGGAAAGCTACCGCTATTAACAGGCCTGTCGCGGTCAGTGATCCGCTAACCTGCAAAGTGCGTTTTAAGCCAAATTTGTGAGCAAACCAATCGGCCACAAAACGGCCGCCTGCCATGGTGAACATGAATGTAGTAAAGCCTATGCCAACCAACGCCTCGGGGGCCAGTACTACTTTTTTGAAGTAGATCACGCTCCAGTCGAACATGGCGCCTTCGCAAATCATGGAACAGAAGGCTATGATACCTAATTTGATGAGCGACTTATCGGGCATTACAAACACAGGCCCGGAGTCGGTTACTTTATCATCTTTCAGGTAACGGGCAGCTACGGCCACGCCAATCGCTATCACGATCAGCATTAACGAAAAATGATGAAAGGGGATAACACCGTTGGCTATCATGAACGTGCCTATACCCGCCCCGGCAAAACCGGCCAGGCTCCATAAGCCATGAAAAAATGCCATAATTGGTCTTTGGTAAAGCTGCTCGGTAGCTACTGCCTGCGTGTTTACCGCAATGTTTACAGAATTGCTTGCAAAGCCGAAGCATAGCAGGCAGATGATAAGCTGAAACGTATTTTGTGCGAGGCCTAAACTTACCAATGCGGCAGCGTAAACCAATAGCGCGGCGATAACGAGTTTTTTACTGCCTATTTTGGTGATGATCCAGCCCGAAAAAGGCAGGGAACACATGAGGCCGACAGGCAGGGCGAATAACACGGCGCCCAAACCGGCATCAGATAAACCTAAATTTTGCTGAACAGTAGCGATGCGCGATGCCCAGCTTGAGAAACTTAATCCCGCCATAAAAAACATAGCACCCACGGCAATGCGGAGCGTTAGTTTGTTAATGGTATCTTTTGAATCGGGTAAGTTGATCATGTTAAAAATATTATCATAGTGTCAAAGTGACACTATGTATTTATGAGCACAAATATAAGGCAATTAATTGTAATTTTAATAGCTAAATCGTTTTTTACTTTTGGGTGAATTAAAGCTGTTTAAAACGCAGAAGCGGTCATCTTACCTCCTGGAAGGTTAAAAATGACCGCTTCTTAATTATCTTTGTTTACCTGGCTGTTAGCCTTTTACATTAAATGAACCTACAACGGTATGTGTTGTCCCGGTACTGAAGTTTTTAAATTGTGCCTTAAAAGTACCTATAGCATTTCCCTTCATATTACTTGAATGATTCAAGGTAGTGAATTTAACTTTTCCGCTCACAAAGTTTCCATCTATCTCACCTGACATAGTTAAAATATCATAAGTACCTGCCGAAAGGGTGCCGGCTGATAAATCAAAAACATCTGAGGTGTTGTTAATATTAAAATACGATACCATGGTCGATCCTTTATCTGAAAGAATATTCGGATCGAGTGAAATAAGAGTAGGGCCATTTTTTACAACAGTGGCACCGCCATCAACTTTATACGAAATAGTACCCTGTGCGGCAGCGGGGTAATCAGAACCGTCGTCAGCTGTGCCCGTCCCGGTTCCTGTACCTGTACCCGTACCTGTACCGGTTCCTGTTCCCGTTCCAGTTCCTGTTCCGGTGCCTGTACCAGTACCAGTACCAGTACCAGTACCAGTACCAGTACCAGTACCTGTACCTGTTCCCGTCCCAGTACCAATCCCGGTCCCTGTATTTGTAGTAGGGACAACGTCAATAGCTTTTGTTTCTTTATCCGGGCCGAGAGGAGGGTCAAGTTTGCAGCTACTTACCGAAGCTGCTATTAAAAGAAGGGTAATTACTTTACAGTAAATTTTTTTCATATATACAAAGAGTGATAGTTTATGGTTTTACGGTTTAAATATAAGTATTTTAGCTCTTTGTACGTAGGAGAAAAACTATTTGATACAAATAATGTTAAGAAAGGTTTACAATTTTTTCAATTATTTACAGTCGCCATCGAGGCTGCATGATTCGCCTTCGATTGTATCAAACGCTGGTGTGGGGTTTTCTTCCTGCCAGCCGGTAAATGCTTTTGTAAGGGTATCTTTAAATACGGCCACCTCCTGTGCCCCTGATACGGCATATTTGCGGTTCATAACAAAAAACGGAACACCACGCACTCCTAAATATTGAGCTTCGGCAATATCGTGTTTTACCTCGTCGGCGTAGGTGTCGCTTTCAAGCGTTTGTTTAATTTCTTCAGTATTTAAGCCAATCGACTTACCCATTTCAATAAGGGTTTCGGTATCATCAATATTGCGGCCTTCGGTAAAATATGCCCTGAACAAAGCTTCTTCGGCAGCGTCTCCCAATCCATGCTTTTTGGCCAGATGAGCCAACCTGTGCGCATTAAAACTATTAGCCACAACCGATTTACTGAAATTATAGGTAAGGCCGGCCTGTGCCGCCATTTGGGTAACATGATCGTTCATCTGTTCGGCATGGTCAAGCGTCCATCCTTTTATATCGGCCAGGTACTGGTTAATGCTGATATTGGGGTTGGTTTTAAGATCGGGGTTTAGCTGAAAGCTTTTCCATTCTATCTCAATCTGTTCTTTGTCTTCAAAGCCGGTCAGTGCTTCCTCAAACCTGCGTTTGCCTATATAACAAAACGGGCACATCACATCCGACCATATTTCTACTTTCATCATTTCTATTTTAAATGTTTAAACAAATTTAAGGCCTGTAATTCTTATCCCCGTAAGGGCAAAGTAAAATTTAACGGGCTTTGTTAGATGCCAGAGTGATTTTTGAACTACTTTTATTGCTTTAAAAACAGGTTCCCCTCATGAAGAATTTATGCCTGAGATGCTTTTTGCTCTTAATGATCTTTACAAGCCTTAAAACATCGGCACAACAAAAAACAACTGATAAAAATTTATTCAGCGCAGGTTACGCGGCAGGCTTTATCGGCGGCTTGTATGATTCCTATTATCCATATAAACAATTAAAGCAACATGGCGATTTTGGTTTGGGCGCCCCGGGCAAGCTTGATGGTGAGCTCATGGTGTTTAACGGCAAACTTTATCAAACTCAGTCAACGGGTAAAACAACCCAACTTGCCGATACCGGCAAAACCCCTTATGCTGTGGTTTGCTTTTTTCATGCCGAAAAAACATATAAGTATAATAAGCCTTTATCCAAGTCGGCACTGTTTAGCTACCTTGACAGTATCTTAACCAACCAGAACGGGATCTACGCTATCCACATCAAAGGAAATTTTAGTATGGTTAAAACAAGGGCTTTCCCGCCGGTTGATAAACCTTATTTGCCCTTGGCGGCGATGCTTGACAGGCAACATTTTTTTGATTTTAAGAACATCAAAGGCGATCTCATAGGTTTTAAGATCCCCGCACTGATGGAAGGAGCTCATATCAGCGGCTACCATTTTCATTTTTTATCTGATGATAAAACCGGTGGCGGCCATATCATTGATTTGCTTGCAGATGATATCACCATTGAAGTTGAAACGTTGACAAGCTATACCATTGACCTGCCGCAAACGCCGGAATTTAACAGCTTTGACTTTAAGAAAGACCGTAAAGAAGAGATCAAAAGCGTTGAGAATGGAAAAAAGCAATAATGACTGATCGTTTTTATTTGGACGATAATTTTTTGTAATATGTAAATTTTTATAAATTAGGAAATTATAAACCAATTATAAACTTATTGAGGTAACAGCGCAATGCTGAAGATTTATTGAATAAGCATGAGATGGAACAGTGCTAAAATATTCTGGATAGGTATCATTTTACTTGTGGTGCCTGGTCTTATTCATGCTTACCTGTTAATGCCATTTCCCGGCAGCCAGGATTTGAATGCTATCACCCTGTGTTACTATCTCGAAAAGGTGATCATGCCGCTGCGCTTGATTGGCTTGCTATTCATTGTTTGGTACCTGTTTAAATTCTACGCTAAAAATACCTTTAAACAAAAGGCTGTTAAAGCCGCTGTTTTTGTGCTTTGTATAGGCAGCTTTTACATAACCGATTATATGTATAAGGCCGAAACCATGTTTAAAGAAACCACAAAAGCTGTTTTTGCCAACGGATTAAAAAACAGGGTGCCGTTAAGCTACCTGGTAGTAGGTGTTGTAAACAACGGTGTCGCCAAAGCTTATCCGCTCATCTACCTGGGCTATCATCATAAGCTGCAGGACGATGTAGGCGATAAACCCGTTTTGGTTACCTATTGCACCATGTGCCGTACAGGCAGGGTTTACAGTCCGGTTATAAACGGTGTAAGGCAAAACTTCAGGCTGGTGGGGGCAAGGCACTTTAACGCTATAATTGAAGATGAAAACACTAAAACCTGGTGGTACCAGGCCACCGGTAACGCGGCTGTTGGGGAGCTAAAAGGAAAACAATTAACCGAGCTGCCTTATGAACAATTAACCCTCGCGGCCTGGTTACAGAAACATCCCGAAACACTCATTTTACAACCCGACAGGCTATACACCGCAGATTATGCCGACCTGAAAAACTACGACCGTGTGCAGGCTATCGACCGTGACAGCACTATAAAAAACAAAGACTCCCTGATGCGTAAAAGCTGGGTAATTGGTGTGATCATAAACGGCAAAGCCAAAGCTTACGACTGGCGCCATATGTACGCCAAACGCCTGCTGAATGATGAGTTGAACAAAAGTTCACTGCTCATTGGCATTGAAAAAGACAGCCTCAGCTATCATGCCTGGAATACATCAGTAAGCGGTAAAACCCTTCATTTTAAACTGGATGATAAAGGCATGCTCACCGACGAGGAAACCGCTTCGGTTTGGGATTGGGACGGCCTGTGCTTAACCGGTACGCAAAAAGGGCAGCGCCTTGCTAAAATTCAGGCCTACCAGGAATACTGGCACTCATGGAAACATTTTCATCCCGGTACCGTGTTTTGGAAAGGAGATGAATCGCTGGAGCAAACGGCATCCATTTACCCACCTTTTTAACAAGCGGCTTTAATTAAATAGCGGTTGCTATTTTGCTGATGTCATCGTCATTAAGCAGAGCGTCTTCAGAAATGTTGGGGTAATACTTATTCAGGATCTTTTGAATGAGCTGGTAACTTTCGATGGATTGAATGGGAGCGGAAGCCAGTTCAGTGATGGTTGAACCAATGAGCTTAAGTTTTTTCGCCTCGTACTGGTTGATTACAAAGTCAGAAGTTTTTTTCTTACGGCTTTGTTGTATGAGATCATCAAGTTTCTTGATCTCTTCAATCAGGTCAATCATTTTTAATACTTCCACCTTTTTCATCAGCGCCAAAATTAGTGATTTATTTGTAACAGGGGGTATAACAGGATATAAGTTGTATTGTTTGTAAGTATGAGACGGGTGGAAGCTGTAATTGTTACGGATAGAAATTGAGCACGTTTTCAGTGTGTACAAGCTGAAAAAAATAAAAATATGTCATTGAGTGTTTAAATCCGGAGGCCTCTGAAGGTGAAATGACAAAAGAGAGCCTGTCAGTCTGAGCCTGTCGAAGACTCGCGCGAAGAGGCCTACCCACCATGCTTCGACAGGCTCAGCATGACACCCGTTTTAAGTTGTCATGGGTAGCGAAGCGTGGCAATCTCGCAGCTAATGCATAGCCGCCTGTGTAGCTACAAGATTGCCGCGTCGCCCCATTGCATTGACCTATGCTGCTCCTCGCAATGACATTTTTTCTTTTACTATTTCTTATCCTCCGTAGTATCTCTTTCAACCAGGGCCATACCGCATTTAGGGCAGGTGCCGGGTTTATCAAAGGTAAGATCGGGGTGCATGGTGCAGGTGTATTTGCCTTTTTTCTTTACGGTTGAGGTGCTGTCGGTTTTGCCGGTGCTTTTAACCGCACTGTTGCAGGCGCCAAGGGCGAGGCCGGCTAAGGCTAAAATGATAAAGCTTTTTTTCATTGATTATTTGTTTTTGATGAATGAGGCCAACCCGAACAACGATACTACCAGCACACCTAAAGCGGCCAGCATACTCACTATGTCGCGGATATCCTTACCCGCCCAGGTCATGCCGAAATACTTGTGTAAAAATATAAAAGAAAGCCCTTCGGCCCTGTCAATTCCTGCAACTTTTGCAGCCAGTTTTGATGAGGTAGTTTCAATATACCAATTGCTGCCGTCGGCGTAGTTTACCCGTTCAACCGGCAGGCGTTTGTTGATGAAACCGTACTCGTTATCAAACTGCTTTACCTGGTTAACTTTTACCCTGCCATAAAATTTGTCAGGATCCTGGTGGGTATGGTAATAGGCACTTAAAAAACGGGCATAATCCTCATCTCCATTAATTTGTTCTTTGCCGGTTAACGTGTTGAAGTAGGAGATCTGTTTTTTATTATCAGTTACCTGGTAATAGCTGTTGCCATTAAAGCTGACCACGGCCATCCTCTTGATGAGACTATCGGCAACAGGAAGCTGAAGATTGGAGATAGCCAGTCGTTTCCTTGTGATCACCTGCCCATAATCAGGCTTTGGTATTTCGGTATTGTGCAGTTTTACGGCAAGGTGAAAAGCGCCGCTGATTACGAAAGTGAACATCACAAAGGAAACAATAAGCCCTATCTGCCGGTGATAGCGATGAACGATGCGCGTGTCCTCACCGCCATTTTTTTTTCGCTTTTGGGTTACGGATTTAAACTTTTTCCACATTAAACCATAAATAGTTAAGCCGCTGATGAGGGCGAACAGCATTACCACCATGATGATGAGCAATACTACATTGCGGAAAGTATCGCCGCCGATATCAGCCAAAAACTGCCAGGTATGGAATTGTTCAAACAGCCAAAGGAAAGCCTTGCGGGTATTGTTGTTAAATGTACCCATGCGGCTCTGACCGGTTTCGATATAAATGTCCATACCATCGGGACGGTCAAAGCTGATCTTCCAAACAGGCAAAAGGTGATTGATGGGCTGGTATTGCCCATCAAATGTTGTTTGGAGATCGATCTTTTTAATGTTAGATGTCGAATCCTGCGTAAAATAGCGGGCCAGATAAGTGGCATATAGCTTATCCCCATTTTTTAACAATACCCCATCATTGGCCGAGTAGTAATTGTACACGCTATCTTTATCCAGCACCTGGTAATAGGTGTTGTGATTAAAGTTAACCAGTCCGAAGTTCCGGATAACGGAGATATTATTTTTATCCAGTACCTGCTGGATGCTGAGTACCGGTTTCATCCGGCTTTGAGGTAGCGGTTTAAACACTTCCTCCGCAATTGATGGCCTGAACCAGTTTGACATGAACGGGTGTGAAAGCCCGCTCAGTGTCCAGAAGATCACCGGGATGAGGGCTGTTAAGCCCAGCACCCGGTGCCATTTATAAAAGTTGCTTTTTACTGTTGCAGATGCCATTGATCAATATTTTGAAAATGAATAACTGATGCCCAGGGTGTAAGTACGTGGCGGCGCGGCATTATAAGTATCGCCGTACTGGCTGCTGGTTACCGTAGTTGCATAAAGCTTATTGGTTAAGTTGAGCACATTGAACCAGATGCCTGCGCCTTTTAATATGCTGCTTTTTATATCATAGCCCAAACGCAGGTTGTAAATATCATAACCTGAGTAAGTTTTGGTATTGGCGGGGTTGGTGTAGTATTGATTGATGTGCTGCCACTCTGTTGCTATCCTGAAGCCGGGCAGGTATTGCGGCTTATAAGTAAGTTCGGAGTTGGCAACCCAGGCCGGCGCGTTGTTCATACGTTTGCCGTCATAGTTGGTTACGGTGTTGGTACCGGTGGTGTAATTGGTGGTCACCTCGCTGTACTCAATATAGGTATGTTTGGCATTGGTACCGCTAAACCTGAAGGTAAGCTCTTTAACCGGGGCCACAGTAAGCGAGTATTCAATCCCCCGGTGACGTGTTGCACCTGCGTTTTGGTTCTGGGTAGTGTTATCTGGCAGCAGTTGGTTAATGATTTCGTTATGGCCTTCCAGGTCGAATACACTCAACTCAAAATACAACTTTTTGTTAAACGCCGAAAACCAGCCACCCGCTTCATAATTATCAAAAGTGGCCTGTTTAAGCTGGGTAAGCTGACGTGAGCTGTACAAGTCGCCGGTTTCCGGCGGTTGAAAACCTACGCTGTAGTTGGCATAAAAACCTTTGTTGTTACCCATGTTATAGGTAAGGCCAAGTTTGGGGGCAACGATATTGAAATTGTTGGTTTCCTGTTGTTTGTATTTGGTTTGCCCGGCGGGGATCTCATTATTAAAGTTGTAATGAACCCTGTCATACCGTAAACCGCCTACAATTCTTAATGCTTCCGTAGGCTTGACTTCATACTGGACATAAGCCGCTGTGTTGAACAACTTGATCTTGTAATTATCAATGTACCTGCCTGTATTACTGAAACCGGTGTAGTAGTTGTTGGCTACATCTTTGGTGATATCAAGATATTGGGCATAGTATGAGCTTGGACTGTTATCCATGTAAACTCCGCCTATCAACCGTGAATGCAGAAAATCAAAATCAACCCGGTGTTGTGCCAGTAAGCCATAGCTGTTGAATTTTTGATCGTTTACCTGGCCGTTGCTGCTTTTGTAAACGCCATTGGCATCGCGAACATCGGATATAAAATAACTCGGCAGCTGCGCAGTGGAGTTATTGCGGAAAAAAAGCGTTACAAAAGTGCTGTTCTTGTCATCCCACTGATGATCCAGGCGGGTGCCGGCACGAAACGATTTTACCTTGCGATAGGTGAAACGCTGGTTGGAGCCATAGCTGCGGTCATAAAACCGGGCGCTGTCCAAACTACCCGGGGTTTGAGTGTTGAGGTAATTATAGGCGGCTGAAGTGGTAAGCTTTGTTTTGGCACTGAAATCATAGGTAGTTTTAAAATTGGCCGAGTACTTATCAAAATCAGAATAGTCCTGCCAGCTATCTGCCTGGTGGGCTATATAACCGCCAACGTATAAACCAAATTTGCCTTGTGTAAAACCACCATCGGCATCAACGCGGCGATAATGGTAGTTATCGCCCTGAGCAGAAACATTGCCTGCATAACCTGTAGGCGGTCCCTGGGTAATAAAGTTAACCGCGCCGCCGATTGAATTGCTGCCATAAAGCGATGATGCAGGCCCCTTGATCACTTCGATATCCTTAACACCCGACATGTTGATCTCATACAGCGAGTTATGGTTGAAGATGCCTGTAGGGCGGATAGGTACGCCATCTTCCATATACAAATAGAGTGCGTTATAAGTTATAGGCTGACGAATAGCCATGGTATGCTGTTCGTTACCCAGGTTCACCATGTAAACACCTGCAACCTTGTTCAGCAACTGATAAAGGGCGGTGGCTTTGGTATCCTTAATTTGGGTAGAATTGATTTTACTGATGGCGATGGGGGCGTCCTGCCTGGCCTGGCCTTCGCGGCTGGCGGTTACCACTACAGGTTGCAGGTCCACGGTTGAAGGCTCTAAGGCAACGTCAAGTTTTTGGCCTTTTATGGCAGATACTTCAATAATGCGCGCGCTGTAACCAACCATGGCAAATTTAAGCCGGTTAACGTCTTGTGCATTGATGCTAAAGTGCCCTTTGGCGTTAGTCATGCCAAGCTTTGCACCTGTAGCAGCATCGGCATTGCAAATTGATGCACCCGCGATGGCTTCATGGGTATTGGCATCTGTAACGGTGCCTTGTATAGTAGTTTGGCCGAAGGCCAGGGTTTTAACGAGTATAAAAGTTATAAATAGGATTAAATATCGTTTCATTATATAGTATTACAGGAGTTACCTCCCGGTGTAAAAATGGGTAGAGTAGGGTGTGGGTTGATTGACGGGAATGGATTGTAGCTTCTGCCTGCCATTACTTTTTGCCGATGATTGGTCTAAAAACGTATGTCATGCCGAGGAACGAAGTACTTAAAAACGGGTGTCATGCTGAGCTCGTCGAAGCATGGTGGGGGTGGGCCTCTGCGCGCGTCCTTCGACAGGCTCAGGATGACAATCCCTCCGCACCCAATGTCATTTAACCTTCTTTTGATTGTTGTTTAGCACGTAATTACATGGTTGTAGTTATACAACTGACATAGCTATCCCATACCATCAATCAAAAACCAATAAAAATGAAATGATTATCCTAACTGCGGAGGCTGGAATATCGTAGCCGGGCGATCGGCCGGTACGGTGGGGGTGTAAGGGGTTGAAATAACCTGCAACAGGCTGGAGTGGAATTTAACATCAGTTGAGCTGATGACATAAACCTCCTGAAAGAGGCTCTTTTGCGACTGCCTTTCATCGCTGGCCTGCTTGTCCTCTGCCTGTTTGATCTTTTTCGCGAAGTAGCATTTGCCATCGCAATGCAGCCAGGGCCTGTTCCTGTTTTCGCAAAGCTTGGTGGCAATGTAATTCCTGTTCAGCTCAAAACCCGCGAAAATGAAAAAACGCGAGAAGTTGACCGTGATCAGCGAAAAGATGAGTAAATAGGCTGTAATACGTTGCAGCATGGCGCAAAGGTACGCCCTATGCGTTTAATAAGCAACTTTAGTTCTAAGTCTTAAGTCGCAAGTACCAAGTCGCAAGTCTCAGTTTTTTTAAGTCTTAAGTTAAAGTTCAAAAATCTAAAAGCATAATCCGACTAAAGACTTAGAACTTTCGACTTACGACTTAAGACTTCTCTCTTTTCAACGTAGCATGCAGGTGCTGGCCTTTGTAAACCAGGTCCATACCGATGGAATCTGCATAAACTTTACCCGTATGGGGCGAACTGCCTCCCGGTACCGGGATACTGAACGAAAAATTATCACCATTGATCATGCCGTCGGTAATAGCTACATCCCCTTGCGGAGCGTGGGCTGTACCTGTAAGTTTACCGCTGTCTACCTTAAAAGTGTAGCTTAAGGGAAAATGATCATCGCCCGGAAGCTTTAACGAACCTATCCATTTGCCGTTAATATCGGCCATCGAAATAAAACTGAAAGCGGTAATAATAACAAACGCACTGATCACCAGGAACTCTTTTTTCATTGTTGATATAGTTTAAGCAGATACCTATATGCCGTAATTTAAACTATATACAATTTTATTACCTTTAAGTTTAATAAAAAAGAAAAACCTTACTGGTGGGTAAGGTTTTTGCTTTTTTATTTTAGAAAATGTCATCCTGAGCGTTTAAATCCGGAGGCCTGTGAAGGGGAAATGACAAAAGAGGGACTGTTAGTCTGAGCCCGTCGAAGACTCGCGCGCAGAGGCCCTGCCCACTATGCTTCGACGGGCTCAGCATGACACCCGTTTTAAGTTGTCATGAGTAACTTGTTTCAGGATCCCATGAGGCAGGTAGACCATGCAAGGTCGCTTAGCAAGTGGGGTGCTGAAACAAGTTCAGCATGATTATCTTGTTATCAAGTAAGGTTATTTCTTATCAACTGGTCTTTTCAATACCGAGTTGCTTTTTGAGCCATTGATATCCAGCTCAACGCTAACCGAATCGCCCATGAATTTACCTGTATGCGGAATCACGATACCGCTGGTTGCTACTGTAAATGAAAAATCGGTACCGTTTGTTTTGCCTTCTTTAATATCAACATCGCCTTCGGGGGTTAAGGCTGTACCGGTCAGTTTATCGCCATCAACCTTAAAATTATAAAGCAGTGGGTATTCCTGGCCGTCGCTTGTAACCAGTTTGCCTGCCCATTTGCCGTTAAGATCAGCTATAGCTGCAAGACATATCATAAAGCAGCTTACCAATAAAGTAGTTGTAAAAATCTTTTTCATAAAATGTGGATTTGGTTTATAAATATAAGAACCTTGATTTAGAGGATGAAATGATTACATGATATTTTATGCGATTAAATATCATGTAATCCTTAAATCAGGAAAATTAAGGTTGTTGAGCTCTTTTTAAAGTACTATGTACTTTTGAGCCGTTGGCTTCAATATCAACACCAACCGAATCGCCATAGAATTTACCTGTATGGGCAATGTGGATATCTTCGATACTTACGGTAAATTTAAAATCGCTACCGGTTATTTTACCATCTTCAATCGGCATATCACCTTTGGGGGTTTTGGCAGTACCGGTTAGCTTATCGCCGTCAATCTGAAAATTATAAAGTAAGGGGTAAACCTCACCTGTTTCTGTTTCGAGCTTGCCTTCCCACTTTCCGGCAATTCCGGCAATGGCTGCAAAGCAGGCCGCAAAGCAAACTGTTACAAGGGCTAAGGTTAAAAAAGTCTTTTTCATAGCTGTTGTTTTCACCGGTAAATGTATAATCGATATTAAACCAAAACGTAAACTGTACATTAAATTTACTGCCGGCAGTATTATCGATTGATGTGCAAAAACTGTACTGCAACAGCCTGATGGTTAACTCAAAGAATGCTTTTTTACACTGAGTTGTATTTGCAGGCTTTTGTTATGTGTATTTATATAAATGTTAACAACACATTTCTAATTATTCAAAATGATTGTACCTTTAAATCTGCATACTAACCGGGCGAAATCCTGTTTCGCTTTCACTTTTAAACAACCTATAATAATGAAGAAAATTTTTACCGCATTGCTATTGTTGGGTGGTACGTACTTGGGCGCTTCGGCACAGGATGTTCAGCTTAACAAAGGCTGGAAATTTGCTGTGGGTGATTCTGCCCAATGGTCGTCCCCAACTTTTAACGATCAAAACTGGCAAAGCATTGATGTCGCCCACTCCTGGGAACCGCAGGGACACCCTAATTACGATGGCTTCGGCTGGTACCGTATCCACGTAGTGATCCCTTCATCGCTTAAGGAGAAAGCCTATTTAAAGGATAGTCTTCGCTTAAGCCTGGCCAGTGTTGACGATAATGACGAGGTATACCTGAATGGAAAGCTGATCGCTAAATATGGTGGCCACAGCGGAACCATTAAAGATGGCCATTACGGGCCGCGCACTTATAGTATCCCGGCTTCAGATCCTGCAATTTTGTGGGATAAAGAAAATGTGCTGGCCATCCGTATTTACGATACCGGGGGCGACGGTGGTATTTACGGCGATAATTTTTCTATTGCCATGGCCGATGTAATGGATCACGTTACGGTTAATACCGATGGCGATTTTACTTTCCAGGAAAATAATAGCCTGGCCAAATCAGTTAAATTGATTACGACCAATAAATACCAGTACGAGGGTACTTTGGCCTTTAAAGTTACCGACCCTGAAACGGGTGCGGTGATCTACGAAAAAACAAACCCTGCAAACTTTACCTCCGGAAAGCCTTTCACCTATTCGTTTGTTATAGCCCGGTTAGCTAAAAAATCATATACCATTGCTTATACTTTTACAGATCAAAAATCGGGGAAGGAGATTGTTAAAACAGAAACTACACCTTATATCCTTACGCCTTATCCATCGCCCAGGCCAAAAATTAACGGAGCCGAGGTTTACGGTGCAAGGCCGGGTAACCCTTTCCTTTACCTGATCCCGGCAACCGGTAAAAAGCCGCTTACCTATAAAGCCGCGGGCTTGCCTGCAGGCTTAACGCTTGATGCTAAAACAGGTATCATTACAGGTGTGGTAAGCCAAAAGGGAGATTATCCTGTAACGCTTACGGTTACCAATAACTTAGGCAGCAAAACCAAAGCGCTTACCATTAGCATTAGTGATAAAATTGGACTTACTCCCGCGCTTGGCTGGAACAGCTGGAATGCCTGGGGCTTGAGCGTTAATGATGAAAAGGTAAAGATCTCGGCTAAAGAAATGTCGGAGAAATTAAGTGCTTATGGCTGGAACTATATCAATATCGACGATGGCTGGGAGGCGGAAAACCGTGCTGCCGATGGCGCCATCGTAGCTAACAGTAAGTTTCCGGATATGAAAGGTTTAACTGATTATGTACACAGCCTTGGCCTGCATACGGGGATTTATTCATCGCCTGGTCCGCGCACCTGCGGCGGCTTTTTGGGCAGCTGGCAGCATGAAGATCAGGACGCCAAAACTTATGCCGACTGGGGTTTTGACTATTTGAAATACGACTGGTGCTCCTACTCGGAAGTTACCCCACCGCATCCCGATCTGCCTGCGCTTAAGAAACCATATGAAGTAATGCGCACCTCTTTAAATAAGGTAAACCGCGATATTATGTTCAGTTTTTGCCAGTACGGCTGGGGTGATGTTTGGAAATGGGGTGCCGAAACCGGCGGTAACAGCTGGCGTACCACCGGCGATATTCAGGATACCTGGAGAAGCATGAGCGATATTGGCTTTAGCCAGGATCCCGCTTCGCCTTACGCCGGTCCGGGACATTTTAATGATCCGGATATGCTGGTGGTGGGCAAAGTAGGCTGGGGGCCAAGCCTGCACAATAGCCGTTTAACTTATGATGAGCAATATACCCACATCAGTTTATGGAGCCTGCTGTCTGCGCCGCTGTTAATCGGCTGCGATATGGGGCACCTGGACAGGTTTACGCTTAGCCTGTTAACGAATGATGAAGTACTGGCTATTGACCAGGATGCTTTAGGTAAAGGTGCAAGACAGGCTTCTAAAACAGATGAGCAGCAGATTTGGGTAAAAGAGCTTACCAAAGGCGAAAAAGCAATAGGTTTCTTTAACACATCTGATAAATATCAAACCGTTAACCTGGATGTTACTGACAAGCTGTTAAAAGGCTTTACCAAAGCACGCGACGTTTGGGAACAGAAATACCTGATAGCGGTTAACCACAAATACACTTTTAAAATACCACCGCATGGTGTAAAGCTTATCCGGGCTATGTAGATAGATTGTTTAATATGAAAAAAGGCCTTTGCTTATTTGGCAAAGGTCTTTTTAGTCTGTCGTAGAGTTAAGTTAACCCATAAAATCAATAGTTAAATTGGATAACCTACATAAGTTGAACCCCTCTGGGGTTCGGGTAGGGGGGACGTCATGTCCCCTCAGGGTCTCTCGCAGAGGACCCTGAGGTTCACCGCGTTTTGGGTATTTAGAACAGCTGATCTGGTGTATACATCATGTCCCTTCAGGGTCTCTCGCAGAGGACCCTGAGGTTCATCGAGTTTCGGGTATTTAGAACAGCTGATCTGGCGTATATATCAATCTGCATAGCGTATACATCAAGGTCCTCTGCGAGTTTAAGTTTACCCATAAAATCAATGGTCAATTGGGTAATCCTGATAAGTTGAACCCCTCCGGGGTTCGGGTAAGGGGTGTGACGTTATTTCTACAAACCTGTTCCCCCTCCGGGGGATTTTACAATTTAATAAAGATGTATTAGTTGCCCAAGGACAGATGCACCAGAGGTGCAAAAGGTTTGTAGCTCGTAAAGTTATAGAATACCCTTTGCCCCAGAGGGGCAAAACACGACGACTTGCTGTTTAAACGACAAGCAATTTTGTGGGTAAGCTTAAATCTGCGAAAGACCCTGATGGGACCCTGAGGTTCATTGAGTTTCGGGTATTTAGAACAGCTGATCTGGCGTATATATCAATCTGCATGGCGTATACATCAGGGTCCTCTGCGAGAGACCCTGATGGGACGTTAATATACTTTAAAATCCCACCGCATGGCGTAAAGCTTATCCGGGTGATGTAAGCGATCCTTTATAAAAAAGGCCTTTATCTTATTCGATAAAGGCCTTTTCTATGTGATGTAGTTTGAAAATCAATTTGGCACATCGTAATGATATATCGGCGAAAAAACACCTTCACTTGTAGTGTAGTAGCCTTTGCCATCGGGCTGAAAGCCTATAGCCTCGCCCTGTTTTTCAACTTTATATACCAGCTCACGTGGTTTACGTACCATGGTTTCCCATATGGGTTCGTTATGCTGGCGGCGCCAGTAGTAAACCTTGTCGTAGCTTTTTAGCAGGATCTGCTGCCCGTCTTTAGAGATATCGCCGGCCGTTATCCATTTAAAAGGTTTAAAACCTGCGAAGAACAATTTGCAGCGTTTGGTTAATATAGTTGTTGTATTGGCCTGGTATTTTAATGGAGCGGTGTAAACCGCGACGGTGTCACTCCTTTTGCTTACAATGATCAATTGTTTGCCTATCGGGTCAATCATCAACGTTTCAGCATCTTTAGCGCCATCCGGATATTTAAAATTTGCCCGCACAGCTTTTGTGTTTGTAATTGCCTTATCACCTGTAGCCCATGATTTTTTTTCGGCCATGCGGTAAACTGTAATATATGGCCTGTTTTGATTGTTATCGCCTATATCGCCAAGGTAAACGTAACTTTTACCTTTTTCCGGTCCGGGGCCAACATCAATATCTTCACAATCCTGTACCCCCAGCTTTTGAGTGCTATCTCCCTTAAAATAAATGGTTGATTTGAGTTTGCCTTCGGCTGTTATAGCAAAAAAACGGCTGGTATCGCCGCTGTCGTTATGTACATAGTAGGTGTCGGGACTAATAGACGATGCTGCAATACCCGACGTTTCATCCATCTCTTTATCATTCAGGGTGCCTGTAATGTCCTGCCTGTCGAGCAGCCTGTGCTTGGCAAAAGCCCCCATAAAAAGCAGGGATACAATGGGTAAGAGTATATTTAATTTTTTTGATCGACTCATTCTGTTTCTTGCAAACAATAACGCAAATAAAGCGCGTTAGTATGAAGTTGACATTAATTATTTGATTTTGTTACGATTCTATGAAAATTATGTAACAAACAGGGCAGATGGTACACAATATTCGTACCATGAAACATTTATGCCGATTCAAAAGCATGTAATAAAGCGTTTTGCCTGTATATTTCGGCAGGGGTACGGTAATCGGCCAGTTCCAGTTCCTGAACATATTTGCAATTACAGGGGTGCCCGGGTTCAATAAAAACAGGCATATCATAGCCCAGTTGCTGGTAATATGGAGTGATGAACGCCTTTACGGGCAGGTCGTTTGCTGCGGAAACAATTTCGGTAGTAAGCTTTTTTAAAGGTTTCAAAAGCAGTTTGATTTCGCAAAGCCTGAAGTTATCATAAAGCGGAATCCAGCGTATGATATTATCAGTGCTAACAGCTATGGCATTGTGTTTTACCCCGTTAAGGATACCAAGGCTGACTTCATTGTTATTTAAAAGACTAATAATCATAACCTGCTGACCGATATAACGACTAAAGATTATAAGTTGATCGGCTACGCTTATATGTTTCATTTTACTAATATTTTTAGCAAAATACGGAAATTAGTTGGTGAAATGCAAGGGAGAATTTGACATGATGAAAGTTTGGTTATCATGGTTTTGGAGTTTTACATCGCTACCGCAAGGGTCCTTGCTTGTGGGTATCATGCTAAGCTATGCGAGAGGCTAATCAGGTTGTATACCTAAACGCGGGCCACAAGCGGGGACGCTTGCGGCAGCGGGGCAAAAAAGATGGAAAAATAATATTAATGATGATTCCTAAATAAGTCAACTATCGCCAACAAAAAAGGGCCTTTTTCAAGGCCCTTTCTCATTTTCTTATTTTTCAACGTCTATAAGCTCCGGCTTTGTGGCTTCGGATTTGGTGAGGTCAATATCTGGTTTTGAAATGTCTGTTAACGCTACACGACCGCGGTCTTTACGCAGGATGCGGTTAAAAAGTGAGATCTCCCTGTCAAACAAAAACTGGAAGAATAGTTTGGTCCATGAGGTATGATAATGTAAGGTATCATAGTATTCAGGGGCAGTTTTCCTGATCTCGGGAAGTTTGTTCCATGGGATAGAAGGAAAATCATGGTGCTCATTGTGGAAGCCTACGTTAAAGGCTACGGCATTAAAATTACCATAATAGCTGTATGTTTCCTGCTCTTCGGTAACGGTAAGGTAATGCTCCTGGATCCATCGGGCGCCCAGCGGGTGCAGGCCAACCGAAAACGAGAAACTCAACAGCAGGAACGCCACTGCATGCCAGCCCATAAAATAAGCGATTGCGGTTGTAAATGCTGCCTGTAATAACCAGTTTGTCAGGATCCAGCCGTCAAAAGGATGGATTTCCCTTAAACGTGAAAGGCGGAACAATTGAAATACCGGGAAAAACAGCAGCCAGATTGCTTTACCAAAAAATGAATTGCTGATCAGTTTTGCTTCCCAGCGGTTTGGCAAATCGGCATCAAGCTCATGAACGCCCTGAAATGAATGATGTTTGATGTGGTACTTTTCGAATGAAATAGCGCTTGGTAATATTTGCGGTAAGTTGGCAAACATGGATGCCCAGCGGTTTGCGTTGCGGTTTTTAAACAGCAGCTGGTGTGTACATTCGTGGATCATCACAAACAATGCGTGATCGGCAAAAGCGCCAAGCAAATAAGCAGCTCCGAAAACTATCCACCATGACTGGTCGCGTACAAACCAGGCTAAAACAACCTGGAAAGCTACTAAACCAATAATGGCCCATATGGTTGCGGGGTTTTTACCAATAAGCTTTCGCAGTTGCGGAAACTCCTTCAAGATTTTTTTTGTGCGGATACGATGAGGTTCAGACTCCTGGGAATAAACAAAATCAGTCTTTTTAATCATATAGTGTTAAAACGTTAAATATAACGATAACGTGCGCAAAAGTTCATTTTTTTGTAAAAATTAATTAGTAATATTAGGAATAACCAAAATCTTCACGATCATTTCATATAAATTTTATATACAATTTACGTTAGTTTCGCTTAAAAACAAGCACCTTAAAAGTATTGGGAATGGTTTTGCGTGTGCCGGGTTCAAACTGCGCAACGCTCAAATAAATTTTGTGGGTTTTGGCGTCAAGTGCCATGGTGCGCGCCCTTTCGGCGGTTTTTAGGGTTTGGATCACCTCATATTCATCAGCCGATTTTTGTTTGATGATGGTAGTGGTGCCATCGCCGCATGAGCAAAATATCAGTTTGGTTTCAGGGTCATAAACTACCGCGTCAACCCCGGCGCCGATTGGCAGGGTAGCAGTCACTTTGCCTGTTTTGATATCAACAACACTCACCCCCTTATTTTCGCGGCAAACGGTAAACAATTTCTGGTTAGCGGCATCAAGCGCTAAGCCGGTAGGGCCACCACAGGGGGCAAGGGGATAGTTTTTAACTACTTTAAGGCTTTTGCTATCAATAACATTCAGGCTGCTTTTATCTTCAAGGTTATTGTAGATTTTACCTTTGCCGTCGGATACAGCAAACTCGGGGCCGCCGCCAAGTGCAACCGTGCCAACCTGCTTAAGCGTTGCCGGGTTAATTACCGATGAATTATCACTTTCGCCGTTGAAGGTAAACACCCGGTCGGAGTAGGGGTCATACATAATAGCGTCAGGGCCATTAGCATCGGTAAGGGCAATGGTAGTTATGGTTTTAAAAGTTTTCAGATCAAAAACTACTACGGCATTTGCCTTGCCATCACTAATGAAACCACGATTAAGTTTATTTACAATGGCTATACCGTGAACGCCTTTCATGTTATCAATAACGCCAACCGGATTTTCGGTATCCAGGTTAATGACATTTACAGCAGTACCATGCGATACATAAAGATTACGGTTGATCTTGTCGATAGCCAGGTAATCGTAACCACCATCACCCGGTAGCGCGATGGTTTTATCGGCCGCATAGGTTTGCGCATTCAGTTTAAAAGGAGCTATACCTGCTATGAGCAAGGCTACGGCCAAAATTTGCTTTTTCATTTTTCGGGAGTGTTTATTGCCATGAAATTAAGTCCCGAATCTGTAAAAATGCTGTGTTAACCGTTGTGGCTTTCATTAATTTCATTTAAATGGGTGTTAAACCCTTTGCGGTACAATATACGGAGCATTGCCGGTAAAACGATAAGCAGTAATGGCAACGCCGCTAAAAAACCCCCAATAACTGCAATTGCTAATGGCTGGTGTAATTGCGCGCCGGCACCTATGCCTAAAGCAAGCGGCAACAGGGCTATAATGGCCCCCAAAGCGGTCATTAGTTTTGGTCTTAAACGGGTACTGATGGCAAAGGTTATAGCGGCGTCAATGTTTTTATTTTCATTTTCGATAGCGCTTTCCTTAAACTGCAGGAAGGTGAAAATGGCGTTTTCGCCAATAATGCCTACAATCATAATCAACCCTGTATAGCTGCCCACATTGAGTGGCGTACCGGTAATAAATAAAGCCAGGAAGCTACCGGCGATACCTAAAATGCCAATCACCAAAATAAGCAGCGCTATCCTGAACTGCCTGAACAGGAATAATATCACCCCAAAAACCAGTAAACAGGCAGTTATGAGGATGATAAGCAATTCTTTAAATGACTGCTGCTGCTGGGCGTAGGCTCCTCCATACTCCACGTGGTAACCCGTTGGCAGGTTTACGTTATCATGGATGGTTTTTTGAATGGATGTTATTACGGTACCCAGGTCGCTGTCTTCCAGACGGGCGCTCACTACATTCATGCTTTGCAGGTTTTCGCGATTGATCTCCGCATCGCCGGGCCTTAACTCTACCGAAGCAAGTTCGGTTATAGGGATGAGTTTGCCGCTGGGTAAAAATATGTGCAGGTTATGGATGTCATTCACGTTAAGCGAGCGGTTACCCGGGTAAACCATGCGGATGGGTGAAAGCTGTTCTTTTTCCAGTAAGCTGCCTATTACATTACCTTCCAGCGCGGTTTGGATCTGCATCTGTAGATCGGCAGCGGTAATTCCATACTGTGCGATCTTGCTGTAATGGGGTTGAATGCTTACCGAAGGACCGGCGATAACAATACCCGGCAGCACATCGGCAGTACCTTTTACTTTTTCAACCAGCCCGGCTATCTGCCTTGACAGGTTTTGCAGGGTTTGCTGATTATCACCGAATACTTTGATCTCGATAGGCTCGGCCGATGTGGTCAGGTCGCCAAGCATATCGGATATCACCTGGCCAAATTCAACCTGCAGCGCGGGTTGGGTTTCCTCAACCATTTTACGCAAATCGCTGATCACCTCTTCGGTGCTTTTGGTGCGATCTTTTTTTAGCTGGATAAGATAATCGCCGCTGTTAGGCTCTGTAATAAAAAAGCCCATTTGTGTACCCGTACGGCGCGAATAGGCAGTTACATCCGGATGCTTGATGATCTGTTTTTCTATCTGGCGCAACATCCGGTCGGTTTCTTCCAGTGATGTTCCGGGAGGTGATTTGTAGTCGAGCACGATGGCTCCTTCGTCCATATCAGGCAGGAAGCCGGTCTCCAGCAATGGGGGGACAATCACAATTACGGCAGCCAGCGCGGCAACAATAACAAAGCTTACATAGGGGCGCAGGATAAAGAAACTAACCCACTTTTGTTGCTTAACCGTGTGTATTTCTTCTGTCTTAGCTTTTGCTGCATTTAACTTAGGCTTACGTGTTACGAGCAGGTAAATTACCGGCAAACCGATCCACGTTACAAAGAATGAACTCAGCAAGGTAATGATCATGGTATCGGTAAGCACCTTGAAGTAGGCCCCGGCCACACCCGTCATCAAAACAAAAGGAATAAAAATTACGATAGTACTGATAGATGAGCCTACCATGGCCGGGAAAAGGTAATCAATAGCCTTGCGCACCAAATGGCTGCTCAACTCGTCCGGGTGTTCTTCGTGTACCCTGTGGATCTGTTCAACCACCACAATGGCATCGTCAATAATTAACCCTATGGAGGCTGCGATAGCACCCAGCGTCATGATATTAAAAGTATAGCCAAGCCAGTACAATATGAGCAGTGTAAGCCCGAGTGTAACCGGGATGGTAATCAATATGGTGATACTTGCCTTGAACGATCTTAAGAAGATAACCGCCACAATAATAGCCAGGAGTAAGCCTACCCAAAGGCTGTCGCTTACGCTCCTAACCGAATCGTTCACAAAATCGGCCTGAACATAATATGGCCGGATACTTACACCCTGCGGGAGTAGTTTTTTCAGCGCGTCAATCTTATCGGCCATATCGTTACTAACCGAAATGAGGTTGGCATTGGGTTGCTTCACTACAGCTATCAGTACCCCATCATGCCCGTTGGCGTTGATACGGGTATACTCAATCCCTTCGTTAACCTGGATGCTTGCAAAATCCTTGAGCCGTACTATCCTTTTGCGGTTGTTGCTGATCACCAGGTCCTCCAGCTGATCTTTGGCATTGATGGTAGCATCAGTGACAGTGAGGTACATGCGCTTATAATCAGACAGATAGCCCTCTGATTTTACGAAATTGGTAGTAGCAAGCGTATTACTGATAATATCAGGCGTAAGGCCCAACGAAGTCATTTTTTGCTGATCGAGCGTGAGCCAGTATTCTTTTAATTTACCGCCGATCACCCTGATCTCCGATACCCCGTCGACCTGCGACAGGAATGGTTTTACCGTGTATGTAGCTAATTGCCTTAATTCAATAGGGGACAGGTTATGGCTCTCCAAAGTGTAACCGCTTACCGGTAAAATGGAAGGGTTCATTTTAGCTACGCTGATATTTACATCGGCGGGAAGGTCGTTCTTGATCTGATCGATGCTCGACTGGATACGCTGCTGGCTCAGGTCGATATCAGCATTCCAGTTGAGCAGCGCCGAAATTTCACAGCTTCCCCTGCTGGTAGTACTGCGTACCAGTTGCAGGTCGGGCACCTGCTTAATGGCATTTTCCAGCGGTTTGGTAACTGTAACCATCATTTTATTTACCGGCTGCAGGCCCTCGTCGGCAATGATTTTGATCTTTGGGAAAGTGATTTCAGGAAAAAGCGAAGTTTGCAGTTTTGAATAGGCAAACAAACCGCCCATAATAATCAGGGCAAGTACCAGGCCTAAAGGCTTGCGGTGGGTTATGAAGTAATTTTTTCGCTGGTTCATAGTATAAGCCCCACCCAAACCCTCCCCGGTAGGGAGGGCTTAATTATCTCTCTGATTGGTAGGATTTATCAGAGAGGACTTGAATGCCCCACCCAAACCCTCCCCGGTAGGGAGCGCTTTAAAGTCTCCCCCACCGGGGGAGATTTAGAGGGGGCTTGTTATTTTCACTTTAGCGGTATCCGCCAGTCCGTAATTACCTGTAACCACTATTTTATCATTTGCCGAAAATTTGGGGGTTAAAATTTCCACCCTGCCGCCGGTTTCAATGCCTTTGGTTATGGCAGTTTTTACAGCAGTAGTAGGATTGATCAACTTCATTACCCAAAACTCCGTTTGTGTTTCATTGCTTAGTATGGCCGATTTTGGAAGTGATAGCGTATGCGGGCGTATCGACTTAATGATCCGCGCTTTGGCTACCAAATTTTCGGGAATGGGGTTGGTACTGTTCACTTTAAGCACAATACCCTGGGTTTGAGATAATGAATCAACAGCGGGCATTGATGAGCTTACCTGTGCCATCAGTTTTTCGCCGCCGGGCAGTACAAGCAGTACGTTCTGGTTGTTTTTTACATAGCTACGCAGTTCATAGGGTAATTGCATCACAAATACAAAGCTTGAGCGATCGCTGATTACGGCAAGCTGTTCACCATCCTGTACATAATCGCCCTGCTGATGGTTGAGTTGGGTAACGTAGCCATTGCCGGCAGCTTTTATTTTATTAATTCCCGAAAACTTAAACGTAGTATCCAGCACATTGATGCTGTTGCCAATACTCTGTGCTTCCTTGGTTTTTATGCTGAATAAAAACTCGCCTTTATTTACGTAATGCCCTGGCAGGATGTTCACCTTTTGGATGTAACCGTTAGCATTGGCCTTCACAATATTTTTTTGCTGAAAAACAGATGTGGCGCTAAGGTCAATATAGTCAACCATAGCACTATCGGCGACTGAGGTTACGGTTACGGGCGTTTGAGCGGCTGTTTCTGCATCGCCGGCATCATCTGCAGGAGTGTTGCCTTTGCAACTATACAGCAAGGTTAAAAGGCCTGCAAACAGGTATATATGTTTAAATTTCATATTATTTGTTCCAGTAATTGAGCTGATTAATGAGCTGCAGCTTATTAATATTGGTTTGTGTTTTAAGATTTTTTATAGCAAGGTAATTGTTGATAGCCAGCACCAGGTCGGCTACACGCACATCGCCGGTTTGCAGCAGTTGGGTGTCAACTTTTACCAGGCTTTCGGTGTATTTCATCTGGTCATCAATTTGATTGAGCAGTTTTTCGGAGCCATCTATCTGTTGATTTAGCTGAGCAATCTGCTGGCGGTATTGTGTATCAAAAAACGCTTTGTAGCTGCGCCGGGTATCTTCTTCTAACGAGAGCTTGCGGTACTGGATCTTACGCTGGCCTCCATCATATAATGGCAGGGTAAAACTAAAACCAATACTGGCGCCGAAATTTTTATAGGCCGGCCCACTCAGGAAATCGGAATTGTAACCGCCGTCTGCCAGTAAATTAATCTTGGGTTTGTAGGCAAAATCAACTAAGGCGCGACTGTTTACCAGCTTAAGGCTATCCGTTTTATACTGGCTGAAAAAGATGCTGTTACTAATATTGGCCCGGATAGTTTTTTGAATGCCGGGATCCTGTAGTTCGATGTAACTGGTATCAGCAATGCCGGTTAAATAGTTAAGTGTAGTATAGTCATTTTTGTATTGCAGCTTTGCCTGCGACAAAGTTAGTTCCTGCTGTTTAAGGGTAACCAAAAAAGTAAGGTAATCGCTTTGGCGGTAAACATTGGTGCGGGTCAGTTTTTTAAGCAGCGCTTCCTCCCGGTTAAGCAGGCTGATCACTTCCTGGTTAAATTTTACCTGTTGCAGGCTGCCAAATGCCGCTATGTATTGTGCCGTGACTGCTTTTTTCAGGTCCTGCTCAGAGATTTTGGCGGTATTAAGCACCGATTGCGATTGCAGCTTCACCGCATCTATCTGTGCAGCGATATTTTTTTTGCTATCCAGCGATTGATTGATGCCCAATAGCGCATTAAGCGTATGCTCGTTGGTGATGGCAGGGGCATAACCATAGCCGCCGGCAACCGGCGCGTAAAGACCGGCACTGTTAGCGCTTACCTGTGGCCTGTAACCTGCCCTGATCCGGAGGCTGTCCAACTGGCCCGAAGCAACCTGATTTTGCAAATCCTTTAACAGCGGACTGTTACTTTTGGCAAGCTCCAAATAATGTTCAAGATTGTAGGTTTGTGCCTGTGTAGCAGCACTAAGCAGGCAAAATAAAAAGCCGAAAACCCAATTTATCCGGATGGTCAAAATAATACGTATTGTGTTAAATAATAGCTAAGCTACACGATAATTCTGGAAAAAATTGGTAGGGGCAGTGTAACAAATTTAAAAGTTGACCGTGAAGATATGGTATGGCGCTTCATAACTGTAAACCAGCTGATAACCCAAACTTTCGCAGATTTGTTTGGATATGGTAAGCCCCAGGCCGCTGCCTTCAGATGTGGATGCTTTATGAAAGCGGGTAAAGATATTTTCAGGATTTAAGGCTACCTGTTCGCCGGTGTTTTTGATGGTTAAATTTTCGGCTGTGAGGCTGATGATGATCTCGCCGCCTGTACGGTTATGACGTACCGCGTTGATGATGAGGTTATTTAACAATATCTCAATAAGGTAATTGCTGGCTTCAATTTCCTTTTTGCTAATTGTTGAAATAACCGTTATTTCTTTGTCGTTGAAAATATCTTCCAATTGATACAGCAAATCATCTATAAGTTCCTGTAAATCCAGGTGCTGTCGATCGTTCAATAGTTTGTTCTCAATCTTGACCAGTAATAACAACGATTGGTTAAGCCTGCTCAGGCGCGATACCGCGCTGTAAAGGTCATTGAGTAACTTGCTTTGATGCTCACTAAAGTTTTCTGTCTGGATCAGGGTGTCCAATTTGGAGTTGATCACCGCAATAGGGGTAAGCAGCTCATGCGAGGCGTTTTCGGTAAAGGTTTTAAGGTCTTTGTAGTCTTTTTTTACCCGTTCGGCCATGGCGGTAACTTCGGCCTGGAGTTCGTTAAACTCGTCGATAGTAGTATTGGGAGATGGCATTTCGCGGCTGTCGGTAACATTAAATAGTTTCAATTCACTCAGGATACTGTAAAATGGCTGCCAAAGCCGGCCCAATATCAGGCGGTTGGTAATTACCAACACCAGCAGCAGTAATAAGATAACGCCTATTGTAATGCCGAAGATGATCTGGATGAGGTCTTCCGTTTCTACTTTCGATTCAACTATCAGGATTTTATAATACCTGTCGCCAACTGTCACCGAACTGACCAAACCGCGACCTGATTCCGGCTCGTCTTTTTCGCGGTAATAAGTAGTGTTAAAAAATTCGCGTTTAACCGAATTGGGTTCGGCCGAAATAAAGGTGATCTGCTGGTCTTTCGAGGCGAAAACCTGGGGCAGGTGGTGATTGAGCTTTACGTAATCAAAAACTTCCTGCTCTTCAACCTTAAGTGAATTGTCTTTTTGATTAGTAAGGATCAGGCTGATGGCCTGGTAATAAATAACGCCGGTTATCAGCATGATAACAATAGTAGCAATTAAATTTACCCGGTTATACCTTTCCGAAAGCTTCATTATTGATCGGCGAATTTGTAGCCCATACCATAGGCTGCATAAATATAATCCTTGCCGCCGGCTTCCATTATTTTTTTACGGATGTTTTTAATATGCGAGTAAATAAAGTCGAAATTATTGGCCAGATCGATGCCATCGCCCCATAAATGTTCGGCAATGGCGTTTTTTGAAATTACTTTGCCTTTGTTGGAGATGAAATAGATGAGCAATGCAAACTCTTTACGGGTAAACTTTACCGGGATGCCGTTTACAGCTACCGTTTTAGCCATCAGGTCGATACTGAGCTCATTGAAGTTAAGTACATTGCTGCCATTGAACATTTTACGCCTGATGATGGCCGATACCCTCGCCTTCAATTCCGAAAGGTGAAAGGGCTTTACCAAATAATCATCAGCACCGAGGTCAAGGCCCTGCAGGCGGTCATCGAGCGAGTTTTTGGCCGATATGATGAGCACCCCGTCGGTGTAGTTATTGGCTTTAAGCTTTTTTAATATATCAATACCATTACCGCCGGGCAGGGTGATATCCAGCAGGATGCAATCATAACGGTACAATTCAACCTTGGCGAGGGCTGCTGCATAGCTGGCCGCGGTTTCACAAATGTTGCCGGCTTCGGTAAAATATTCTTCAATACTTTCGCGCAGGCCCTCTTCGTCTTCGATGATGAGTATTTTCAAAACTTTTTTTTGTAAAGTTAAAATGCCAATTTGTACAGATTCTGGATTTTGAGTAAAGGCTAACAGCTATCTCACAGATTTTGTACAGAATGCCTAAGCAAATTTGCATTTAGCTTGTTGCAAGTTAAAAACAAAATCTGATCATTATGTGGTGGATCTACGCATTACTTTCGGCACTGTTTGCAGCGCTTACAGCCATTTTTGCCAAAATAGGGATTAAAGGGGTTGATACCGACCTCGCTACGGCCATCCGTACCGTAATAATCCTGATCCTGGCCTGGGCCATAGCACTTTTTAAGGGGAGCCATGGTGGTATCAGCACGCTCACCAAAACCAACTGGGCCTTCCTCATCTTGTCTGGCTGTGCAACCGGCCTTTCGTGGATCTGTTATTTCCGCGCCCTGCAGTTGGGCAAGGTAAGCCAGGTTGCCCCGGTTGATAAACTAAGCGTTGCTTTGGCCATCGCGCTTTCTGTTATTTTTCTGGGCGAACCGTTAACTTTAAAAAATGCCATAGGCGCGCTGCTTATTATCGGCGGTACAATTGTATTGATTTTTTAACCTTTTTGTAACATGCTCATATACAATGTAACAAGCATATATACATAATAAAAACATATTGTAACAAATACACTTCAATACCATTTAATTCAGATTTAATCCAATCTTTCTTATAAAATTTGCGGTTCCAAACACCCGTATTTTATAATGAAGTCTGTTTTTTTGATATTATGTTCTTTTATTTTTATAACCGCCTTACACGCCCAAACTGCCCCCGGAGCCAGGGGCAAAATCACCGGTAAAGTTACCGATGCCACCACAAAACAACCGGTTGACTATGCCACTATATCTGTATTTAAACAAGGCGCTGCTTCACCCTTCAATGGCATCAGCACCGATCCTAAAGGAAATTTTAGCATAAATAACATCCCCGCCGGGGAGTATAAAATAACCGCCGAATTTTTAGGTTATCAGAAAGCAACTATCGAACATGTAATTGTTAAAGATGGAGCCGTATCATTGGGCGAGATCAAATTGGCTCCGGTTGCCAATGAACTAAAAGGCGTAACCATAACCGCCAAAGTACCTACTGTTGAAAACCGGATTGACAAAATGGTTTACAACCCTCAAAACGATTTAAGCGCACAGGGCGGCGTAGCTATTGATGTATTGAAAAAAGTACCGCAGATCACGGTTGATATTGATGGTAATGTGGAGCTTCAGGGCAATGCCAATATCCGTTTTTTGATCAATGGTAAACCATCAAGCATTTTTGGGGCCAGCCTTGCCGATGCTTTGGCCAGCATCCCGGCCAGTCAGATCAAAAGTATTGAGGTGATTACCAGCCCGGGCGCGAAATATGACGCGGCCGGTACGGGAGGTATCGTAAACATTATCTTAAAAGACAGCAAAGTGCAGGGCGTTAACGGCAGTGTTAACCTATCGGCAGGTACCCGCCGCGAAAACGGTTCATTTAACCTCAATGCCCGTAAGGGTAATTTTGGGGTGAATGCTTTTTTTAGCGGTAACGCCCAGATCAACAGCAACGCACCCAATACCCGTAATCGCGTATCAACCGATTCGGCCGCTAACAGGACCACTCTTTTTCAGCAGGGCAGCAACAATTTTAAACGCAGCGGTTATGAATCGGGCATTAATTTTAACTGGGATATCAGCCCTAAAGATCAGCTGACCGCGGGTGTAGGCTTTAACCACTTCGGTAACCATGGCAATGGCATCACCAACCAGGATCAAAGCGTTGTTGACGCGGCCGGCAACCCGGTATCTGATATCAGGAGCATCCGTAACTCAAGCAGTAAATTCAGTGGCTACTCAACCGATGTAAGTTTGAATTACAAAAAAACTTTTGCCAAAGAAGGGCAGGAACTTGATGTATTGTACTCATCAAGTTTTGGCCGTAACTCGTTCAGCTCATTTCAGCGCCAGGATTATGATTCGGGCTTAACTTCATCCGGTATCTCCAACAACAATCCGGGTAAGGACAGGGAAACCGATATTTCTGTTGATTATACACAGCCTGTAAGTAAAAATTTCACGCTGGAAACAGGTGGTAAGCTTGTGTTTAACCACATCAACAATAATGTAGTAACAGATACCCTTTTTGGCGGTAATGCCTTTGTGCCTAACCCAAGCCAAACCTATGGTTTTACTTACGACCGTAAAGTGTATGCTTACTACCTGTCGGCCTCAACATCTATATTTGATAAATTTTTGGATGTGAAAGCCGGTTTAAGAGATGAGTATACTACCACCAAAGCCGATTTTCAGGGTGTGACCATCCCGTCTTATAATATCCTTGCGCCATCACTTGTGTTTTCGCATAAGTTTGGCAATGGTGCCGAATCTATCAAATTAAGCTATACCCGCCGCATCCAGCGCCCTGATTATGGCGATCTGAACCCCTTCCTGAACATCAGCGATCCACATAACATCAGTACAGGTAATCCTAACCTGAAACCCGAAAAAGGTGATCTTTTTGAGTTAGGTTATAACAAATCATATGATAAAGGCGCCAATATTAACATCGCAGCTTTCTATCGCCGTAATACCGATGATATTCAGCAGTTCACTACCTTTTATTCAACGTTTGATGTAAACGGCACTACCTATACCGATGTGTCATTGAACCAGCGTTATAACATAGGTTCGGAAGAGCGCATCGGTATCAATATTTATGCTTCGGTACCGGTAACCGGTAAACTAAGCCTGCGTACCAATATGATTTTTAGCGACAGGCGCAGTACTAACCCCGGTTTTGCCAATGTAAGTGCCTTCGCATACCGCCTTAACCTCAACGCGCAATACAGCTTTGGTCATGATTTGAGCGCGGAGTTTTTTGGTAATTACAACTCATCGCAAAAAGGCATCCAGGGTACCAATCCCAAATTTGTGTTCTACAATTTTGCCATGCGCAAAATGTTCATGAACAAAAAAGCCAGTATCGGGCTTACGGCTACCAATCCGTTTGCCAAATATGTGAGTCAAAGCTCATCAACCTTTGGCAGCAATTTTTATTCAACTAACTTGAGACTGGTGCCGGTACAGTCGTTCGGGATAAGCCTGAGTTATAAGTTTGGCAAGCTTGAATTTAAGAAGGAGCGGGAAAAAGAGAGAAATAATGATCAGGATAATAATGGAGGCGACAATGGGCCGCAAACTGATAAGGGGAAATAAAATATGCTCATGAAGCCAGTTGGATGTTAGTCTGAATTTTGAAATCCGGCGGACTCTGAAGTTGAAATGACAAAAAATAAGGCCTGTCACCCTGAGCTTGTCGAAGGGTCGCGCGCAGAGGCCTGCCCGCCATGCTTCGACGGGCTACCCATGACAAGATAAAAAATGTGGTTTTTTCGCAGCAGATTAGCTTCGGGTGAAAACGAACAGAACGATGCTGGGCGGTGCGGCTGCAGGGGCATAGCAAGTTTTTGCAGAAGCGGAGGCATTGTGTGCGAACCGGGGCAAAATAATTGCAGCCCGTGGTTCTGTTCGTTTTGCAGGGTGAAGGCTGCGCCGATGGCTATGGGGCCAGGTTGCGCGCAAAGAAGCCTCTCTGCTGCAAGCCTTTTTGGTTACTTTTGTGGCGACAAAAGTAACTGGCCCCGCGCGGCCAATAGCGCGACGATGTAAGTCAAATACTAATGAAGCCCGTTACCAGCCTGTCGGTGATTGCTTCATTCCTTACAGCGATGACGTGACGCAGATGTCATTTTACCTTCAGAGGCCAGGGATTTAAATCACTCAGCATGACACCCATTTTTAATCATGTTATGGCCAAACAGTAAATAAGCCCGGCATGACGAAAGAAAAACAAAAAGCCTTTGGAGAGGATTGGGTGAGACTCTTACCCGTTCTTGATCAAAATACTTTCAATGATCAGCGTTGTATCTTCACAGCTGTCGGTCGCAGTTTCCATGGCTGCAAAAACATCGGTGTATTTAATTAATTCAATCGGATCTTTTTCATTATTGAGCAGATCGGCAAAGGCTTTATTGTGAACCGCATCGGCCTGGGCTTCCAGTTTTTTGATGTTACTGCAAAGCTCAAAAATTTCGGGCGATTTGTTCAGGTTGTTCATCGCGTTTACCGCTTTTTCAAGCTCGGTACTGGTTTTAAGGATCAGGGCAGCCAAATCTATCATTGGCTGGGTAATAGCAGGTACGTTGTAAAGGTTTATCCTGCGGGCGGCCATGGTAATCCTGTCGGCTACATCATCAATGGCTGATGCCAGATCACACATATCCTTGCGGTTAAACGGCGAGATCAGCATCCGGCCCGATTCAGAGAATACCCTGTGTGTTATCTCGTAACTTTTAAATTTCAGCTTATCAATATGCGCAAAATTAAACTTCTGCTCATATGATGTTGGGGCGTTAACGGCTTCGTCAAGCAGCCTGGCCATTTCGGTAACATTGGCTACAGCAGTGTTGAACAAATCGTAAAAAACCTGGTTTGAGTTTGGAAATATCGATTTTGAGTTAGTGCTCTTCATTGATCTGTCTTATCAGTCGTGAATTTACAGTAGTTATATTAAGCGGATTTTAAAATATGTCACTATAAATTATTCAGCGGATAAAAGTAACCATTAATATAATGCCAAATGTTAAGTTAATGTTAAGAATGGTTAAGCTAATGTAATAAAACGAAATTAATGAGGTTGTAAGTTGCTGATTTAAAGTAAAAAGAAACCTGCCAATTGAATAAGGAAAATTGTGTAACATTTGAGTTTAATTAAAACAATACGCGGCATTGATGCATTGTATTTGTATTAGTCAATCCAATTATGAAAGCCGGGGAAAAGCATTATAAATGCGTAAACAGCAAAACAGGTTACGCCATTTATTACCATTCGCTGGGTAGGGAGCTCAGCAATGAAGAAGTGAAAGCCGAATTAGAAAAAATACGTGCGCGTGTAGCTATTCAAAACGGTATTTACCTTGAAACACTTTACTGGGAAGAAATGAAGCAGGACGCCGAACTGACGCAATAGCAGGGACAGTTTTATAGGGTGTATATAACTAATTTAAAATGAGTGCTTTTGCAAATAAATACTTATATTTAATTGCCATTATATAACCAGTTTTAACCTGCTGTTATTCCCGCTTATGAAAAAGATAGTTTTATCGCTGTTAGCGGCATGGTGTTGCTCTGCGCCTGTTTTTTCACAAAATGACAAGCCGGTTTCACCTTCCGTTTCTTTAGATGCTATAGTATCGCGCCTGCAAGCTATATCGGCCAATAAAGCAGGTTAAAAAGTGTACCGCATTGGGATAAACCTTAACTTATAAGGTACAATGATGCCGGCGCATAAAAAACCCTGCCATGGTAGGCAGGGTAAAAAAACCACAACAATTGTTTAACCTTTGGGCTATGAATCCCTCCGGTCGATTCCTAATTGCAATATGATCTTTCAATTATTAAACAATATAAATTCAAAATAGTTTAATCATCAGGTGTTTATTTTCAGTGTTTTATGTGTTAAAATCACCTCTTGAAGGTATTTAAACGAATAGTTGTTTTTAAACCAAATTTCAATCTATCTTTATATTAAACAAATTATGAGAAATCTTATGAAAAAATCATTTCAGCTTAAGGCGGCATTCCTGTTTGCTTTCGCCTTATTGGTATCAGCGGTAACCTTTGCCCAGGACAAACCAGCAAGCCCGCGCGATAGCGTTAGCGGTACAGCTGCCGGTTCAACTATTACTATTAACTATGGCAGCCCATCGGTTAAAGGCCGTAAAATTTGGGGCGGTCTTGAAGCTTACGGTAAAGTATGGCGTGCAGGTGCTAACGAGGCCACAACTTTTACAACAACAAAAGATATCAAAGTTGAGGGTAAACCACTGGCAGCGGGTACTTATAGCTTCTTCCTGGTCCCTGCCGAAAACGGTACCTGGACAGTTATTTTTAACAAAGTGGCCAAACAATGGGGTGCGTTTAAATACGATGAGTCAAAAGACGCCCTGCGTGTAAACGTAAAAACCAAAGCCGCGCCAATGCACGAAAGATTAGTTTATACAGTTGATGCAAAAAGTTTTTGCATGTTCTGGGACAAGATCGTAGTGCCGGTGTCTGTAAGTAAATGATATTCAGTAACCTTATTTTTCACAATTTTGAAAGCCTCCTGCCAAGGGGGCTTTTTCTATTACCCGGGTTTTTAGCGCGCAAAAGCATTCTTTTTTAAACCTGAACCCTAAAGCGCTATATTTACCTTAGATAATGCGCTACCCAACCAACAAAAAACCTGTACTAAAAAGAATCATCGCAATAACATTATTGGCATTGGCTATTTTTTTGCTAATGCTGTTTGCTGATCATCCGGCCGCTGTTGAACGCTATTATGCCAATGGTTTTTACATTATCATTTGCCGGGTTTTTCATTCCGTTTTAAACATATTTCCGTTTAGTGTTGGCGATATCGTATATATAGCCGTGGTTATTTATTTGATCTATGCGGTGATCAGGTTAATTGCCCTGCTGTTTAAAAAAAGATTTCAAATGGCGGGGAAGCTTTTTTTAGGATTGGTTATAGGTATCCAGGCAGGCGTTGTGGCTTTTTATATGTTGTGGGGAATGAACTATTTCAGGCTGCCGGCCTCCGAGCGGCTTGGGCTGAGGGATACGGCTTTTACAACCGCCGATCTTAAAGCGGTAACCCGCATCCTGATTGACAGCGCCAACGTTACCCGTGCACGGCTTACACCGGCCGACTGGGCCCAAAGTAATACCCATATTTATAATACAGCACGGCATGCCATCGGCGTGCTCAGTAAAGATTCTGTTAATTTCAGGGCTTATAATCCCGATATAAAACCATCTATATTGACGCCATTATTAAATTATATTGGCACGTCGGGCTATTATAACCCTTTCACCTCTGAAGCCCAGGTAAATTACCGGATGCCCATTTTTAACCGGCCCTTTGTGGTATGTCATGAGATGTCGCACCAGATGGGATATGGGGCAGAGGATGAAGCTGATTTTGCCGGCTTTGTCATCGCCGTAAAATCGCATGACAGGTTATTGCGTTATTCGGCATATCATCTCGCTGTGCAGGAATTCATGCATTCGCTTGGCGCCCGTGATACCCTTGCTCATAAAGAACTCAAAGCATTGATCAGCAAAGATGTATGCGGCGATTATATCACCGAGCGGAATTACTGGCTGGCTTACGAAAACAAGCTGGGCGCCATAAGCAGTATTTTTTATGATAACTTCCTGAAAGCCAACAACCAGCCCCAGGGCCTCGAAACCTATAACCGCATGGTGTTATTAGCTATGGCGTGGTACAGGGATAAGTGGGTTCATTAGTAGTTCATTAGTTGATGGTTCATGGATCATGGCCGAATTTGAATCTCGTTAGTGATTACCTCTAATTGCCATGAACCATTAACTATGAACCATGATCTCCTTCATAAACAAAAAATGCGTTCCGTATCTCACCCCGGAACGCACACAATATCACGTCTCAAATGATATTGAATCAACTAAATCTCAGATATCATCTTAAATGTGTACCCAAGCTCTTTATATTCGGATACCGGAATAGAAACCGGTACAGAAAATTTATCAAATGTTAACTGTACAGTTTTAAAGTACAGCAAATAATTACCTCAAAAAAGCCGATTGTAAATATTTGAATAAAAACGGCGGTGCTATGTAATTATTATGAATTAATCTTCAAATTTACCTCAAAATCTTTAAAAAGCCTCGTTTACTTCACATTTATATGGATAAATTGTTTGGTAAAATTGCTGTTACCGTGAAAGCTAATTTTATTATTGTTTCAATGTTTCTTCCTGCTTTGGTTTTTGCTCAAAAAATTAATCAAAAGGAAATAAAACGGGAGAAAACATTAGCAAAGTCAGTAACCATTATCAGGGATAATTGGGGAGTTCCTCACATTTATGGAAAAACAGATGCTGCTGTTGTTTTCGGATTGATGTATACCCAGTGCGAAGATAACTTTAAAGGCATTGAACGCAATTACCTTTACCAGTTAGGTAAACAGGCCCAGGTTGATGGCGAAACTAATTTATATACCGATGTGCAGCTGCAACTGATTGCCGATAGTGCCGACGCCATTAAAGATTACAAAACAAGCGCCCCCTGGTTTCGGAAACTGTTGGATGCTTTTGCCGATGGCATTAATTATTACCTGTACAAACATCCCGAAGTAAAGCCCAAAGTATTTAAACATTTTGAACCCTGGTATGCCTTGATGTTTACCGATGGCAGCGTTGCCGCTACCGAAACAGGTGGCATTAAACTAAGCGAAACCAAAGACTTTTACAGTACCGCCCCCGAAAAGCTTGGCGCGGTGATCAGCCAGCCTGCAAAAAATATTTATGATATGGTGAACGAGCGCGAAACCGGTTCAAATGGCTTTGCTATAGCACCATCCAAATCGGCATCGGGCCATGCTTTGCTGTATATTAATCCGCATGTGCCGTTCTATTTCCGCAGCGAAGTTGAGCTGGTAAGCGATGAAGGCCTTAACGCGTACGGGGCTGTTACCTGGGGCCAGTTTTTTATTTACCAGGGTTTCAACCAGCACTGCGGATGGATGCATACCAGTGCCTATGCCGACGTAGCCGACCTTTACGCCGAAAAAGTGAGTAAAAAAGAGGGTAAATGGTATTACGAATATGATGGTAAGCTGAGGCCCGTTATCACCCGTAAACTATCTTTCAAAATAAAGCATAGCGATGAGACTGAGCAGCGCTCTATAACAGGATATTATACCCATCACGGCCCGGTGCTGGGCGCCAGGGATGGTAAGTGGATGGCACTTAAAGCTAACAACCGCTCATACAATGCCCTGGTTGAGTCATGGCTGATAACCAAAGCCAATAACCTGGCCGAATATAAAAAGGCCATGAACATGTTATCGAACGCTACAAACAGTACTGTTTACGCCGACGATAAGGGGAATACTATTTTTTGGTACGGCAACTACATTCCTAAACGCAATCCCAAATATGACTGGAGCCTGCCTGTTGATGGCAGTACATCGGCCACCGAATGGCAGGGTGTCCACAAACTGAGCGAGATCATCACTAATACCAACCCCGCCACCGGCTGGATCCAGAACTGTAATTCAACGCCGTATACGGCTTCGGGCACGTCAAGTCCTGATAAAAGTAAATACCCCGTATACATGGCCCCTGATGGTGAAAACTACCGGGCGGTAACTGCTATCAGGATTTTAAAAGATGCGAAAAACCTTACGCTTGATGACCTGGTAGCCAAAGGGTATGACCACTACCTGGCCGCTTTTGACGATCTGTTACCCTCACTTTTCAAGGCATATGATGATGCACCCGATTCTGTAAAGCAATCACTTGCAGAGCCAATAAAGATCCTGCAGCAGTGGGACAGGAATACTGCCATCCATTCTGTAGCCAGTTCGCTTGCCATTGAATGGGGTACATTGATGATGAAAGCGCTGCCGCCGCCTCAAACCGATCAGGAAAGCACTTTCATTACCCGGCGCTTTCAAACACTGGTTAAAACCATAACCCCGGCGCAGCAGTTGGCCTGGTTAAAAGACGTACTTAAAAATTTGCAAAGCCGTTTTGGCACCTGGAAAGTGGAGTGGGGGGAGATGAACCGCTACCAGCGCCCGGATGATGGCATCACCTTTGATGATAACAAACCCAGTATCCCGGTTGGATTAACAGGATCAGGCTTTGGACAACTGCCATCGTTCCAGAGCCGCACCATGAACACCAACAAGCGGTATGGATATTCGGGCAATAGTTTTATCGCTGTTGTGGAATTTGGTACACGGTTAAGAGCTAAAAGCATCGTAAACGGTGGCAGTTCCTTTGATCCTGCATCAAAAAACTTCACCGATCAGGAGCAGGGCATTATTGACGGTAAATTTAAGGACGTGCTGTTTTACAAAAAAGATGTTTTAAAGCATGCGCAGCGCAGCTATCATCCCGGCGACGGTTTTAAATAGTAAAAAGTATATTTGGTTAGTTAAAAAATGAAGAGAACCCTGTTAATTGCCTTATTGTTGTTTTGCAGCGCAACGTTGTTTGCCCAAAGCATAACCATTAATGATCTGGCAAATATCTCCAATCTTTCAAACGCCGAAGCACACAACTATCTCACTCTCGGAAAAAAATTCAAGCGCCAGTATCTCCAGGATGTCAATGGCAACAGCATTGAGCACCTGAACAGGATAGGGCCGGATAATAAGGAAGAAACTATTGTAATAGGCGTTAGCAGCAAGCTTAGCAGCGGGGCTATATTGCGTACCGTTACCTATGCCACTTCTACACAGCAACACATCATTAATTTAATAGGCCAGGCAAAACACATGGGCCTGATCATGAAACTCCACGGTTCTGATGCTAAAAACGATATCTATCTGTTTGACAATGATTTTTTCCATATCGTGATATTCCTTAACCACGATAATATCTCCGGCTCGGTAGAAGTACACCAGAAGGAATACTTAGGGTTTGATTGATTCTGAACCGTGATTTTTAGGATTTAAGGATTGCCGGGATGATAGTCGAAATATCCCAGGCTATTTAACATCCTGTCCATCTTATAAATCCCCTAAAAATCCCGGTTCGGACAAATCAACGCTATCAGCGTAATCAAAACACATCAACGGTCTATGCCAAAATAGTTGAACATTTTGTTTAATTCCCGATAACTATTTACCTGCAAACCTTATTTCTTTGTGTTACCGATATAAACTTTTTTGAGAGCTATTCTATGAGCCAGCGATACTGTTTAACCCTCGATCTGAAAGATGACGCGGCACTCATTGCCGAATACGAAAAATATCACCAGGCTATTTGGCCCGAAATTCATGACAGCATTATCGCCAAAGGAATCACCAAGATGGAGATCTACCGTTTTGATACCCGCATGTTCATGATCATGGAGGTTGATGATACTTTCAGTTTCGAAAAATCGGCAGCTTTAGATGCGACGAACCCTAAAGTAAAGGAATGGGAAGATTTGATGTGGGGTTATCAATCGCCGGTAAAAAATGCGCTCCCAGGTGCAAAATGGGTTTTAATGGACAAAGTTTTCTCCTTATAAATAGAATAGTTATGCTAAAGAAACTACAATTACTGTTGATGTTTGTATTGCTGATGGCCCCATCTGTATTTGCCCAAAAAATGATAGGCACCGAAACCGATGCCCAGAAAGAGAAACGCATGGAATGGTGGAAAGACGACCGTTTTGGTATGTTCATTCACTGGGGTCTGTACTCGCAGGCTGCCCGCCACGAATGGGTAAAGCATAACGAAAAAATTGATAACGCCGGTTATCAGAAATATTTCGACCAGTTTAACCCCGATCTTTTTGACCCGCAAAAATGGGCGAAGCAGGCCAAAGCGGCAGGGATGAAATATGCTGTACTGACCACCAAGCACCACGAAGGATTTTGCCTGTTCGATTCAAAGTTTACTGATTATAAAGCTCCCAATACCAAAGCCAAACGCGACCTGGTACGCGAATATGTGAACGCTTTCAGGGCACAAGGTTTAAAGGTGGGCTTTTATTATTCGCTGTTAGACTGGCATCACCCCCAATATACTATTGATGACCATCATCCGCAGTCGCCTGCCGATAAAAGTGATGCCTCATATGCTAAACTGAACAAGGGCAGAGATATGGCCAAATACCGCCAGTACATGCGCGATCAGATCACCGAACTGCTAACCAAATACGGCAAAATCGATATCCTTTGGCTTGATTTTTCATTTCCGCGTAAGGATGGGCACGGTAAAGGCAAAGACGATTGGGGATCAGTTGAATTGCTTAAGCTGATCAGGAAGTTACAGCCGGGCATTATTGTAGATAACCGCCTTAACCTGGAAGAATATAAAGACGGCGCCGATTTTGAAACCCCTGAGCAGGTAAGCACCGCCGAGTTAGCTAAATACCGCGGCAAAACCTGGGAAACCTGCCAAACCTTTTCGGGTTCGTGGGGGTACTACCGTGATGAAAATACCTGGAAAACCCATCGTCAACTGCTTGATCTGTTAATTACTTCGGTAAGTAATGGCGGTAACCTGATCCTGAATGTAGGGCCAACCGCCCGCGGTGAGTTTGACTATCGTGCTACCCGCGCGCTGGATAGCCTGGCTTACTGGATGCACGCCAACAGCAAATCGGTATACAATTGTACGTTTGCTTCTGATACTTATAAAATACCAGAGGGAACCAAGCTTACTTATAACAAAGCGGCCGGTAAACTGTATATACATTTGTTCAGCTATCCGCAAGGCAAGCTGGTATTGCCCGGCTACAAAGGCAAGATTAAATACGCGCAGTTTTTAAATGACAGCTCGGAGCTTTTATATAAGGATGGCAGCGGTGACGACCTGGAGTTAACCCTCCCCGCACAAAAACCGCCGTATGAAATTCCGGTAATTGAACTTACGCTTCAGCAATAAGCAAAAAAATATTGTCCTTACTAAAAAAAGGACCGATCATATACAAATAATGTCAACACAAAAGGAAACATATTTAAGGATCCATCCGCATGATAACGTACTGGTAGCCTTACAGGACCTGCCGCAGGGAACTGTTATTACGTTTGATGGACAGACTTTTACACTGGTAGATAAAGTAGCAGCTAAACATAAATTCGCCATTAACGAACTGCCGGTAGACAAGGAAATTTACATGTACGGCGTGCTGGTAGGCAAAGCCTCGGCCGTCATACCGCAAGGTGGTTTGTTAACCACCGAAAATGTGCATCATGCAGCCGAAGGCTTCCATTTGGGCGAACGCAAGCTACAATGGCACCAGCCTGATACGACTAATTTTGAAGGTAAAACCTTTATGGGCTACCCTCGTGCCGATGGCTCGGTTGGTACAGGTAACTACTGGATTGTGGTACCGATGGTTTTCTGTGAGAACAGGAATATCAACGTATTAAAGGAAGCGCTGGTTGATAAGCTGGGCTATAAAAAGGCCAAAAGCTACGAGGGCGATGTGGAGCAGCTTATGGAACTTTACCAGGCCGGTAAATCTGTTGAGGAGATATTGAACGCCGATATCCAGGCATCCGAAGATAAGCCAAACTCTAAACGCCTGTTCAAAAATATCGACGGCATTAAATTTTTGAGCCACAGCATGGGTTGCGGCGGCACCCGCGAAGATTCAGATACCCTTTGCGGATTGATAGCAGGATATATCACACACCCCAACGTGGCCGGAGCAACCATATTAAGCTTAGGCTGCCAGCATGCGCAGGTAAGCATTTTGCAAAATGAAATTGCCAAACGTGATGCTAATTTCAATAAGCCGCTGGTTGTACTGGAACAGCAAAAAGTAGGTACCGAAAGCGAATTATTAAAACAAGCTTTGAAGCAAACCTTCGCCGGTTTGGTAAAAGCCAATGAAACTACCCGTCAACCTGCACCGTTGTCAAAATTGTGCGTTGGTTTGGAATGCGGCGGCTCGGATGGTTTTTCGGGCATTTCGGCTAACCCGGCATTGGGTTATTTATCCGATCTGCTGGTTACCATGGGCGGTTCGGTGATCCTTTCAGAGTTTCCGGAGCTTTGCGGCGTAGAGCAGGAACTAAGCGACCGTTGTATCGATGTAGAAACCGCTAACCGCTTTATGCACCTCATGACTACTTATAATGCGCGTGCAGAAGCCGACGGCTCAGGCTTTTACGCTAACCCATCGCCGGGTAATATCCGTGATGGATTGATCACTGATGCTATTAAATCGGCAGGTGCGGCTAAAAAAGGCGGGACCTCACCGGTAACAGCGGTATTGGATTATCCTGAAAAAGTAACCAAACCGGGTTTGAATTTACTATGTACCCCCGGCAGCGATGTGGAAAGTACTACGGCTGAAGTGGGTGCAGGCGCCAATATCGTACTATTCACCACAGGTTTGGGGACGCCTACAGGCAACCCGGTTACCCCAGTCATCAAACTATCAACCAATACGGCTATGTTTGAGCGTATGCCCGATATTATAGATATTAACTGCGGTACCATCATTGAAGGCTCCGAAACCATTCACCAGGCCGGTGAGCGGATCCTGGATTACGTGATAAAAGTAGCCAGCGGCGAAGCCGAACCGAAATCGGTAAAACTTGGCCAGGATGATTTTATTCCGTGGAAGAGAGGGGTGTCGTTGTAGGCAGCCCCACCCAACCCTCCCCGGAAGGGAGGGCTTTTGATTAGCGTGAAAGTATAAAGTTGTTTGCGGAAACACCAACAACGGCGAAAGATAAAAAGTTCCCCTCTTGAGAGGGGGCGCGGAGGGAAAGAGTGGTAGCAGGGGTGTGTCTCTGCAAGCAGAATATAAAAGCAGAAACACACCCCTACACCCCTCTCAAGAGGGGAATCGCACTTACCCACTGTTTTGAAAGAAAAAATATTTAATAAACCATTAAAAAAGTCTCCCCCTTTAGGGGGAGATTTAGAGGGGGCTTATGTTCAAACTAACCAATAAATCAGTAATAGTAACAGGCGGAGGCAGCGGCATAGGCAAAGCTATGGCCGTGTTATTTGCACAGCAGGGTGCCGAAGTTCATATCATCGAATTAAATGACCAGGCGGCAGCCGATACCGTAACTGAAATAACTTCGGCAGGTGGCAAAGCAACCGGCTATGCGTGTGATGTTAGCAACCAGCAACAAGTGGTTGATACTTTTACCAAAATAGGTAAGATAGATATCCTGATCAATAACGCGGGTATAGCGCACATTGGTCGCGCAGATAATACCAGTACCGAAGATTTTGAGCGCGTGTTTAACGTGAATGTTAAAGGCGCTTACAACTGCCTTTACGCGGCCCTCCCGGCAATGAAAGCCAATGGTGGCGGTGTGATCCTGAATACGGCTTCCATAGCGGCCAGCGTTGGTATTACCGACAGGTTTGCTTACTCTATGAGTAAAGGCGCCATCCATGCCATGACTTTATCAGTAGCGCGCGACTTTCTGCATGACAACATCCGTTGTAACTGCATTTCGCCGGCAAGGGTGCACACACCTTTTGTAGATGGCTTTATTGCTAAAAATTATGCCGGTAAAGAGGATGAGATCTTTGAAAAACTCTCAAAAAGCCAGCCGATAGGCAGGATGGGCAAACCGGAGGAAGTGGCTGCTTTGGCACTTTACCTCTGCTCGGACGAGGCCGGTTTCATTACCGGTACCGATTACCCTATCGATGGTGGCTTTATCACCCTGAACAATTAAAAAACCTGATTTAATATGATCAAAAAGCTATTATTAATGGGGATGCTGCTTGGTGTTGTAAGCGCGGGCGCTCAAACCTACACGCCAACAGCCGAGAATCTTGCTGCAAGGCAAAACTTCCAGGATATGAAGTTTGGCCTGTTTATTCACTGGGGTATTTACAGTGAGCTTGGCGCGGGCGAGTGGGTGATGAACGAAAAACACATCCCTTATGATAGCTATAAACGCCTCGCCGATTTCTTTAATCCGCAGGCTTTTAATGCCCACGACTGGGTGGTGTTTGCCAAAAAAGCGGGCATGAAGTACATCACCGTTACGTCACGCCATCATGATGGGTTCAGCATGTTTGGTACTAAAGCATCGCCGTACAATATTGTTGATGCTACTCCTTACCATAAAGATCCCTTGATGGAACTGGCACAGGAATGCGTTAAGGAAGGCATCGAACTGCATTTTTACTATTCGCTATTGGATTGGGGCCGTAAAGATTACGCCTACGGCAGTCCGATAGTTGACGGCAAGCCCGCAAATAGCGACTGGGACAGCTACATCAGTTTCATGAAAGCGCAGCTTACGGAACTCATTACCAAATACCCCGGCGTTAAAGGCATCTGGTTTGATGGCCACTGGGAGCGTGATGTTAACTGGCATTATGACGAGATCTATGGGTTGATCCACAAACTGAACCCTGCTATACTGGTAGGCAACAATCACCACCTTGCGCCAAAAGAGGGCGAAGATTTCCAGATGTTCGAAAAGGATTTGCCGGGCGCTAATACTACCGGTTTCAGCGGGAAATCAAAAATAGGTGCCCTGCCCCTGGAAACCTGCGAAACCATCAACAATAGCTGGGGCTTTAACATTACCGACAGGAGTTTTAAGTCATCTAAACGCATTATCCATTACCTGGTTAACGCTGCTGGTCTGAACGCCAACTTTTTATTGAACATAGGCCCGATGCCAAACGGTAAAATTCAGCCTGAATTTACCGATACGCTGGCTGTTGTAGGCGCCTGGGTACAAAAAAATGGCGAAGCGATTTACGGCACCCGCGGCAGTGGTATTCCGGCACAGCCATGGGGAGTAATCACCCGGAAAGACAAAAACCTGTATGTGCATGTGATGACAGCACCGCAACAACCATACGTTTTCATTCCGCAATTAAAAGGCAAAGTGACCAAGGCCGCTTTACTGGCCGATGGCAGCGCGGTAAAATTTAAACAACAAACTGAGGGGCTGTTTGTATATCTTAACGGTGTAGCAACCGACCCTAATGATACTATTATTAAACTGACAACTAACTAAAAACATACAAATGAAGCTTATACGATTTGGCGAAAGCGGAAAAGAGAAACCGGGAGTTATCCTGAATGATAAAAAATACGATGTATCGGCCTTTGGCGAAGACTACACCGAACAGTTTTTTGAAACCGATGGTGTTAACCGCCTTACCGCTTTTATAAAAGACAAACAACTGCCCGAAGTGGCGGATGGTGTACGTTTAGGAAGCCCTATCGTGCGCCCTTCAAAACTGGTTTGTATTGGCCTTAACTATGCCGACCATGCCAAGGAAACCAACGCACCGCTGCCACCCGAGCCGGTGATCTTTATGAAAGCTACCACCGCTATTGTTGGTCCGTTTGATGATATCATGATCCCTAAAAACTCCGTAAAAACCGATTGGGAAGTGGAACTGGCTGTGGTTATCGGCAAAAAAGCATCGTATGTGGAAGAAGCCGAGGCTATGGACTACGTTGCCGGTTACGTGCTGCACAATGACGTAAGCGAGCGTGAGTTCCAACTGGAGCGTAATGGTACCTGGGATAAGGGTAAAGGTTGTGATACTTTTGCGCCGCTTGGTCCGTTTTTGGCTACCCCTGATGAAATTGCCGATCCGCATAACCTGCGCCTGTGGTTAAAAGTAAACGGCGAAACCATGCAGGATGGCACTACATCAAACTTTATATTTAACCTGCCGCACCTTATTTCGTACACCAGCCAGTTCATGACTTTGCTGCCGGGCGATATTATTTCGACAGGCACACCTGCAGGTGTAGGCTTAGGCATGAAGCCACCTATTTATTTAAAAGCAGGCGATGTGGTTGAATTAGGAATAGAAGGCCTGGGCGAATCGAAACAAAACCTAATAGCTTATGCTAAAAATTGATGCACATCAGCATTTCTGGCAATACAACCCGGTAAGGGACAGCTGGATCACTGAAGACATGCAGGTAATAGGCCGGGATTTTTATCCCGAAGACTTGTTACCTGTACTGCAAAAACACGGTATGGATGGCTGTGTCGCCGTTCAGGCCGATCAGTCGGAAAAGGAAACAGAATTTCTGTTAGATCTGGCATCCGTTAACCCCTTCATCAAAGGGGTAGTAGGCTGGATAGATTTGAAAGCCGATGACCTGGAAGACCGCCTGGATCATTTTAAGAAATACGAAAAGCTTAAAGGCTTCCGGCATATCCTGCAGTCGGAGCCCGATGAGCAATACATGCTTGATCCGGCATTTAAAAAAGGTATAGCCGCTTTGGGTAAACACGGATATACTTATGATATCCTCATCTTCCCCAACCACTTGCCGTATGCCGCGCAACTGACAGCTGAGTTTCCGGATCAAAAGTTTGTGCTCGACCACATGGCCAAACCCTACATCAAAGCCGGGAAAATAGATGGCTGGAAACAGGATATCGAAAAGCTGGCAAGCTATCCCAATGTGTTCTGCAAGGTATCGGCCCTGCTCACCGAGGCAGACTGGGACAACACTCCCGCAGCTGATTTTATCCCTTATATCGATATTGTATTCAACGCTTTCGGTATCAACCGGGTAATGTTTGGCTCCGACTGGCCCGTTTGCCTCCTGGCCGGAGGCTATGAAAAAACAATGGAGGTAATGGACCTGTATGCTGAAAGACTTTCCGCTACAGAAAAGGAATTGTTTTTTGGTGGGAACGCGGCTGCTTTTTACGGGTTAGGGTAAATTCCAGATACTTAAAAAGCACCTAAAATGTCATTTCGATAGAGCATTGGGGTGCTGAGCGCCGGGGGCGAAAGAGAAATCTTATACGACTAACAAGAACGCACGCATGTTCGGGACAGGGCGCATAAGATTTCTCCTCACGCCATCACTATCTCCCTGCCCGCGTTCGTCGAAATGACAATTCTTTTTATTCATTCCACGTTCCATAATCCCACCAGATTTTCGCCTGTTAACGATACTTCGCCACTGTACTAAAATCACTAAACTGTGCTGTATATTATTTATTTCAAAACGATAGGCTCTATTATCAATATGATAGTGCAGTGTTTGGTGCATTTAATTATAAATCAATTAAATATCAGCATAAATGTAATATTAAGGTAACACAGAGCGTCAGATATAAGTATGGCACACATTTAGCTATATGTACACATGATGGGTATAAAATAACATTAAAAAGGCGAACCATTTCTCTCCCGATAACGTTATATGGATACCAATCAGACTTAAATTTTTATGTTAGACGTTATGTACACAACCCTGTTACAAGTTGTAGTCCTGCTTGCGGTTTTCATTTTGCCGATGTTCATATTTGGCAAAAAGATCAGGAACAAAAAAGTAAAGACCGTTAATTACAAAATAGATACCGATACCTCTGAGGCCCGATATGCTATTAACGAAAATGGCTTCCTGGAAGAAATTAATACAGGCAAGTTATCAAAGCACCGTAGTTGAGTGCAAAAGAAATTACAAAAGCAAAGCACGCTTTTGCCCGCTTTGCTTTTGTATTTAAAAACTGATCTTATTACTCCCGCTTTTTCAGAAACCCTGCTCATCCGCGCTTGGGCCGTAGCTGCCCGGTATCGGGATATCCAGTAAACGTAAATAAACCCCCAGCTGTGCCCTGTGGTGTACAATCTGGCAGTAAGTCATCCTGATCACTTCTGCTTTTGTACGTTGATTAAGGATTTGTTCGCCATTACGGAGCGTCCAGATTTTATCAAACGTACTACCATCAGCTTTTTGCAGGCTCGAATAGCCGTCAGCCAGTGAGTCTTCAAATAATTTCAGCAAATCGGCAGTGCCGCTTACCTTTTTAGGCTCGTAAGGTACAGTGGCAAAATCCAGTTCGTCGGTATTTAAGGTAATAGTAACCCAGGTAGGCAGTTCGGCAATATGTGTCGAGAGCTGTTCAATGGTCATGCTTTTAGGGTGCGGTTTCCACTGGTATTTATCGTCGGGGATGCGGCTCAGCATTTTTTCGGTGGTTTGAGCTTCCTGCTCCATCTCTTGCAATAACGATTTCAAAGTGTCCATAAGTGTTGTTGTTTGTTTTATGATGTAAAGTAACGGAGGGGTAATGACAGCCCTATGTCAGCAGGGACCGTTGATTTTTTTGATTTCGCTGATTTCGTTGATTTTATTTGGAGGGATTACACCGATTGATTGTTGATTTCACCGATTACACTGATTTTTTCTGAACCGTGATTTTTAAGATTCAAGGATTAATGGATGTGGTTAGTAGTAATAGTTTTTTTACCCCTTCCCTTCAGGGGAGGGGTGGAGGACTTTGAAAGCATGCAGGTAAAAAAATCTCCCCTTCCGAGGGAGATTTAGAGGGGGCTTTCTTTTTTTCTTTACTTTTGTATCAAGACAAAAGTAACAGCCACCGCGGCAATTGAGCGGCGAATGTATGTTGGTTAAAACCTAAGCCCAATTAAAGAATAATTTGGGCGTTTCCACGAAGAGTGGCCGGGCTTTCCGCTCATACTGCACAGGCATTGGCCACGGGCCGGTATCCGCTGCAATCCCTAACGCTGGCTTTTGCTAATTTAAACTATGAACTACACACCACCACAGCTCCGCACCGTTAACGTGATCCGTTACGTAACGCCTTTGCGCGAGGGCGGGTCATTACCGGCCATTGCCGAAGCTGATGACGAATTTTTATATGTACTGAAGTTCCGCGGAGCAGGCCAGGGGGTAAAAGCCCTCATTGCCGAACTTATTGGCGGCGAAATAGCACGCCTGTTGGGGTTTAAAGTACCTGAGCTGGTATTTGCCAATCTTGACGAAGCATTTGGCCGTTCAGAGGCTGATGAAGAGATCCAGGACCTGCTGAAGTTTAGTGTGGGGCTTAACCTGGCGCTACATTATTTGTCGGGCGCTATTACTTTTGATCCGGCGGTCACTGTGGTTGATTCCAAGCTGGCTTCGCAAATAGTTTGGTTCGATTGTTTGCTTACCAATGTAGACCGTACCGCCCGTAACACCAATATGCTGATATGGCATAAGGAACTATGGATGATTGATAACGGTGCCGCGCTGTATTTTCATCACTCATGGAACAACTGGCAGGAAATGGCTACCCGCCCGTTTTTACAGGTGAAAGACCACGTGCTGCTGCCCCGCGCCAACCAACTGGACACGGTTGATGCTGAATTTAAAGCAATCTTAACACCCGAAAAGATCCGTGATGTAGTAGCGTTGATCCCTGACGAATGGATCACCTACCGCGATTTTGAAGAAACGCCTGATGAGGTACGAAATATATACGCCCGGTTTTTAATAACACGGCTGGCCGCTTCAGAAGTATTTGTTAACGCCGCAAAACAAGCGCTATATGCAGGTATTTGAGTACGCCATAATCCGCGTTGTACCAAGGGTGGAGCGCGAAGAGTTTATCAATATAGGGGTGATCCTGTTTTGTCCCAAACAAAAGTTTCTAAAGGTGCTGTTCAAACCAGATGACGAGCGCCTGGCTGCTTTTTGTGGTGATCTGGATTTGGATTGTCTGAAAGAAAATATTAATTCGCTTGAACGCATCTGTAATGGCGAAAAAGATGCAGGGCCAATTGCGCAGTTAGATCAGCCCTCGCGCTTCCGCTGGCTTACCGCTACGCGCAGTACGGTAGTACAGGCATCAAAGGTGCATCCGGGCATGACTGCTGATGCGGAGGCTACGTTGAACAGGTTGTTTGAGCAGATGGTGTTGTGATAATATGCGAATTGCCCGTGAGGACACGGGCAAAGGGAGAAGACAAAAAACTCGCGCTCGTTTTTAACCTACCGTGTACCCATATCTTTTTATTAAATAAAATGTCATTTCGAACGAGCCAGCGCAGGGAAAAGCTGGGGGCGAGGAGAAATCTTATACGCCATACATAGCGAGTTTACTGCTTGTAGAAGATTTCTCCTCACCTCCAGCGCACAATCCCGCCCAGGGTTCGTTCGAAATGACAAATACTTTTGTTTAATCAGAAGGTTTGATAAGATATGGGTACACGGTAGGTTTTTAACGAGTGCGTAGCCTGGGTTTGCGTTTATAACGCAATGGCGATACAATCGCCAAACCATATTAAGCACTCGTTGCAAACGAGCGCAAGAACACCAATCTCCCCTACATCACCTCTCATCCCCTACTTTTACTAACACCGTCCCTCTAAATCCCTTAGTTTTATATCACAATTATAATCACAGGGATTTTTATGATCTATCAAACCAATATCAGGAAAGCAATACTGTTTGCCATCGTGCTTTGTATGGCATTTTTTAGTGTAAGCAGCGTTAACGCCCAAAGCCATAAAAAATTCAAAGTAATAGCCTTTTACACCGGCCGGAGCGATCTGGCACATATCAGCTTTATGCACGAGGCTAATCGCTGGTTTCCTAAAATGGCTGAAAAGTACAATTTTACTTACGATAGTACCAATAACTGGGCAAATATGAACCCGGAGTTTTTGGCCAAATACCAGGTAGTGATATTTTTAGATACCCGCACTGATAACCCCGGGCAGCGTTCTGCTTTTGAACAGTATATGAAAAAGGGTGGCTCCTGGATGGGTTTCCATTTTTCGGCCTTCGCGCTTACGCCTTCCGATTTTCCGCAAAACTGGGACTGGTACCATAACGAGTTTTTAGGTTCGGGACAATATGTGAGCAATACCTGGCACCCAACTTCGGCCATATTGAAGGTGGAAGATCCTGATCACCCGGTAACCAAAGGCCTGCCGACCACTTTTAAAACCAACCCTAATGAGTGGTATCGCTGGGAGCACGATCTCCGAAAAAATCCGGATATTGATATCCTGCTGGCGGTTGATTCAACAAGTTTTCCCTTGGGTACAGGTCCAAAGCAACACGAGATTTGGCATAGCGGTTACTACCCCGTAGCCTGGACTAATAAAAATTACCGCATGGTTTATTTCAATATAGGCCATAATGATATGGACTATGACGGCGGCACCAACAAGGAGCTTTCTCAAACTTTTGAAAATGCCGATGTTGACAAACTGATCATCAACTCGCTGCTTTGGTTAGGCAAAGGAAAGTAGTGTCACCAGTCCCCTGAAAAGGACGTTTTATTTTTACGCGGATTTAGGCGTCCGGGCCTGAACCGTAACCTAAGAAAAAACTCTTCAAAAGTGGGGGAATGTGCGGTTCCCCTCTTGAGAGGGGCGGAGGGGTGTGTTATTCTACGTGTAGCTTATCGCTTGTATAACACACCCCCTGCTCCCGCTCTTTCCCACCGCGCCCCCTCTCAAGAGGGGATTTTAAAGCGCTTACGCTAAATTAATCCCTTAGGTTAATGGTTATGGCATCCACGCCTGAACATGGTCATGGATGGAGCGTCCATCGCTCCCGGCCACAGGCAAGAAATTCTTGCGTATCCGGGCGCAAAAACTATCGGAAAAACAGGGCATAAAAATGGTGTCGCTACTTTGTCAGTATGCCAGACTGATAAAGCCACCATTTGGTTTTTTTCTCAAAAAACGCTAAAAAATCAGCAAAAATTACATTGGTAAATGCTGCCGTTTTTAATCTTTCGAAAAAAAGTATTTTAAACTCATTATAGTTTTAAGCGTTGATTATCAGTATTTTAATAATGTTTCAGGTAAATGATTAAAATATTGAATATCAACATGTTTCATAAAAAAGGTGTACCGCGTTTTTACATTCAGAATTTGGAACACTCCAGTTTTCCCGAAAAAAACGCCGGCAGGATTTTTAATTTTTTATGGGGAATCAAAAAATTGGGACACCCGTTTTGTTACAATTGGAATGCAGGACTTCGTCGGGACAATGTAAATAAAATACCTATTGGTATATTTTAAAGGCCTTTTGCTTATTTTACAGGCGAAATCCTGCCTCGCTTATGAAAAAGTTAAAAACGGTATTTAACCAGGTAAAATCTCTTAATGGCGCCGAAGCGCCTGGTATGGTTAACTTGCTATGGCAATTGATCTGTTATTCGCCTAAAATGCCGGTCCGCCTGCAGCAGCAACTTTTGCTTGATGAAGCCAAAGCATTTACGCTTGAAGTAGACGATCCTCATTTTGCCAAATCTACTTTAAAGTTCAATGGGTTTACCTGGGGAAAGGGGAAACGCAAAATACTTATCACCCACGGCTGGGGCTCAAAAGCCGCCGACTTTGCCGAGCTTATCACGGCTTTAAAAAACATTAATGATGTGCAGGTAATAGCTTTTGATGCACCGGGTAATGGCAGCTCGGAGGGGGAGCTGTCAAACCTCCTGCTCTTTGCTAAAGCTGCAACAGCGGTAATCAAAACCTTTGGCACACCCGATGTGCTCATTGGTCACTCGTTAGGTGCAATGGCCAATGCCATCGCTATTAAGGAAACGGCTATTCAGCCTGCCTTGCTCATCAGCATTGCCCCGTTGATTAATCTGAAAGAGAATTTTATAGCCAGCCTGAACGCGGCCGAAGTAGCCCCGGGTTTACAGGATCAATTCTTTACTGATTTTGAGGCACTGTTTGATATGGAGGCTTCGGATTTTACACTTCATAATTTATATCCTGCCGGCCTGGTCGGGAGGCATTGGTTAGCTTATGACCCTGAAGATAAGGTTGCACCCTTCGCATTTCTGGAAAACTTCCTTGTCACTCATCCCGAAGTTGAAACTAAAGTATATCAGGGCCTTGGTCATGAGCGAATCATTAAAGATGAACTTGTGATATCAGATCTCGTTAGCCTGATAGCTTATTTTACATAAAATGCTTTAAGCCTTCTGCTTTTAGCTTTTATAAAACTATTTGGCTGCCATCACCTCATCCATGGCTTTCATAAAAGTTGTCACTTCAATTTCGTTTCGGTGTGCCTTTAAATATGCTAACAGCTTCCTGTGCGCATCTGCGGGCGTAACCAAATAATCGCCGCCTACACCGTGAAACATGAAGATGCCCAGTCCGCCACTTTGTTGTACTTTCTTTACAAAATCTATCAGGGCATCGCCGGTTACCGGGTTGCCTGTTACGCCCCATGAGGGCACTTTTAACGGGTCGAGGTTTTTAAAATCAGTGATCACAGCATCCGGTCCGCCGCCTATACGGGCGTATTTTGCGAGGCCTGCTTTACGCAGGGTATCAACATAGTTCACGCCGCCAACTTCAAGTTCAGTGCAGGGGTAGGCATAAGTGCGGCCCCCTGTTTTAGCATCAAGGGCAAAAAGCAGGGTGTTCATTTCCTTTATTTCGCGCACCATGATATATGGGGTATAGTTGGCCGAATTGTCGGCAGGATTAGTTTTTACATTTAGCAGGCAGGGATGGTATAAAGTATGGTTAGCCAGTTCGTAACCTTTTTTACCCGCCTCGCGCCAGCGGGGTAACGAAGCTTCGGTCATGTTTCCGGTTAAAAAAAAGGTGGCGGTAAGATGTGCCGAATCGAGCTGAGGAATAGCTGTGTTTAGCTGCGAAGTTAGCCCGTCATCATATGTAAGCACAATGATGGCTTTTTTGCGTTTGGTTTGCTGCGCGTTGGCAACAAATAAAAAGTTGAGCAATAACAGAAACAGTGCTAATTTTTTCATGACGAGGGCCTTGGATTAATTGGCCTAAAATAAAAAAATCCGGTTGGATAACCGGATCTCTTCATAATTTTAATATACTTCGCTCTGCACCCCCGAATAATATTTCAGTTCAATCAGGTCATGCGGCAGTGTTTTGGTATTCCAGGCATGATGGATAGCTAATGCCGTACCTACGGCAGTTGCCTGTGCCATCGACGCGGCGTATACTTCCAAATGAGGGAAGGCCAGCGCCAGCAGGTGCATGAAAACGCTGTTTTTACTAAAGCCGCCATCTACAAAAACGCGCTTTACTGTACAGCCGTTTAAAACATAATTGGTTGATATGGTTTGCTGGGCAACAATATCAATCATAAGTTGGTGGTAAGCTTCAACATCATCAGCAAAACTGTTTAAGTCGCGTTGCTCAAATGCCGATTTCTGTAACTGGCCTTCATTTTCATTTGCCTGTAATGACGGCTGATTATTTAACCGGGCTGCAATTGCAGGATCATAATTTATGGTACGATACCTGATCTCGTCCTGGTTAAAGTGAGCGGCTATTCTTTTTACCTGCTGCTCATATTCATAACCCGTAAACAAGCGTGAGGCTTTCACCGGGCTGCCTTTATATTGCAGGTAGTTAAGACAATCATGCTTCAGCTCATCAGCTGTAAGCGGTGTTTGGTTAAAAGGGTTCAGGCTGATTGACCAGGTACCCGTAGAGATCAGCACAAAGGGCATATTAAAGCTCACGAGGTAAGGGATCAGCGCTGCCGAACTATCGTGCAACCCAATACCAACCTTATAAGTGCTGCCCGGAAACTCGGCGGGAAGCACACTATCCGCGGGATGCAGCGGAGCCATTTTGGATAGAATCTCTTCAGCATTAAGCCAGTTGTGATAGGTGTTCTTGGCAAAATCCCAAAGGGCGGTATGGCAGCCGATACTGGTTAAGTCGCTCACCATTTGCCCGCTGATAAGATAGCTCATATACTGGGGTAGGTGTAAGGCATACTTTATCCGCTTAAACACTTCGGGCTGTTGATATTTAAGCCTGTATAACTGCAATCCCGAATTAAGGTTGCCCAAAACCGGCGAGGCGGTCTCTAAAGCAAACCTGGCTTCGTCGCCATAGTTTTCATAAAACTGCCTGCCCAGTTCAGGCGGATATGGCTTAAGGTAATTATACAGTGGGGTAAGCGGCTTGCCGTGTTCATCAACATAAACAAAGCTGGCGCCATAAGTTGAAAAGTTGACCGCTTTAAGATCAAACTCCTTATGCTTAAAAATTTCGCGCAATGAATCAAACACCGATAACCTAAGGCTGTCGAGGTTTTCACATGCGTCGCCATCTTCATCGTGGGTTTCCAGGAAGCGGGCTGTCCGTTCAAAAACTATCTTGTAGTTCTCATCGAACAGGAACAGCTTCTTGTTGGTTTTACCCACATCAAAAACGGCTATAACAGGTATCGGCTCCATAGGCTTACAATCCGGTTGATACTGCTTTTGCCCCTCGTTCGCCAATAAGTTGCTGCCTGATGCTTTGCTGCCTGTAAACTGCCAGCGGGTTCAGCGCGCCGCCTGCTCTCAAGCGTGCTTCGGCCAATAACGAACGAACGTCGGTGCGGTAAGCCTGCTGCAATATTTCCTGGGCAAGTACTACATCGTTATCCTGTTGTGCCTGTACCAGTGCAGGGGTATCTACTAAAAGAGCTTGCGCATATGCTATTTTAATGGCTTCTACTGATTGTAACAGGTCCTCAATCGGATCTTTTACATTGTGCGAAGCATCGATCATCCAGCCAATGGATGTAGCGTGTGTCATGCCGCGGGCGTCCATACCTTCAACCAGTTCGTTAAAGATCAGGAACAACTGGTATGGGTTGATGCTGCCTACGGTAAGGTCGTCATCACCATATTTTGAATCGTTAAAGTGAAAACCGGCCAGCTTGCCTTCCATCAGCAGTAATGAAACTATCTGCTCAATGTTTACCCCCTGTAAGTGATGACCAAGGTCAACTAATGTCTGCGCTTTTTGGCCCAGTTTTGATGATAGCAGGTAAGATTGACCCCAATCGCCAATAGTAGTTGAGTAGAAGTTAGGCTCATAAGGCTTATACTCAACCCAAACTTTCCAGTCATCGGGCAGGGCCTCATAAATTTCCTGTAAGCTTTCTAAAGTGCGTTCAAACGCGCCGCGCATGTTCAATTGACCGGGGAAGTTTGATCCGTCCGATAGCCAAACTGACAATGCTTTTGAATCAAGCTCAATGCCGTATTTGATCACCTCGATATTGTGGGCAATAGCTTGTTTGCGTACCGCTTTATCTACATGGTGCAATGAGCCAAATTTGTAGCTCAATTCCTGATTAGGCTGATCCTGGAAGGTATTGGAGTTAACCGCGTCAAAATGCAAACCCAATTGTGCCGCATGGGCTTTGATAGCAGAGGCATTGGATGGGATATCCCAGGGAATGTGCAGCGAAATAGAGTTGCTGCTACGGTTAAGTGCATGGATCAAGCCCACGTCTTCAATTTTTTCTTCCAGGCTGCGCGGCTCACCACCGCCCGAAAACCTGCCGAAACGGGTGCCGCCCGTACCTAAAGCCCAGCTTGGAATAGCAATATTAAAATCAATCAGTTTTTGCAGGATGGTATCCAGATTTTTCACATCACCGGCAACAAAATCAAACTTGCGCTGATGATCTTTCAGTTGTTGATGATTGGCTTCATCAATTTTATATTTTTCTAACTGCATAATTGGTATTGGTTAACCCCTCCCAACCCTCCCCAAAGGGAGGGCTTTTAATTTTGAAAGTCGTCTTCGGGGAGGGTTTTAGAGCGACTTTATTCTTTTTTCGTTACAAGTTCAAGCGCTTGCGCTTGAACTTGTATTAATCTTAAAAGTCTCCCCTTGGGGGAGATTTAGAGGGGTGACTACCGCACAAACGCCATAGCCACGCCGCCATCAACATTCAACACGTTACCGGTTGATTTGTTGAGCAAGCCGCCGGTAAAGGCGAAGCAGGCATTAGCAATATCGGCAGGTAGTATTACCTCGTTCAATAATGTGCGTTTTGCATAGTAAGCAGGCAGTTCATCCACGGTAACGCCGTAAGCTTTAGCACGGCCTTCGGCCCATCCGCCGGCCCAAATGTTGCTGTCGCTGATTACGGCATCAGGGTTAACCACGTTCACGCGGATTTTATCGGTGCCAAGCTCGGCCGCGTTTAACCTGCTCAGGTGTAACTGGGCAGATTTTGCCGAGCCGTAACCGGCGTTGTTCGGTCCGCTCACTAAGGCGTTTTTGCTTACAATGTTGATAATGTCGCCGCCAATGTCTTGTTTTTTCATCACAGCAACTGCCGCCTGTGTAATGAAGAACTGGCCTTTAACCAATACGTCATACAATAAATCCCAGTCTTTTTCGGTATGATCGGCAATTGATTTAGAGATGGATAAGCCGGCATTGTTGACCACGATATCCAAGCCGCCAAAGGCTAAAGCAGCAATTTCAAGTGCTTCGTTGATCTGATCGGCTTTGGTTACGTCAAGTACGGCTGTGGTGTATGAATCTTTACCGTATTGTTTTTTGAACTCTTCACCTGCACCTTCCAAACGCTCGGCGTTCATGTCATTTAAAATAACTACAGCACCCTCGTCGACAAATTTTTTAGCGATAGCTTTACCTATGCCGCCTGCGCTGCCGGTGATCAGGGCAATTTTACCTGATAAGGCTTTTGGCTTAGGCATACGCTGTAGTTTGGCTTCTTCCAATAACCAGTACTCAATATCAAACGCTTCCTGGCGTGGGAGGGAAGTATATTCTGAGATAGCCTCAGCACCTTTCATTACATTGATAGCATTGGTATAAAACTCGGCAGCTACGCGGGCTGTTTGTTTATCTTTCGAGAAAGAGAACAAGCCTACGCCCGGATACAGGATGATAACCGGGTTGGTATCCCTGATAGCCGGGCTGTTATCATGTTTGCAGGTGTTGTAATAGTCGGTATACATTTGGCGGTAAGCCTCAAAGGCAGGAGCCAAACGTGCTTTTAACGCGGTAACATCGCTCAGGTCTTCGCCCGGTGCAAGGTCAAGCACCAGCGGACTGATCTTAGTGCGAAGGAAATGATCCGGGCAACTGGTACCCAAAGGAGCCAAACGGTCAAGATCATTGGAGTTAATAAATTCCAGTACGCGGGCATCATCTGTAAAATGGCCAACCATGTGCCTGTAGCTTGAGCAAAAGCCACGCAATACAGGTGCAAGAGCAGCCGCCTGTTTTTTACGGCCGGTTTCGTCCAGGCTTTCCACTTTTTGGCCGCCGAAAACAGGGCCTTTTTTTCCGTAGTTTTCTTCCAGGTATTTAGCACAGCGCTCAATAACCTCAAGCGTGTTCATGTAGCTTTCGTAAGCTGTATCACCCCAGGTAAATAAACCGTGCGAGCCCAGCATAATACCGCGGATGCCAGGATTTTCATCCAAACATTGTTTTAATTGCAGGCCGAGCTCAAAGCCTGGTTTTTTCCATTCAACCCAGCCGATGGTACCGTTAAAAAGCTCCTGTGTTATTTTTTTACCATCTTTTGCTGCCGCGATGGCGATGGCAGCATCCGGGTGCAGGTGATCAATGTGTTTAAAGGGCAGGAAGCCGTGAAGCGGTGTATCAATAGATGGTGCTTTCGAGTTAAGATCGTAGATGCAGTGGTTAAATAACTCAACCATTTCATCTTCAAACTCAACCCCACGATAGATGTTTTTGAGGCTGCGAAGTCGATCAACATACAGGGCAGCCAAGCCGCTCTTTTTCAGCGTACCAATGTCACCGCCCGAGCCTTTGATCCACATTACCTCAACATCATTGCCGGTAAGCGGATCTTTACTCATCAACTTGCATGATGTGTTGCCGCCCCCATAGTTGGTAAGGCGCAGATCGGCACCCAACAGGTTGGAGCGGTATATGAGCAGGGCTACTTCATCGCCCGCCAGTTCGGCGGCTTTTGCTTCATCCCACAAATAGCTTACGTGTTTAAATTCAGTTGTTTTCGACGACATATATTTCAATTAGTGAATTAGCGAATTATTGATTTAGTGAATTATGTTTTTGTTATTTAATTGAATTTCCGTAGCCTACAACCAGCACCGATATTACAATTACTGCTATACCGGTTATTACCGTTGCGAATGCTTTTTTACTTACGCCTTTCCACTCTTTAAGTACCAGGCCCCACGTATTAGCTATCAGGATAATGAATGCCATGTGCAGGATCCAGGAGCTGGCGCCATTACCCATTTTGCTTTCGCCCATACCGTAAAAAAAGAACTGTAAAAACCAGGTTGTACCGGCCAGTGCCGCAAACAGGTAGTTTTTAAGCAGGGGTGTTTTTTTATCGGTATAATTATCAAACGTTTTATTGCGTGCGTTTAGCACCATACACCATATAAAGTTAGTGGTTAAGCCGCCCCATAGTATAATAATGTAGGTTACATTGTTTGAAAACAGGAAGTTACCTTGGCCCGGATGTGCCGCCTGCCAGATCTGGTTAGCGGTATCGGCCATTGGTTTCCCGGCTTCAATACCGAAGTTGAAACAAGCGCTCAGGATCCCCGAAACTACCGCCACCAGTATACCTAAACCAAAGCGGTAATCCTTATTCTCCTGGGCTATGGTTTTATCGGCCGAGAGTTCTTTCTCTTTCATCATACCTGCTTTACCGCATATAATAATGCCCACTACACAAAGCACAATGCCCAATAAAACCATCTGCCCCCATTCGCTGTGCAGCATCAGCGTAAAAGTATCTTTCCCTTCTTTCGGGAAAAGGTCATAATACACCGATGGAATTATCGATCCAAAAACCGAGCATAAGCCCAGTATAATGGTGCTACCCAGCGATACTCCTAAGTAGCGTACCCCTAATCCGTATGTTAAACCGCCAATGCCCCACAGCAGTCCCATAAGGTACGTCCAGCCAAGGGTAGCGGTATCTGTATGACTTATAATATCGGCAAAGCCGGGGATAGTAAGCCATGCTGCCAGCGGTGGTACAATGAGCCATGAAAAAATACCGCCTACTATCCAGTAGCTTTCCCAGGCCCAGCCTTTTATTTTTTTGTAGGGGATGTAAAAGCTCCCCGAAGCAAAGCCACCGATAAAATGGAAGATGACGCCTAAAATTACTTGCATATTCTCTGATTGGTTTATATTGGTAAGGCTAATGTAGATAATATATATTCTTGAACTGTCCTTTGCTGTCATGGATATGACTGTTTGAGTTGTCTGAATCAGAATTTACAGAATTCTTGAATTAACAGAATACTCTATAGAGGTTTCCTATTCTGAAAATCTTTTAATTCTGTAAATTCTGATTCAGACAATCCCGGTTCTGTTTATTATTTTGGCAATCAAATACATCTCCATGCAGGCATATATTTTAGGCATTGATATTGGCACCGGCAGTACAAAGGCCGTAGCGGTAAGTTTAACGGGCGAACCATTAGGTACAGTATCCAATCATTATCTCATTAATAGCCCCGAGCCCGGTTACAGCGAACAGGACCCGCAGTTGATTTGGGATGCTTTTGTAAAATGCGTTGCGGGTATTACTGCCAAATTGGGCGTCGCCCCGCAGGCCGTGAGCCTGAGCAGCGCTATGCATAGTATTATTCCGGTTGATGAGCATGGCGAAGCGCTGCTGCCTATGATGACCTGGGCAGATGCGCGGAGCGAGAGCATCGCGCAGGCATTGCGTGCAACGGAAAAAGGTGAACGCCTTTATCATAACTGCGGCACAGCGATCCATGCCATGTCGCCCTTAAATAAGTTGCTGTGGCTGCGTGATAATCAAAGTAAGATCTTTGAAGCCGCCCATAAATTCATTTCGATAAAGGAGTTTATCTGGTTCAGGCTTTTTGGTGTTTTTGAGGTTGATTATTCCATTGCGTCGGCTGCAGGATTGTTTAATATTGTAACCAAAGAATGGAATGATGAGGCTCTTACACTCACCGGTATTACTGCTTCAAAATTATCAACCCCAGTTAATACCACTTATTACCGTAACAATATCAGGCCTGAAGTAGCTGCATTAACCGGGATAAATGCCGATACCCCGTTTGTTATAGGGGCAAGTGATGGGGCATGTGCTAATTTAGGCAGCCACACTACCGGCCCGGATGTAGCGGCGCTTACTATAGGCACCAGCGGCGCGGTGCGCATTACCAGCCCGAAGCCGGTTTACAATTACGAAGCCATGGTTTTTAATTACCTGCTTGATGAGCAAACTTATGTATGCGGCGGAGCGGTGAATAACGGAGGTATAGCGGTAAACTGGCTGCTCAAGAACTTTTTGCAAAAGGATAACCTTACCATTGCTGATTATGACGCTTTGTTTAATGAGATAGCAACCATACCTGCCGGCAGCAACGGACTTATATTTTTACCCTACCTGTACGGCGAACGCGCTCCGCTTTGGGATACCAAAGCCAGCGGTACTTTTTTTAATATCAAGCCGGCCCATACGCGGTCGCACTTTTTACGTGCGGGGCTTGAAGGTATTTGCTTTGCACTGAATGATGTGCTTAAAACATTGGAAGATGCATCGGGCGGGATTACACAAGTTAATATTAGTGGTGGTTTTACCAGCTCGGCAGTATGGACACAGGTACTGGCAGATATCACCGGGAAAAGGCTCGCAGTGCTTCAGTCTGAAGATTCATCAGCGCTCGGCGCTATTTATCTCGCTGCACGGGTATTATATCCTGAAAGTTATGGCATGCTTACCCGTGTTGAACAGCAGGATTTTATCGAACCAAATACTAAAAATCATGAGGTTTATAGCGGGATGTTCCCTGTGTTTAAAAAACTGTACGGTGATTTAAAGGACAGCATGCATTTGGTGGATGGATGGGAGTAAAGATGGATTAAAAAAGTTATCATTCCAGCCCCAGCCATTTAACTAATCTCCAGCAACCATATACAAAAAACGGCGCGGCCACTACATCAATAGTGTAATGAATATGCTGTATCAGCAGCAATACCACCAATACAATTGCACAGGCCAGAGCGATCAGCTTGTCTGTTCGCTTTTGCAGGTGGAGGTACACAAGTACCATGGTTGCCGTGTGGCCCGAAAAAAACAGGTCTTTGGTGATAAACGTATGCCCGTAAAACACGCTTGTGCTTGGGTCAATAAGCGGGACAAGGCCCACTGGCGGATTGAGCCTGACCAGGCCGATGGTAATAAACCGGGCAATACATACAAAATTCAGTGTCCAGATATAAGTGATACATATCCTCGGGTTATAAAGCGCCCGCCACATCATCAGCACACCCATGCTCCAGATGAGTATAAAAATCGGGACTGAAAGATCGTAAGAGGGTAAATGGGCCAATACCCAATCATTAAGTACAACGCCGTCCTGCCTTTTTTCGATGTACTTGAAAAAAGACGGTAACAGGTTAATGATGATGACTATGACCAAAGTGGCACCCAGTAACTTGAGCCTGCTGGCCCGGGTATTGTAGGCGCTCTGCCAAAGCTGTTTTATATGATAAATGGAGGCTAAATTCAATCTGTGTTTTTTTATAAAGCCTGCAAAAATACAGTTTGCCGGTTAATATTAAGTAATTGTCAGGTATTTGTTAATTTAATAAACGCAAATACGGATAGTGAAAACAAATGCAATTGTGTTGCATTAACTTGTTTATATTTGCGGCATGGATTTTCAAAAGCTTTCACCCCGGCTGGATAATATTGGTATCACCGCTTCAACGCTTTGTGCTATCCATTGTGCGGTAGTGCCTTTGCTGTTTACGAGTTTGCCCCTGGTGGGCCTTGGTTTTTTGGCTAACGCCTGGGTAGAGTGGGGAATGATCATTTTCGCCCTGGTGATAGGAGTGTATTCTATAGGCTTATCCTACTGGCGTACGCATCGCCGTTCAGTTCCACTATTTATGCTTGTATCAGGTTTTGTTATCATCATGGGAGGGCACGCGTTTACAACAACAGGAAAATCCGAGGCTATGATAGTTCCTGTTGGAGGCTTGCTGATAGCCGCCGCGCATTATGTAAATTATAGGTATACCGGTGCCTGCAATCATAATCATAAAATATATAACCTTAAAAAGGTTGAGTAATGGATAAGCGCCAAAGGAAATTCTTTTACGCGTTTTTGCTGTTCAACTGCTTTTTGAGTCCGGCTTGTAATCATGAAAAGCATGGTGCCCCGGCTGTATCAAACCGTCATACTAAGCCGATAAAAAATACCGTTATAAAAGCCGGCAACTAATGGCGTATATTATACGTACCATTATTAAATTAGCGGCCTTATAATTATTACCCAATTAATACATGACACAAACCCGCGATACACATCATTTTGAGCACCTGCTTGATAAGCATCACCTGAAAAAAACCGCGCCCAGGCTGCGGGTTTTATCTATGATGTCGTCAAGGCATTCGGCTACCTCGCAGCCCGACCTGGAGAACCTGATGCATGATATCGACAGGGTTACCCTTTACCGGATCCTCAATGCTTTTGAAGAAAAAGGGATCATCCATAAAGTATTTGATTTAAACGGTACGGCAAATTATGCCCTTTGCTCATCAAGTTGTAATGAGCATGACCACCATGATGAACATCTGCATTTTAATTGCACCCAGTGCAAAAATGTATATTGCCTTAATGATATGAACCTGCCCGCTATAGATCTTCCAGCGGGTTTTGAGTCGCATGGCTTTACCCTGTATGCTCATGGCTTGTGCCCCAGGTGCAGTAAAAAGGCGGTGAAAAAATGAAATATATCACTTTGCCCGGGACGATCATCCTGTTGTTCCTGTTTCAAAACTCATTCGCGCAGCAAAAAGATACTATACCCGCTGTTACAACCTTTAAGTTTAAAACGGTTATTATTGATGCCGGGCATGGCGGTAAAGATGCCGGGGCGCGTGGTTCACATTCGTTCGAGAAAAATGTAACCCTGTCAATAGCCCTGAAGCTCAAGGCAGCGCTTGATACGGCCATTACTGATGTTAACGCTATCCTTACCCGTACGGATGATACCTTTATCCCGCTAAACCAACGCTCGGCTATTGCCAATCAAAACCATGGAAACCTGTTTATTTCTATTCACTGCAATTCATCGCCCGAAGGCACTGCCGCACGTGCACACAAGCAAAAAGGTGTGCTGATGCTGGTATACGGTTTCCATCGCCTTAAGGAGCAGGAAGAGGCCGTACGCGAAAATGCTTCCATTTTCCAGGAAAAGGATTACAAGCAGAACTACGAAAGCTATGATGAAAGCGATCCTTCAAACCTGATCGTACTGAATGCTTATATTCAGAAATACCGTAAGCAAAGTATCCGTTTTGGTGACCTGCTTGACGATGAGTTTACCGGCGTAGATGGCCGCGAAAGTAATGGTGTGAAAGAACAGGGAGTATTGGTGCTGGCCCATAGCGCTATGCCTGCTGTATTGATAGAAACCGGTTTCATTAATAACCCCGAAGAGGAGGAGTACCTTAACTCGGACGAAGGGCAGCACGAAATTGTAATGACGATCATCAGGGCACTCCGGAATTACCGTAAAGCGATAGGATCATAAAAAAGCTTAAAGCCTAAAGCTGAAAGCTCAACCTTCTTTTACATGGGCTATAGGATTTTCTCCTCAATCTGGCGCTTTGCCCCTCGCTGGTCCGTCGAAATGGCTTTTCTTATTAAAATATGTTTAGCTTATAGTTTATTCAACTCATCCATCAATACCTTGCTGTACTGATTAAAATAGCGCCTTACCCCAAAACCCATAACGGTTTGGATACCGCGGGTGGCGTTGGTTAAAAATACTTCATCGGCCTCGTATAAAATATCAGGATTGATCTGGGCTTCGGTGATATCAATATTGTTTTCTTTTGCCAATTTGATCACTACCTGGCGCATTACACCTTCAACGCAGCCCTCGCTTAGCGCCGGGGTATATAAGTGGTTTTGGTAATTGATGAAAATATTGGAACTGCTGGCTTCGCACAGGTTACCGCTTTGGTTCAACAGAAAAACGTCATCCAGCTTGTTTTGAGTTTTGTACAAACCCGCCATTACATAAATAAGCGAGTTGCATGTTTTAATGTTCGACAGATAGTTGGACGGTTTAGGCAGTTCCGTAAACACATCCATGATCAGGCCCTTCTCATTCAAAAAATACCGGGGCTCTTCAGATGGGGTTAGCTCCAGGCAATAACCCATTTTATTTTGAGTAGGGGTATAAAAGCCTTCGGCATCGCGGTAAACTGTCAGGCGCAACCTGCCGTGTTTAACTTTATTTCTGCGTGCAAGCTCATTAACTATTTCGTTCAGGAACCAGGTATCCATTTGCGAATAACCATCAATTTTAAGGGCTTTCATGCCCCGCTGAAGGCGGTCGGCATGCAGTTCGGCAAATTTTAGTTTCCCTTTCATTAGTCGCATGCTTTCAAACAGGCCATCGCCATATTTAAAGCCCCTGTTACCAATGGTAAGCAATGGAGTGTTTTGAGGGAGATATTCGCCGTTAAAATTGATGAATACGGGCATCATAGGACGGATAGATATTATAATTTGATCGTGTTGTTAATAATTACCGGGTATTGTTGCTCTTCTATCTAACGTCTGTTATTTCGTATCTGTATCGCTGTACTTTCGCCATTTTGCAAGTACGGCCTCAAAATCAGCCGGCAGCGGCGATTCAAAATGCACCTGCTTTTTTAATGTAGGATGTAAAAAGCCCAGTGTTTGTGCATGCAGGGCTTGCCGTGGCATCAGCTCAAAACAATTTTCAACAAACTGCTTGTACTTGCTGAACATGGTGCCCTTTAAAATTTTATCACCGCCGTAAGTGGCGTCGCTAAACAAGGGGTGACCGATATGCTTCATATGCGCCCTGATTTGATGGGTACGGCCGGTTTCCAGCTGGCATTCAATCAGGGTAACGTAACCCATTCGCTCTAAAACTTTATAATGCGTTACAGACCATTTTCCTTTTTCAGGATCATCATATATCGACATTACCCGCCTGTCGGCTACACTGCGGCCAATATAGCCGGTAACGGTGCCATCTTCCGGTAAATCGCCCCAGGCAAGCGCTATATATTTACGGGTGATGGTATGCTCAAAAAACTGCTTAGCCAGCCAGTTCATGGCACGTTCGTTTTTGCTGATAAGCAGCAGCCCTGAAGTATCTTTGTCAATGCGGTGCACCAGCCCCGGCCTGCCGTCGTTGCCCGGCAGGGTTGGCAATTGCTGGAAGTGATATACCAGGGCATTCACCAACGTGCCCGTGTAATTGTTATAGCCGGGATGAACCACCATACCGGCTTCCTTATCAACCACCAATACATCATCATCTTCATAAATAATATTGATGGGAATGTTTTCGGGATATACTTCGGTATCACGGGGCGGGTGGGGCAGCACTACCGAGATCACATCAAGCGGTTTTACTTTATAGCTCGATTTGATGGTTTTATCGTTCACCAGCACATTGCCCAACTCAATAGCATTTTGAATGCGGTTGCGCGAGGCATTCTCCACGCGGTGCATCAAAAATTTATCAATCCGCAAAAGCGACTGGCCCTTGTCAACCACTACGCGTAAGTGCTCGTACAAGTCCTGTTCTTCCTGCTCAATAAGTTCGGGTTCGTGTGCCATTTGAGGCGCAAAAGTAATCGTTTTTTGTGGTAGGTTAAACGTAATATTGCAATAGCATTAACGTCGTATTATTTTATGAACATTGATCTTGAAATTTTTAGCCCGGTACAGCAAATTAACAGCTCATTGTTTGATAGCCACGGCGTAAAAGTTTTTATTAAGCGCGATGATCTCATCCATCCCATGATATCGGGCAATAAATGGCGCAAGCTTAAATATGTGCTTAAACAGGCTCAAGCCGAAGGCAAAACACACCTCGTTACTTTTGGCGGCGCTTACTCCAACCACCTGATGGCTGTCGCCGCCGCGGCGGCAAAGTTTGGTTTTAAATCGACAGGCATTGTACGTGGTGAGGAGGTTGATAACGACACCCTGTTTTTATGCCGCCTGCATGGTATGAACCTCCAATTTACTGACCGCGACAGCTATCGTGATAAACCGGCCCTGTTCAACAAGTATTTTGGCAATGATGAACAGGCTTTTTTTATTGATGAGGGCGGTGCATCAGCCGAAGGGGCAAAAGGCTGCAGCGAACTGGTTAATGAACTAACCGAAACCTACGACCACATTTTTTGTGCCTGCGGTACCGGTACGACAGCGGCGGGTATCATTAACGGATTAAATGGTCATCTGCTAAAAACAAAATTCAACGCGGTGCCGGTATTTAAAAACGGTGGTTTTATTAAAGAGGAGATACGCCGGTTTTTAACTGCCCCGGCAGATTATAACATACATACCGATTACCACTTTGGCGGTTATGGCAAAGCAAATGACGAGCTCATCAGTTTCATTAAGCAATTTGTTGCTGCAACAGGGATATTGATAGAGCCTGTATACACTGGTAAAATGATGTATGCCCTATATGATTTAATAAGCAAAGGACACTTTAAACCCGGCAGTAAAATCCTGGCTATTCATAGCGGGGGGATTTGGGGATTATTGGGGATGAAAGAAAAGTTTAAATAGCACTAATTAATCAACACTAATTACACGAATGAGGTCGAATTTTCGCGAATTGGAATTAAATAGCACTAATTTCACAAATGCGTCCGAATTTACACGAACCAACTAATTCGTGTAATTCGTTCTAATTGCTCAATAATACGCTAAGCATTCGTGCATAAATTTCAATTCGTGTTTATTGGGATCTCAAAATGGAAAGTTGACCCTTCGCCGTAAGTGCTTTCGACCCAAAGCCTGCCCTGGTGGCGGTTAACAATTTCCTGGCAAATGTACAGGCCAATTCCTAACCCCGACATGTGAGAGGCAAGGTTCTCAACGCGGTAAAAGCGCGAAAACACCCGTTCCAGTTGATCGGGCTGGATGCCGATACCAAAATCCTGTACCGATACCCTGAATTTGTTGTTGATAACAAGGGCTTCGATGATCACTTTATCTGCCTTTGGCGAATATTTAACGGCATTGGTTACCAGGTTAATGACAACCTGCTCAATACGCTGGCTATCAGCATGGATAATTAATTCTTCGGCTGGTAAATTTAAAAGGAGCTGATGGGAGGGACCGGTTTGTTGCAGTATCTCCCTCAATTCGGTAAGTAGTTTGATCACATCAAAATCGGCATAAGTAAAAGGCAGTTTACCGGTCTGGATTTTGGTAACATCAAGCAAATCTGATATCAGGGTGGTTAATTTGCCCACCTGTTCCAATGCCCTGTTGGCCAGTACTTTGCTTTTATCATCCGGGGGGAGGTTACGGGCAATGATTTGCAGGTAACCCTTTAAACTGGTGACCGGTGTTTTTAGCTCATGGCTTGCAAGCCCTATAAACTCATCCTTTTTTTCATTAAGCTCTTTAATATTTTCATAAAGTTTGGCATTATCAAGCGCTACCGCGGCCTGGGCGGCAACAGCCAAAACAAGTTGCTCGTGCTCCCTGGTAAACCTGGCCGGTTGTTCGTGCCCGAAAAATAACCCGCCAATCACCTCGCCCGATTTGCCCCTTACCGGAACCGCCAGATAGCTTATTACCGGGAGGTGCCCTTTAGGCTGACCAAAATGTGGTGCATTTTTTCCGTAACGCGGGTCTTTGGTAATATCATCAACCCTTACCGTTCCCTCACCGCTGAAAGTAGGGTGAAAGACTGCCGTATTACGCGGCATGCCAAATTTTTCAAATGCCTCACGCGGCGCGCCCGAAAGCGTGAACAGCATATATGATTCGCCCTGCTCGTTAACCTGGTTGTGGAAAAAAGCGCCAAACTGCGCACCGCAAAGCTGGGTAGTTGCATCGGTGACTTTTTGCAGGATGCTTTGAATATCCAACTCGGCCGAAATAACCTGCCCTATGGAGTTTAAGATCTCCAGGCGTTCGGCATACTGTTGTAACCTTTCTTCTGATTTTTTTTGCCTGCCTATATCGCGTATTATTTTTGAAGCCCCTATTACCTTATTGGCCTTGTTCCTTATTGGAGATATAGTAAGCGAAATTTGTATTTCCTCGCCGCTTTTTGTTTTACGTATGGTTTCAAAATGTTCTATCCGTTTGTTGGCCCGTATTTTATTAATGATCATTTCTTCTTCATCATAACGGTCTTCCGGTATCAAAACGGTAATATGTTTGCCTATGATCTCGTCTTCGGTATAACCAAATAAACGTTGGGCCGCGCCGTTCCAGCTGGTAATTACACCATCAAGGTTTTTACTTACAATAGCATCTTCTGATGATTCAATGATAGAGGCCAGCATCCCTTGTTTTGATTCGGCAATTTTTTGTTCGGTAATATCTATCAGGGTATTGGCGGCGCCTGCCAGTTCGCCATTTTCATTAAAACGGGGCTTGGGGTTGGATAATATATAGCTTACACTTCCATTGGGACGTTTAATAAGTATTTCCTCCTGCTCTATAGCCTTGCCGTATTTTAATACTTTACCCGTTGGTGTTTCATCGGGAGCTAATAGTATACCGTCGGAGGTAAATATCTCCCAGTTTACATACCACTTGTCTTTATTGGTTTCAGGCGTTTTTCCCCAAAGCTTTATTGCCGCCTTGTTAAAAGAGGTTATATAGCCCTCTTTATCGCAGGTATAAACTGCAACGGGCAGGTCTTCAAGTAAATCCCAGTCGGTACTATCGTTAAATGTTACTTTTGGGACCGGTTTTGAGTGGCCGGCAGATAATGGCTCTTCTCCCATGGTTATAAATATCCCCTTTGGTTGTATCTGCCACTAATTTAATATTAAAATAATCAATCTATGTTAAATTAATTAAAAAGAAAATTTTATTAAACTATCCCGTTGCAATTCAGGTTCGCAGGAGGAGAAATTTGATGTTAACCGGGCGGAAAATGCAAATTTCGGCTGCGTTTTTTTATGAATACGGTGGTTGAAGCAGGTGTACCGGTTTTGAGTTTGGTACAAAAAGTAACTTTAAACAATTTAAAGTTACTTTTTTGTCAATCGGTTCAAAAACCGCTTAAATTTTGATTTTAGGCGGTTTTTACTAAATTTGTAATAAACCAAATTAATATGTACAACCTACTTGTTTCTCCGCAGGATGTCCAGGCATCGCTTCAAAAGCATGTACTGGCCGATGGATTCGACCTCACTTTTGATATGGAAAAAAGTAAGGGTGTTTATATTTATGATGCAAAATATAATCGTACGCTGCTTGACTTTTTTACCTGCTTTGCTTCGGTGCCTTTGGGCTATAACCATCCCAAAATGCTGAACGACGAGGAGTTTAAGAAAAACCTTATGCTTGCGGCTTTAACCAACCCGTCAAATTCAGATATCTACACTACGCAATACGCCCAGTTTGTTGAAACATTTGACAGGATAGGGATCCCGGAATACCTGCCGCATGCTTTTTTCATTTCCGGTGGTGCGCTGGCTATCGAAAATGCGCTGAAAGTAGCTATGGACTGGAAAGTGCAGAAAAACTTTGCCAGGGGGTATACTAAGGAAAAAGGTTTTAAAGTATTGCACTTTGAGCATGCTTTTCACGGCCGATCGGGTTATACCCTGAGCCTTACCAATACCTTGCCAAATAAAACCAAGTGGTTTGCCAAGTTTGACTGGCCGCGGGTGTCTGTACCTTATATGAATTTCCCTTATAGCGACGCCAATCATGAAGATCTGTTAAAGAGGGAGCAATTATCGGTAGCACAGATCAGGAAAGCATTTGAAGATAATAAGGATGATATATGCGCCATAATAATTGAACCTGTGCAATCAGAAGGAGGCGATAACCATGTACGCAAAGAGTTTTTAGAGAAGCTGCGTGAGCTTGCCGATGAGTACGAGGCATTGCTGGTATATGATGAGGTGCAAACAGGTGTTGGTTTAACCGGAAAATTCTGGTGTCATCAACACTTTGGAGAAAAGGCGCGCCCGGATATCATTGCCTTTGGTAAAAAAATGCAGGTTTGCGGCATATTGGCTGGCAGGCGCATTGATGAGGTTGAAGATAATGTATTTAAAGTATCATCGCGTATCAACTCAACCTGGGGCGGTAGTTTGGTTGATATGGTGCGCTCGTCAAAAATAATGGAAATCATTGAGGAGGATAACCTTTGTGATAATGCGACGGTAATGGGTGAGTACCTGCAAAACGGCTTGAGTGAAATTGCCGAACGGCACCCGGTTATAAGTAATGTGCGGGGGAAAGGACTGCTTACTGCCTTTGATTTTCCGGACAAAGCAATAAGAGACAGCTTTATTAAAAAAGGTTTTGATAATAATATTATGTACCTTGGCTGCGGCGAAAGGAGTGTGCGTTTCCGCCCCGCGCTGATCATCGAAAAAAGCCACATTGATACAGGCCTTGACATGCTTGAACAGCTTTCGGTCACTTTATAATACAGTAAATAAAGAAAATTAATCCCGGCTACAGCTAAATCCGCTCATGAAACGGATGAAATTAACTAATATTTAATAAGGTAAAATCGGCATCTATTATTTGCAAAAATAGAAAGATATTAATATACGCTACTTTTTTTCCAAAATCCGCTATATTTTTTGTTATTATTCCGATTAGATTTGTTGCAACCCTATTAAAGTAACGTAGTTCTATTTCAAGCACCATGAGCAAACACATAGAGAAATTAAAGAAACAACTGGTTGAAGTTGCCGAGGTTGTAAACTCATTCAAATCTGAAGCCGTGCAGGTTCGTATAATTGACCGTTTACTGGAGGTTATGATCGAATCGGAGAAAGTAGATGCCGAGGGTGTTGAAATGTTTGGTAAAAAAGTAAGGAAATTACGCATTGAAGATGAAGGCGGAGGTGTTTCCGGGCGTAAAAAGCCTGGTGCTACCAAAATACTTAATCAATTGCTAAATACAGATTTCTTTGATAGTCAGCGTTCTATTTCATCAATTGCCAATTACTGTAAAGAACAGTATGACTCTGACTTTAAAACATCTGAACTTTCAGGGATCCTCTTAAAATTAGCTAATGAAAATAAGCTCAGAAGGGAGAGGAGCAATGAAAATAATCGCTTTGAATATATTAAAGCATAAGTATCATCATACTTGCTAAAATAAACAGGGAGCCTGAAAATCAGGCTCCCTGTTTATTTAGGGTGAAATTTATTATATATAACTTATAGTTAAATATAAATATTATTTAAGGTTAAATAAATTATCTACCCCTAAAATTTTTCTGCTGGTAAAGCCCTCGGCATATTTTACCTGGATACTTTTGCCAAACTCGCGTGCCCGGCCGGTTACTATCTCAATAAAATTAGATGTCGAAATATAGGTTTGAGGTTCACCTTCCCAGCTTGGGTTATAAAACTGCGATCCATAGGCATTAATACTCTCTATCTTTTTATCCCAATGTTCGGTTACATCAATTAATATATCAGGGGTAATATAATTATCCTGTATAAAATGCAGCACCATGTCTGGCCGCCAGGCCTCTTGTGGTGAGCCATCAATATCAAAAGTTTCTATTTTGCGAAGGCCCGCTAAAAATGCCGAGGCTTCAACAAGTTCATTTGCCCGGCCATGATCGGGATGGCGGTCATGGTAAGCATTGGTTATTACGATGGAAGGACGAAATTTGCGGATGGCTTCAATAACCTTTACCTGGTGTTCGCGGGTATTTTCAAAAAAGGCATCGGGCAGGCCAAGGTTTTCACGTACGGCTAAACCTAATATTTCGGCGGCGGCGGCAGCTTCCTGTTTACGGATCTCGGCCGAGCCGCGGGTGCCCAGTTCGCCACGGGTAAGGTCAACAATACCAACTTTATAGCCAAGGGCAATATGTTTTAAAATTGTACCTGAACAACCCAATTCAGCATCATCAGGATGTACCGATAAAACTAATATATCTAATTTAAGCATGCGCAAAAGTAATTCATTGGTTAAATGCCGCTGTCAGCAGGCGGTCAATCTTTCGCCTGATTTTTGAGGAGTTTGGTTTGGTGAAAGGGTAGTAAAAATCAACTACATGCCCATTCTTATCAATCAAAAATTTATGAAAATTCCAGCGCGGAACCGACCGTACATTTCCATTCTCCTTTTTATCGGCAAAAAATTGATACAAAGGGTCGGCATATGGGCCGCGTACCCTTGTTTTTTCAAATATGGGATAGTTGGCTCCATTGGCTTCACAAAAAACGGCAATAGCTTCCCCATCTAAAGGTTCCTGTCCGCCAAAATCATTTGAAGGGAATGCGAGGATTTCAAAGTCCTTGCCGGCAAGCTGAGTTTTTAAAGCTGCCAATTCTTTTAGCTGAGGTGTAAAGCCGCATTGCGATGCCGTGTTTACAATTAAAAGAACCTTGTTTTTATATTCGGAAAGACTGATCTCTTCACCGTTTAACTTTTTAACGTTAAACCGGTAAATGCTTTTGTTATCCATTAAACTAATTGCTGTATGAATTATATCCGGCCTGATTTAATATGGCCTCGATATCCTTCTGTTCTTCAGGGTCGTAGGTTTCTTTGAGGTTATGACCAAATATGCTGGCTACCGACTGGAACATGAAAGCCTTAAAGCCGCCTTTTAATTCTTTAACCATAGCGAAGCTGGTTTGCCCGGTTTCGCGGTCAATAAGCTTAATTAAAACCTCTCCCTGACTAATTGTCAGGTTCTTGATCTCTTTATTGAACAGGTTTTTTATTTCACCCTCGCAGGTGCTAACCAGTTCTTTTTGTTTTTTCCTGTCGGCGGTAACGGCAAGGTCGCGTTGTAACTGGCGGTACCTTTGCCCCGCAAAACGTGCGTAAGGCAGTACTTTCATTACATTATAACGCAAACGGCGGTAGTTTAGCCTATCGGCCTCGCTCGCAAAAATACGGGTATCTACAATTCTAACCTCCGGCTCAACTATCCATGGTACAAGCTCACCGTCAAGGTTGGTCATGGCTGTTCTGATGGTATCATTTTTGCCAAGAGTTACGGGTGCAGGCGTAGCTGTTTGGGCCTTTGCAGCACCCATTAAGCAACATAACAGCAGCGTAAAACCAATAAATTTCATATTTTTACTTAATACAAAAATAATGTAATTTTTTTTGGTATTTTACTAATACCTGCAATAATATTTATTTGCTGCATGTTTATGATTGAATACCGCTAATACCCCGTACATGAAAGACTTAGTGATAGACCTGGAAGCCGAGAAGAACGAGATACTAAAAAGATACCGTGCTTTGTTGCGTGCCTGTAAATCAACCCTGCAAAAGGGCGATAAACGCATGATACGCAAGGCATTTGATATGGCCCTGGAAAGCCATAAGGATATGCGCCGTAAAAGCGGCGAACCTTATATATATCACCCTATTGCCGTTGCCCAGATAGCCGCCGAAGAAATTGGCCTGGGTACCACATCAATAGTGTGCGCCCTGCTGCATGATGTGGTTGAAGATACCAACATGACGCTTGATGAAATTGAGATGGAATTTGGTAAAAAGGTAGCCAAAATTATTGACGGCCTTACCAAAATATCAGGCGTATTTGATACCAACAGCTCATTGCAGGCCGAAAACTTCCGTAAAATGCTGCTTACCCTTGCCGATGATGTGAGGGTGATATTGATCAAGCTGGCCGACAGGCTGCATAATATGCGTACCATGGAGTTTATGCCCAGGGACAAGCAGCTTAAGCTATCGTCAGAAACGGTTTACCTGTATGCGCCCCTGGCACACCGCCTGGGCTTGTATGCCATAAAATCTGAGTTGGAAGACCTCTCCATGAAATACATGGAGCGTGAAACTTACCAGTTCATTAAAAATAAGCTGAACGAGAAAAAGGCCGAGCGCGAGCGTTTTATCCGCGATTTTATCGAGCCAATCAATAAATCGCTGCAAAACCAGGGACTTGAGGCTGATACTTTTGGCCGGCCGAAATCAATCCATTCTATCTGGAATAAGATGAAAAAGAAGTCGATACCCTTTGAAGAGGTATATGATCTTTTCGCCATCCGGATTATATTGGACAGCGCCCCCGAACATGAAAAGGCTGATTGCTGGAAAGCCTACTCTATAGTAACCGATCAATATCGCCCAAATCCTGATAGGCTGCGCGACTGGATTTCATCGCCCAAAGCTAATGGTTATGAATCATTGCATACCACGGTAATGGGCCCGCGGGGGCAGTGGGTTGAAGTACAGATCCGCACCAAGCGCATGAACGAGATTGCCGAAAAAGGTTTTGCCGCGCACTGGAAATACAAGGAAGCCAGCACCGACAGCGGCCTTGACCAATGGGTACACAAAGTGCGCGAAATGCTCAAAAACCCGGATACCAACGCGCTCGATTTCATCGATGATTTTAAGATGAACCTCTTCAGCGATGAGATCTTCATTTTTACGCCAAAAGGAGCGCTGATCCAGTTGCCATTGAATGCTACGGCGCTCGACTTTGCCTTCGAGATCCATACCGATGTAGGCGCAAGCTGTATCGGTGCTAAAGTAAATCATAAACTGGTGCCGCTAAGCTACAAGCTCCAAAACGGCGACCAGGTAGAGATCATTACCTCGGGCAAGCAAACCCCTAAAGAAGACTGGCTTAATTTTGTAGTTACCGCAAAGGCCAAGGCTAAGATCAAGTCGGCTTTAAAAGAAGAAAAACGCAAGATTGCCGAGGATGGCAAAGAGATACTGGAGCGTAAAATGAAATCGCTCAAGATCACTTATAACTCCGAAAACCTGCAAAAAATCAGCTATTTCTTTAAGCTGCAGGCCACTCAGGACCTTTTTTACAATGTTGCCAAAGGCATTATTGATATGAAGGACCTAAAAGAATACCAGGCATCCGAAAAAGTAATAGACAATAAGCCGCAGGATAAAATTGACCAGGAGCAGGTTCAAAACCTCATCAAAAATATCAAGGCCAAAGACAGTGATATCCTGCTCATTGGCGAGGATATGCAAAAGATAGATTATAAGCTGGCCAATTGTTGTAACCCTATCCCCGGCGATGATGTGTTTGGTTTTGTTACCGTGAGCGATGGTATCAAAATTCACCGTACCAATTGCCCTAATGCGGCTAAACTTATGGCCAACTATGGCTACAGGATAGTAAAAGCCCGCTGGACAAATCAGCAGGAGCTTGCTTTTCTTACCGGTTTACGCATTACCGGTATTGACGAGGTGGGATTAATCAACAAGCTTACCACCGTAATATCAAATGATTTTAAAATAAACATCAGGTCTATAACAGTTGACAGCGATAATGGTATATTTGAAGGCTCGCTGATGTTGTATGTGAATGACACCAGTCACCTTGATACCCTGATTAAAAACCTAAAACAAGTAAAAGGCGTAACCGCGGTTAACCGTTTTGATTCGGCGATTGAAAAAGCTTCTTGAGGATGGTGAGTAGTGAATGGTTGATTAGGTGAATAGTTAACCAGCAGGAGAATGGTGAATGGTTGATTAGGTGAATAGTTAAAATCCTAACAATTATTCACCCGATAAACCTAATCAACCACTCACTCAATCAACTTAATCAACTAATAACCCAAATTATTAATAACTTTGCCCCGTTAATACATCATTATGTCACAGCAGGATACCATACCAATGGTTAAAAAAATTTTTGAGGCCTACCTCGAAAATAAAAACCTCAGGAAAACCCCTGAACGTTTTGCTATACTCGAAGAGATATATTCCCGTACAGATCACTTTGATGTGGAGTCGTTGTACATCCACATGAAAAATAAAAAATACCGTGTAAGCCGTGCTACGGTTTACAATACGCTTGAGCTATTAGTTTCGTGCGATCTGGTTACTAAACACCAGTTTGGCAAAAATATGGCCCAGTTCGAAAAATCATACGGCTACAAACAGCATGATCACATCATCTGCATCGACTGTGGTAAAGTGGTTGAGTTTTGTGATCCGCGCATCCAGCAGATCCAGAGTATGATGGGCGACATATTAAAATTTGACATCAAACACCACTCTTTAAATCTTTATGGTAATTGTACCAAATTAAGAGAGGGTTTTTGTGACAGAAAAATTTAACTTTGCCCCCTTTCATAACACATATTCTTGAACTTACGATAAATTAATGGCTGTTGACGTATTATTAGGCCTCCAGTGGGGCGATGAAGGAAAAGGAAAAATTGTTGATGTGCTTAGCGCAGGTTATGACCTGATAGCACGTTTCCAGGGCGGGCCGAATGCTGGTCACACTTTGGAGTTCGACGGTAAAAAGTTTGTTTTAAACACCATTCCTTCAGGTATATTTTTTGAAAACACCATGAACCTTATCGGTAATGGTGTGGTGATTGATCCTATCACCCTGAAAAAAGAACTGGATAAATTAAAAGATGCCGGGCATGACCTGCTGGCCAAAAAGAACCTTTTAATTGCTAAAAAAGCACACCTGATATTACCAACTCACCAGTTGCTTGATGCTGCCAACGAAAAAAAGATGGGTGAAGGCAAAATTGGTTCAACCTTAAAAGGTATTGGCCCAACGTATATGGATAAAACCGGTCGTAACGGTTTACGGATCGGCGATATTACCCTGCCCGATTTTAAGGAGCGTTACCAGAAACTGGTTGATAAACACGTATCAATGCTGCAGCAGCTTTACGGTGAAGTAGCAGATTTTTCAGAACGCGAAGCCTTGTTTTTTGAAGCACTTGACGTTTTACGCCAGTTCCCGCTGGTTGATTCCGAGCATTTGGTTAACAACTATATCAAAGAAGGAAAGAAAGTATTGGCCGAAGGAGCACAGGGCGCTATGCTTGATATCGACTTTGGTTCATATCCGTTTGTAACTTCATCAAATACCACCGCTGCCGGCGCTTGTACCGGTTTAGGCATCGCCCCACAACAAATTGGCGAAGTAATAGGTATTTTTAAAGCTTATTGCACCCGCGTAGGTGGTGGCCCTTTCCCAACTGAACTGGAAAATGAAACAGGTGAGGAGCTACGTAAGGTAGGCCATGAGTTTGGCGCAACTACTGGCAGGCCACGCCGCACTGGCTGGATCGACCTGCCGGCTTTAAAATATGCCATTATGCTTAATGGCGTTACCCAGCTGGTAATGACCAAGGCTGATGTATTAAGCGGTTTCGATAAAATTTATGCTGCTACTCATTATAATTATTTAGGTGAGCAGATCGATTATATGCCTTATGATATCTGCTCTGTAAAACCTGAGCCTGTATATAAGGAAATTGATGGCTGGAACGAAGATTTGACCGGTATTACCGAATTATCTCAGATCCCAACCAAGCTGCAATCATACATTGATTTCCTTGAAGCTGAACTTGGTGTGCCGGTAAAATATTTATCAGTAGGCCCAGACAGGAAGCAGACTTTAACATTGCACTGAGAATAAAAAAGCGTCATGCCGAATTTATTTCGGCACCCCATCAGCAGAGTGTACTTCATGTATAACCTTCTTGTGGGATTCTGAAACGAGTTCAGGATGACATAGCTATAAATAAGAATAAAAAGGCCGGACGTTCCGGCCTTTTTCATTTACTTGGTTATTTTTGCGGGGTGATAGTACAGGTTAATGATCTGCCGGGATTCAGAAAGAAGGCGTTGCGATGGGCCACAACTTTTGATACGCTGTGTTACCTTGATTCGAACGGATTTAATGATCCCTACTCCAAATTTGATACGCTGATAGCGGTTGGCGCCCGTGCCGAACTTACTGCAGATGCAGGTAACGCTTTTGATCAGCTTGATGAGTTCAGGAAAAATAATCCCGGCTGGATGACAGGTTTCCTGGGATATGACCTTAAAAATGAAATTGAAGCGCTTACATCAACTAATCACGACGGCTTAAAGTTTCCTGATCTGTATTTCTTTGTTCCTCAACATCTTATTTTGATAAAGGGAAACGAAGCTGAGATTATTTCAGATACGCCGGAATTCGTCCTTACAGCAATAAACGAACAGGATCTACGCCCGTCCGCTCGGCAAACAGCCATCAATTTAAAGTCCCGCTTTAGCAGGCAGGAATACATCGACACGGTAAATAAAATAAAAGAGCATATTTCCCGCGGCGATATTTATGTCACTAACTTTTGCCAGGAATTTTTTGCAGAGGATGTAAGTCTCGATCCGCTGGGTGTTTTTACAAAGCTTAATGAGGTTTCGCCCAACCCGTTCTCTACTTTTTTTAAATGGAATGGGAATTATATTCTCGGCGCCTCGCCCGAGCGATTTTTGGCTAAGAGAGGAAGTAAACTGATATCGCAACCTATAAAAGGAACAGCAAAAAGGTTAGATGATATTGAAGCCGACAAGCAAGCAAAACAAACCCTGCGCAGCCACCCCAAAGAGTTACAGGAAAACGTAATGGTGGTTGACCTTGTGCGCAATGACCTTACCCGCTCGGCCAAACCAGGCACCGTAAAAACCAAAGAGCTTTTCGGTATTTACAGCTTTACGCAGGTGCACCAAATGATCTCTACGGTGGTTTGCGAAATGCAGGACGGCCTTTCAAACGTACAGGCCATCAAAAATACTTTCCCGATGGGCAGTATGACTGGTGCGCCCAAGCTTAGCAGCATGCAACTGATGGAACAATACGAACGCAGTAAGCGCGGCGTATACTCAGGCGCTATAGGCTATTTCAGCCCCGATGATGATTTTGATTTTAACGTAGTGATCCGTTCATTGCTTTATAATTCCTCCAATAAATACCTTTCGTTCCATGCTGGTGGGGCAATTACTTACCACGCCATCGCCGAAAATGAATACGAAGAATGTTTGTTAAAAGCTGCTGCGGTGATGGAGGTTTTGGGTCGGGAATTGACTTGACGTATTTTGCAGAATCCAGACTTGCGAAGTTTTTAAAACTTCGTAAGTCTTCACGTTATTAGCGCAAGTGTTGTGCGGTTGTCTGTGGGCATGCTCACTTGTGACTCTATAAACTTACAACAGGATTTAACCCTCGTAGCACAAGACAGACTCTGTTATAGCAAATCATCAATTTTTTATTATATTGGCTGTAAAAGTCTATCACTATTCGCTTCTAATTGTCAATATGTTAATACCCCTACAAAAAATAAAGCTAATTATCGTTTCCCTGTGTTTATTAGCAACCGATATCTCTTCAGCCCAAACTAAGTATCGTCCTTCAGATTTATTCCCGGCACAACCCTTATTACCTCCGGGTAACTCATATCGCACAGCCACCGGCGAACCGGGCCCTGCTTATTGGCAAAACAAGGCCGATTATGTAATTGATGTAGCGCTTGATGATAAAACAAAAGTCATAACAGGCACAGCCACTATTACTTATACCAATAATAGCCCCAAAGCCCTTTCGGAGTTGTGGCTGCAGTTGGAGCAGAATGTTTTCAAGAAAGATTCGAGAGGTATCCAATCCAAATTATTTCTTTACCAGGATCCGGAAAAAACTACTCCCGACGGCGGATACCGGGTAGAAGGTGTGCAGCTTGCCGGAAATAAAGCTGGAAATATTAAATACCATATTTACGATACACGCATGCAACTGGAGCTGGCACAGCCGCTGTTAAGCGGGCAGTCCATCAGTTTTAGTATCCGTTACCGGTACAACTTCCCGGTAAATTATAAAAATGCCGATTTCCTGGTTAACCGTACCGATATTCTCCCTACAAAGAACGGCAATATTTATGCTGTCGCACAATGGTACCCCAGGATGTGTGTGTTAGATGATGTAGAAGGATGGAACACGCTGCCTTATTTGGGGAATGGTGAGTTTTACCTCGAGTATGGCAATTTCAGGGTTAATATCACAGTTCCTTCAGGCCTCGTTGTTGAAGGCTCGGGCGATCTGTTAAACCCTGAAGAGGTATTAACCCCAACCGCGTTAAAACGCTGGCAACTGGCAAAAGAAAGCGATACACCAATGCAGATCAGGACTGCGGAAGAGGTAACTGACCCTTCATCAAGGCCTGTAAAATCTACCTGTACATGGAAATTTAAACTGGATAATGCAAGGGATTTTGCCTGGACGGCCTCCCGGTCGTTTGTTTGGGAGGCTTTGAGTTTTAAGCTTGCCGATGGGAGACGGGTAATGGGCAGTTCGTTGTATCCTGTTGAGTCGGAGAAGCAAAACAGCTGGAAACGCTCGTCGGAGTATATCAAATTTACTTTGCAGCATTTTTCAGAAAAATGGTTCCCTTATCCTTACAACAAAGCCGTTAACGTAGCCTCGAATTTGGATGGTATGGAATACCCCGGTATGGTTTTTTGTTCGGCAAAAGATACCGGCAATATGTATTTTGCTGTAGTAAACCACGAGTTAGGCCATACCTGGTTCCCGATGGTAGTGGGCAGCAACGAGCGTAAATATGCCTGGATGGATGAAGGGTTTAATATGTTCATCGATAAAATAGCTACCAAAGCTTTTAATAAAGGTGAGTTTATAGGTTATGTAGAGATCGATAGTCCGCTTGATTCCCTGTTTGCAGAAAAGCTATTGCCTATTGTAACCCGCCCTGATGCTTTACCCGGTAACCAGGTATATCCGCTGCAATACCAAAAAGTAGCTTATTCCTTAGCACTTTTGCGTAATCAGATTTTAGGCCCGGAGCGTTTTGACCGCGCTTTCAGAAAATATATTCGTGACTGGGCTTATAAACACCCAACTCCCTGGGACTTTTTTAGGAGTATGGATAGCTCGGCAGGCGAAGACCTAACCTGGTTTTGGAAATCTATGTTTCTCGAAAATTATCGGCTTGATCAAAAAATTGTTAAAGTAGAAAGTAAGGCGGGTTCCCAACCTATTATTACAGTCGAAAATATGGACAAAGCAGCCATGCCTTTGGTGGTTGAAATAAACTACGCTGATGGCTCAACAGAGCATCGTGAATTCCCGGTAGAGATTTGGGAATATAGCAGCGTTTATACTTTTACCGGCGATAAAAAAGCGGCTGTCGCCAAAGTAGTTATCGATCCTGAAAAGATCTACCCGGATGTGGATAGGAGCAATAATGGTTATGAGGTAAAGAAGTAGACTGTTTTTCATATAGCAAACGAAAGGTATTCCAACTCACTCTCCATCATGTCATTGCGAGGAACGAAGCAATCGCGATCTGTACAGAGCCACTCTGTAAATCGGGGATTGCTTCGTTCCTCGCAATGACGATTTTATACGTTTTGTCCCATCAGGGTCTCTCGCACAGAGCCCTGATGTTCAACGAAATGTTCTTACAACTTCACGCCCCTCAAAAAGTCCTCAATACCCATACGTTTCTTGCCTTCCAACTGGATATCTTTTAGTAACACAAAACCATCCTTAGCGGCAAATTTTAAATAGGTTTTATTGTCGGTTAAAAAGCCGCCGGGTTGTATGGCAGGTTCTGATAATTGATATTCAGATGCATAAACTTTTAGGCTTTTGCCGTTAAGCTCGGTATACGCGGTGGGTACAGGGCTCAGGCCGCGAATTTTGTTATAGATCGACAAAGCTGGCTGTATCCAGTCAATCCGGCAATCATCCTTAAAAATTTTTGGTGCGTGTTTTAATTCTGTCCCCTCAGCCAATTGAACTTGCGGATGTTCGTTGTAACGGCCGCTCTCAACCGCTTTAACTGTTTTAACCAACAGCCCTGCGCCTTTGTTCATGAGGCGGTCATGCAGTTCGCCGGCATCTTCATGGCCGGTAAGGGTTATTTTTTCAGTGAACAGGATGTTACCGGTATCAATATCATGTTTTAAAAAGAAGGTGGTTACGCCGCTTTCCTTTTCGCCGTTAATCAGCGCCCAGTTAATAGGGGCGGCGCCGCGGTATTGAGGTAATAATGAGGCGTGTAAATTTATAGTGCCTTTGGCAGGCATGTTCCAAACAGCTTCGGGCAGCATCCTGAAGGCTACTACAACCTGCAGATCGGCTTTCAACGCTTTCAATTCGGCAATAAAACTTTCATTCTTAAGTTTTTCGGGTTGGAGTACTTTTAAGCTGTTAGCTACGGCATATTGTTTAACAGCCGACTCGCTAACTTTTTGTCCCCTTCCGGCCGGTTTATCAGGGGCTGTAACAACAGCAACGATATCACTGCCGGCTTTAATTAAAGCGTCTAACGAGGCAACGGCAAACTGGGGGGTACCCATAAATATAATTCTCATAGATGTTTAGGTATTAGATGTGCTTTATTCTGTTATTCGTATAGTAAGTATTTTTTGCGTGTGGCTTTAAACTTAGTTAGTCCAGGTTGCCAGCCGGCACGGATCTCTTCTTCGGTTTTGCCGGTTTCAATTTGTTTCCTTAGTTCGGCCGTGCCTGTAAGCTTTATGAAATAGGCATTAAAGAAATGATCCTTGTCGGGGAAGGCGTTATATAACTCCAGGAGCCATTTCAGATTGATAACACCTGCACCTGTGATATCAGTTGGTGGAATATTTTGCAGATTAATGCCAAAACATTCCTGGTCTTTCTGCGGCGGGTTCTCGCTCATACCCGGGATACTTTTTGGCGTAAACGAAAAACTGTATTTACCTTTCAACGCCGGATGCCCCAATACGGCAAAGGGGAAGAGCGTTCCCCTGCCCAAACTAAATGTTGTACCTTCAAATAAGCAGGTACTCGGATATAATAAAATTGATATAGGCGTATTTAAGTTGGGCGATGGATTTATGGGTAAGGTATAAGGCAAATTATGCTTGTAATTAGCCACTTTAATGATCTTCAGTTTACACTTAACCCCATTTTTTAACCAGCCTTCGCCATTTATCATTTGAGCATATTCGCCAATAGTCATACCGTGGGCGATGGGGATGGGGTGCATGCCCACAAATGAACGGTTAACCGTATCCAGGATAGGGCCGTCAATTAAATAACCGTTAGGGTTTGGACGATCAAATATCATCAGCTCTACATTGTTTTCGGCACAGGCCTCCATTAAGTAATGCAGGGTTGAAATATAAGTGTAAAAGCGTACGCCAACATCCTGTATATCAAATATCATGAGGTCGATACCCTTCAAATCGGCCGGAGTTGGTTTGTAATGCTTGTTACCGTACAGCGATATTACTGGCAAGCCGGTTTTAGGATCTTTAGTGTCGCCAACGGTAGCGCCGTTACTGGCATTGCCCCTGAAACCATGCTCGGGGCCAAAGATTTTTTTTACGTTTACTCCTAAATGCACCAAACTATCTACACTGGCAGTTAAATTTTTACCAATAACCGAAGTTTGATTAATGACCATCCCTATATTTTTTCCCTTAAGATAGTTAATATACAGCGGAATTTGATCAGCTCCGGGAATAATGGGGCTGTTTTTTTTGTTTTTTGGGATAGATGCCGTCTTGCAGCTTTTACAATCGGTTGCCTGGCTGCATGCCGTGTTTGCAAGTAAAACTGTTATCAGGGCAAATCGTAAAAAAGCACAAATCTTATTCATAAAATATTGAGTTGAAACAATTTTAAAAGTAGCAGGTTTAACAGCAAAACCGCATATTTGCGAAGGTACAAAAAATCAGTCTGCCATTGAGTTTCGCCTCCTTTATATCAGCCCGTATAACATTTAAATCAAAACGCACATTTTCAAAACTGATAGTGCGTATTGCAATAATAGGCATTATGCTGGGCCTTGGTGTAATGATACTGTCACTTGCTATCGTTAAAGGGTTTAAACACGAGATCCGCAATAAAGTTCGCGGCTTTGCCGGCGACATCCGTGTGGTTAAGTTCGACCTGAATAACTCTTACCAAAGTTCCTCGTTTTCAGCTGATAGCGAATTCGTTAGGCGTGCGCTCAAAAGCCCGTTTATTACCCATGTAATGCCGGTGGCCACTAAACCGGGCATTGTTAAGGCCAATAATGAAATTGAAGGAGTGGTACTTAAAGGCGTTGATAAAAATTACGACTGGAGCTACTTTAAAAAAATGATGGTTGCCGGTGATGTGATCAGTTTTGCCGACTCGGTTGAAGCACAAAAGGAGATCATGATTTCCCAAACAACGGCCGACAGGCTTAAACTAAAGGTCGGGGATAAGCTGCTGATGTATTTTGTACAGGAGCCGCTTCGTAAACGCCAGTTTAAGATCAAAGGCATTTTCAATATCGGGGTTGAAGAGGTTGATAAAACCTTTGTGATCGGTGCCTTATCGCTCATTAATCGCCTTAACGACTGGAAACCGAACGAGATAGGCCAATACGAACTACGCGTAGCCGATTTTGATCATATCAATGAAGCAGCCTATGCGCTCGAGACTGTTTTGCCGGTAAAATTGAAAGAGTACACCATTGAAGAAGATTATCCTACCATATTTGAATGGCTCAACCTGCTCGATGTTAATTCGATAGTGATGTTGGTACTGATGGTTGCGGTTGCTGTAATCAACATGATATCGGCCCTGCTGATCATGATCCTTGAGCGAACCGCTATGATCGGGATGCTCAAAGCCATGGGCGCATCCAACTGGGCCATCCGCAAAATATTCCTGATCAATGCCAGTTACCTGATAGGATTAGGGCTGCTGCTGGGTAATTTACTGGGTATAGGCCTGGGATATTTCCAGATGTATACTCATTTTTTCCAACTGGACCAGGCTTCGTATTATATGACCTTTGTACCGGTCGAGTTTAATATTTTTGATATTGTTGTCCTCAATATTGGTACACTGATCATTTGCCTGCTGGTGCTTATTATACCATCAACGCTGGTAAGCCGGATCTCACCGGTGAAGGCTATCCAGTTTAAGTAAGCCAGCTATACACAAAGTAACGAAGCTGCTTAGTCGCTATATTAAATGGTAGATGGTGAATGCGACTTGTTGATATCAAATAAATAGAGGCAAAAGCAGCAATTTACCTGCTTAATTACAGCTGAAATTTTTTGACGGTATGATAGGGAGAAGACACATGGATAATATATTAATGAGGTTACTTTTCGTTACAAATTCACGATATTTAGTAGTTTAATAATAACAAGAAAAAGTTATTAACAGTATTTTACAGATTAAATTATAAGAGTTCAGTTGTGCAATGAGTAAAATAATAGTTAATAGTACAGAAATTTCGATAGTTTCTCAGAATGAAGAAGACTATATCAATATTACGGATATGGTTAAAGGAGAAGAAGGTTCAGACCACATAAGGAATTGGATGAGAAATAGAAATACTATCGAATATTTAGGTATTTGGGAGGCTTCTAAAAATGTAGAAAATTTTAAAGGTGTCGAATTCGACAGGTTAAGAAAAGAAGCAGGATTAAATAGCTTTAACATGACACCGAAGAAGTGGAATGATTTAACCGGAGGGGTTGGGATATATTCAAAAGCTGGAAAAAGAGGAGGCACATATGCACACCGAGATATAGCATTTCATTTAGCAATGTGGCTTAGCCCTGCGTTTCACTTAGCTTTGGTAAATGAATTTCAAAGACTAAAAAAAAGAAGAAGCGGAAAGACTAAGTTCAGGATGGGATTATAGACGATTTTTATCGAAGACTAACTATGCAATACATACAGATGCGATAAAAGAGCATATCATACCTGAATTAACAGAAGAACAGGCTAAATACGTTTATGCTAATGAAGCAGATATGTTAAATGTGGCTTTGTTTGGTTTAACTGCTAAGCAATGGAAAGAAAGTAATGGAAATCACGCAGAAAATGGATTAAATATGCGGGATTTAGCAGATGTGCACCAGCTAATAGTATTATCCAATCTCGAAAATAATAATGCCTATTTAATTAGTAAGGGTATGCCACAAAGAGAACGCTTGTTGGAACTAAGAAAGAATGCAATTGCTCAATTAAAGTCATTACGGAAATCATCGTATACATTTGATAAAATACAAAGCCCATTTAAGATAGAGAAAGGAACCCAATCCCCTGATAAAATAGGCGGTGGAAATAAGGACTTTGACAAATGAAGTATTAAAAAAGATTCGCTTCCCCAATAATTCATTTCGTTGCCGTTATAGGTAAATCTAAACTGATTATAAACAAGTAATTCTCAAATGGTGAGTTGTTATGTCAATCTCCAAAGAGTATTATATTATAGAAAAAATTAATTGCCTAAATTATAGCAACCGGTAGCTTAATCCCAGTCTAAAATATTCACTATGCGCGTTAAAGGAAGCATCGCCTACCATGTCTTTCATATAGTTGGTCAGGCCATGGGCAAAGCTGGCATTTAAACCAAAGCGGCCATAACTGGCTGCAGCGCCGAGGCGTAACCTAACATCGGTAGGTGCTTTGCTTCTTTTATAATCAACTTTAAACACGTTGCCTTCTTTATCTTTAACTTCGCCTTTATCCCTGCTATCCAGTATCAGGCCTATATCTATCCCCGGTAAAATATCCAGATTAACTTTGCTAAGCTGAAACCGATAGCCCACATATGGATTAAGATTAATGCTTTGATTTTGAAAAGCAACATGGCCGGTTACCGCGAAGCTTGGGTCATTGGCTATTATATCGTATTCCGTTGGATTAAGAATGATGGGGGTATACTTATTAACCTCGGCTTTGCTTCTCAATAATTCATAACCACCCTGCAGTCCTACTATAAATCCACCTTTTGATACGGTTTGAACCTGGACACTGCCACCGTAGCTAAAGCCGTTTTTGCTGCCGTATGGGTTGTTAGCACGGTTCATCGGGTCGCCGGTGGTTGAGCCCTGCAATACCTGGGTGGTAGCCGTTGATGATTTACCCGCAAAATGAAATAAACCGGTGTTGGCCTGTACAGTAACTTCTAACTTTTGAGCGCTAAGCTGCAGCCCGCTAATCAACAGCGGGGCAAGGATAAGGATGTACTTTTTCATTTTTTATGTGTTGTAAAGTTCAGTTTCAGGTTTAGGCCGCCTGCCCCAAATTTTATCTGCTGTGAGCCAAGGCCGTCAAGCGGGTATTTTAAAAATGGTTCAATAATTATCCGGTTACTTTTACCCAGGGGATAGCCAACACCAAATGCTACGTTCAGGGTTTTGGCAAAATAAAAGCTGTTAAAGCTTTTGTGCGTTGTTTCATCGGATGTTTGCGGTTGTACACCGGCAGCCATAGCCAGCCCAGGATAGCTGTAACTTGCCGTGTAGGCTTCGTTGATAAATGTACCCGAACTTAAACCTGCAGAAATATAAGTGTCATTTTTTTGCGGGTTAAATTCATACTTAAGGTTAACAGGAATATCAAGACCGATCAGGTTAGCACTGTAGTTTTTAAATGAAGGTGTAGACGATACCTTACTAAAATCGGCCAGCGTGTTATAGGCTGTGCTTAATGATGGCGAAAATGACACCGCAGCCGCAACATTTGAGGGTTGGTTTTTATTGTAATTAAGCGTGTTTTGGGCCAAAGCTAAACCGGTGGAAAGTTTGAGGTTTTTGCTCAGCTTAATATCGGATGTAAAGCCGGCGCCGGCATTTACCTGGTTTTGGCTGCCCTTAGCGTAGTTAAAGAATGTAGCAGCGTAAACACTGAATTTTACCCTGCGTTCGTTCATGTCCATATCAGGTTTTTTAGGCTGGTCCTGATCGCTGGCAAGTAAAGATTCCATAGAGTTGATCTTTGGTTTAACTTTTATTACTGATGGAACAACAGGCGGGGTTACAATGACAGGCTTGGTATTTGCCGGAGGCTGTACAACAGGGTTATTAGCATATTGCTGCGCATTGGTTTGCGGCAACACAGATTTTACACTATCAGCCTTTTTAACCGGAGTTCCGCTGACTACGCCGTTATTAGCCGGTTGAACGGCAGGCGGGACGCCGGTTTTGGCAATTCCGTTAACAGGGTTTACAGTTACAGCGTTTGCCGGCACAGGTGTAAACGCGGGCACGGTTGCAGCCGGTTGATTTACGATTATGTTGCCCGCCGGTTTATTTAAAGCCTTATTGCTTGCAAGTGCATTAGATTTATTTGCCGGGGTGTTGCCTGCCGGCTTCAGTTTTGTTGCTGAAGATTGGGTGCTATTGTTGCCCGCAAGGTTTGTTGCAGGTGATTGCTTAATTGTTACAGGAGGCTGTACCGGGGTAACGTTTTGAACAATGCTATCTGCCGTGTTGCTTTGCGGCAGCGCAGGTTTTACCGGTTTAGCCGAAAATATTTGGCTATTATTAACATTATTTTTGTTCGATGCTATCCACAAACCTATACTCAAAAACAACAACAGGACAGCAGCGGCGCTTGCCCACCATAGGTAAACCGGGCGGCGCTGTTTTTCCTGAACAGGAAATCTCTCCCTGAGCAGCAGCCAGCCTTCATCAGCAGTAGTGTCTTCGTAATTATCAAACACGTCCCTGATGCGGTCTCTTAAGTCGTTATCCAACTGGTCATCCATGGTTTTGTGCTTCTTTTCTTAATATACTTCTTAATCTTTCTTTGGCCCTGCTCAGGTAAACGCGCGATGAGCTTACCGGGATGCCGAGCGTTGTGGCTATTTCATCATGGTCATAGCCGTCTATCTCATACATGTTAAAAATAGTTCGTTGTATAGTTGGGAGCTCAACCATCAGTTTTAAAATATCCTGTACGTTTAAATTATCAACCGGCCCCATATTGCTCCTGATGGGGGCAGCATTTTCCAATTCAACATTAAGCTGGAATTTAAGGTCTTTGCGCCGGCGGTCAATGGCCGTATTAACCAAAATGGTGCGGAGCCAGGCTTTAAACGGCTTATCGATATTGTAGCCGCCAATAGCGTTAAACACTTTTATAAAAGCGTCATTTACAGCTTCAAGGGCATCATCGCGGTTTAAACTGTAACGCAAACTTATACCCATAGCATAGCCATAGAACTGCTTATATAGCAATTCCTGATGTTTTAAGCTGCCTTTTTTGCATTGCCTTACGATCTCTTCTTCGGTAATGCGAGGGGGTGGATGCATTAAATGTACTTAGTTCCGCTAAATGTTGTTTTAAAGCCTTTACGCAGCAAAACAGTTAAATGATACAAAATAAAAAAAATTCTGCCCGGATTATTTGCTGTAGTAATCAAAAAAGCCGGTACCCTCAATGCGGGCACCGGCAACGTAATAAAACAATAAAAAGTAGTTAATTAGTTTTCTTCAAATTGTATTGAACAGTTAATGTATCGCCATTGCTGTTGCGCTGCAGTTGAAATACATTGCCATCATAATAATATTGGTAAACACCTTTGAGGTGAAATTTATTGACACCAGGTGTTACTGCCAATGAGTCATTAAACTGGATATAGTAACCGTTGTACACAAACGCTCCGTAGCTTGCCACGTGTTTCCTGGTGTTTGCAGCCACTTTAAATAATGATGTCGCAGTAAGTTTTAAAGCTATGGTATCACGAATAGTATCATAACCGGTACCACTTGTTTTTTTAACAAGCGCGCCAAATACGCCTGTAAAATTACCTTGTGGCTGGGCAACCGGAACAACCTCATTTTTGGGAGAGCAGGCTACGCCTAATGTTAACAATAATGGCAGCAGGTAGAATAAATTACGTTTCATATAATCTTATCTCGTTATCAATTTTTAACCATTACGCATGTTTTTAATTAAACGCTACAACCGGGCTGCATTATTTTACAGTTTTTTTGCCTCGTCCCAAAAAACATCCATTTCGGCCAGGCTCATATCATGCAGTTGTTTGCCGTTTTCCTTCGCTTTAAGCTCCAGGTATTGAAAGCGCTTAATGAATTTTTTATTGGTTTTTTCGAGGGCGTTTTCCGGGTTGATATTAATAAAGCGGGCGTAATTGATCAGCGAAAACAGCAGGTCGCCAAATTCGGCTTCGGCTTTTTCGTGGTCGATGGTACTTTCATCTTCCGCGTTAAATTCATTTTTAAACTCCTGCATCTCTTCTTCAACCTTGGCCCAAACCTGGCTTTTTTCCTCCCAGTCGAACCCAACGCCGCGTGCTTTTTCCTGTATGCGCGATGCTTTTACCAGCGCAGGTAAGGAAGCCGGTACCCCACCCAAAACAGATTTGTTGCCCTCTTTAAGCTTAATCTGTTCCCAGTTACGTTTTACATCTTCTTCGTTTTGCACTTCTATATCACCGTAAATATGCGGGTGGCGGTTAATCAGCTTATCGCAAACGCTGTTCAAAACATCGGTAATGGTAAAGTCGTTGGTTTCGGAAGCTATTTTGGCATAAAAAACCAGGTGCAGCATAATATCGCCGATTTCCTTTTTTATTTCGGGCATATCACCGCCCAGGATGGCGTCACTTAGTTCATAAGTTTCTTCAATGGTAAGGTGGCGCAGGCTTTCAAGCGTTTGTTTTTTATCCCATGGGCAATTGGCCCGCAGGTCATCCATGATAATAAGCAATCTGTCAAATGCTATTGATGCGGTAGGGGCAGTTTCAGGGGCTTTTAAAGGCATAAATTATTTATAATGAATACTTATGTTGCAAAGGTATGATAACATCTTTAATGAAAACTTACTGTATCATTAATTTTAAGCTAACATTAATTAATTTTATTAGCCAATTGTTAAGGCTATCTATAAGCACATTTTATCATGAAAAAAACTTATCTGTTTATCCTTCTTTTTACTTCGATAATTAAAGTAAGCTATGCCCAGCAGCAGCCTGCCGGCGATGTGGCAAACAGCACCTTTAGTCAGCCGCAGCCTTTTTTGTTTACTATAAGTACACTTAACCCACAGGGGCGCAACTGGAGTTTAAATTACTCGGGCGGATATGGTGAGCGTACCGTTACACCCCTGGGTTTTGATGGTGTTGATCAAAATTTTTCGGCCAAGGGGTACCTGGGCAATAAGTTTACCTTAATGGCCATGCTGGGTACAGGTTTTAGTAATAATGGTGGCGTGCGTACCCTGCAGCAGGCCGAGGTATTACGTGATTTTATTGGCGGCACTCAGCCCATGGGGTTCAGGGCCGGGGCAAGCCTTGGTTTCAGGAGGGAGTTTAACAGCGATGGCGTAGCATTTAGCCGTATAACTGCCGCGTACGAAGTGACAAATTGGAAACTTGGTGCCAACGTTAGATTTGAAAAAGCATTTGCCACTAACCGCGACGGTTTAGATTTGATCACCAGCGTTGGTGTGCACCGTCATATCTCGGGGCAGCTGTTCGGCGGCTTTGAAGCCGTAGGGCAGGACCTGGAAGGTTTTTGGGAAGCTGATGAAGCCGAAGGTGGTGCACGTTTATTGATCGGCCCGTCGCTTAATTATGCTCCCGTTAATTCGCGGCTGGCGTTTTCACTTTGCGGCGGTCCAATTATCTATGCAACCCGCAGCGCAGCAACCCAGGGCCAGTTTGCTTATCGCGAATTGCCAACTACCAATGGTTTCACACTGAAATTCAATATAGGCTTCCGGTTCTTGTAGTTGGAGATTTAAAGCTTTACCGCCCTGAGCATTTCGCGTTTGCCGGGTGCTCCGGGTGCTTTTTCAACTTTGAAGCCCAGGCTTCTGAGTATCCGTTTCAGGTTGCCGGTGATAGCATAGGTAACAAACACGCCGCCCGGTTTTAAAAAGCTAACGGTGTGGCCAATGGCTTCTTCGTTCCACATTTCGGGTTGATGGGCCGCGGCAAAGGCGTCGAAATAAATAACATCTACCTGCTCCTTCATTTTAAAATCCAAAAGCTTGCTATGGGCTACATGCAACTGCACGTTGTTATTGATCTCAACTTTGCCGGTTAGGGCGGTGGTATAATTAATGTTGAATTGCTCCCATAATAATTCAGGGATATATTGCTGATATCCGGTTTGTAACATCATTTCGACATTTACCGGGTACGCTTCAATACCGATATAACTAAGCTTTATCTGCTTATGGTTACAGGCATCGGCAGTTAAGAAAAAATTGAGCCCGGTGCCAAAACCAACCTCAAGTATACTAATTTCATTGGTGTCAATCCGCTCCAGGAAATATTGTAAGCCCGATTTAACAAACACATGCAGGCTTTCCTGTAGTGCCCCATGACGTGAATGGTAATGCTCGCCCACATCGGCATTGTAAATGGTGTTGGAACCGTCGGCGGTGGTGACTATGGTTAGTTCATGGTTCATGGATGATAGTTCATGGTTTTCAATGTTGTAATTTGTTCATGGTTTATAGATGATAGTTCGTGGTTTACTATAATTGTTCAAGGTTTCTAAGGATCTTATTAGCCATGAACCATGAACTATCATCCATGAACCTCTTTTTCTTTCATCATCTCCGTCACAACCTCGCCCAAATCATAAACGGGTACGGCTGTAATGACAGATGAAACAATGCTTACACCGGCTGCCGAACGATAGCCTGCAGCGCAATGCACTACCACAGGTTTATCGGCAGGGATCTCATTAACGCGTTCGCGCAGTTCGGGCAAAGGTATACTAATGGCATTTTTAAAAACCTTGCCGGCAGCAACTTCTCCCTGATTACGTACATCAACTATCGTGTAATCATTTTCATTTGCCCTGAAGGCGTCTAAATCAAGATAGGGGGATACTTCATCGGCATTTGCAGGAACTAACAATGCGCCTTTGATATTTTGTTCGTAGCCAATTTTGGCTGCTTTTTTAATTAGGGTATCAAGCTTATCATCATTTTCGGCAATGAGGTAAAACTGCTCATCTGGGCCGATAATGGAACCCAGCCAGGTTTCAAATTTTTCACCGTCCTGCAGGTTAATGGCGCCATGCAGATGACCGCTCCTGAACTGTGCTTTGGGGCGGCCGTCAACTAATAAAATATCAGCTTCCAAAGCGCTGTCTTCACCAATACGGGGTACACCTGTAATGCTGTCCTCAAAACCCGGTACCCCATTTTTATTCAACAGCACGTCCCGACCGAAGTATTTGGGCATAAAAGGCTGATCGGTGGTGAGTGTTTTAACAAATGCCAGCTCATCCATCAGTTGTAAGGCATAATTTTCACGCAGCTCGCGGCCAATGGTGCTTTCCAGGTCGGGGCTCATGTTTTTGCCGCATAACGAGCCCGGGCCGTGCGCCGGGTAAACCACTACGTTTTTGGGCAGGGTCATGAGCTTTTGCCGGGTGCTTTGAAACATCTGGCGGGCAAGCTCCTCTTTTTTAGCAGTGATGTTACCCACATTTTCCCGCAGGTCCGGGCGACCAACATCCCCAACAAACAGGGTATCGCCGGTAAAGACAGCAGTTTCGCGGCCTTCTTCATCTATCAGTAAAATACAGATAGAATCGGGCGAGTGACCGGGAGTATTGATGGCTTTTAGTTTAATATCGTTAAGCCGGATAACGTCGCCGTCGTCAAAAGTTTCGTGCGGATACGTTGCGCCGGTTAACTTGCTGCAATAAATTACAGCGCCTGTGGTTTCATGAATTTCGAGGTGCGAACTTACAAAATCCGCGTGCGGGTGGGTTTCGATAACACCCACAATATCGGCATCGTGCTGGGTCGCGAAATCATAGTAAGGCTGCGGGTTACGGGCCGGGTCAATAACTATCATTTTGCCCGTGCGGATCACGGCATATGAACCATGCGCCAGGCCTTTATCGTAAAATTGTTGAATGATCATATTTTGCCTGCAAAGATAATGCTTAGGCGATATGTTTTATTTGTGCATTGTTTAAGTGGTGTAAATATTGATCGCTTTGTGTAAATCTGTGAAGCAGGTTGCCTGCATAAGTCAGGAAACAATCAATGAGGAATTTTTACACTAATTTTTGCGTATTTATCGAATTACACGAATCTGACCCGGGCTAATTGACATTCGTGTAATTCGATAAATTGTGACGGATTTGAAAAGAATTCGTGTGGAAATTTCAGTATGATTTATTCAAATAGATAGATTGTTTAAGGGCGATCCCACCTGCCCTAATTACTAAACTGCCTCAAATGATGGTCAATATGCTTGTAAGCTAACCGGCCCATCTGCTCCCTGGTCATTTTGCCAAAAAAAGTATGCTCAAAGTCAGTTTTTGAAGTTTTGCCATATTCCTCCACCAGTTCAATCCATTGTTTTTTCTGGGCCTCTATGTCGCCTCCGGCTTCGGTTACTTTACATTGCGCAACCGTAGGATTATTCTTTGCCAGGGGAGCATCATCCTTCAGCATACCTTTCAGCGCCACTTTGCCAAACAAGCGGCCTATAAACGCCCGTTTATACGTTTTAATGCCGAGGTACATTTCGTCCGAAAGGGTGCAATGTTTCAGCATTTGATAAACATTCATTTTACCCCATTGTGGCTGGTTGTTTTCGTTAATTAAATTGATGCGGGTTATGAGGCCGTCGCGGGTTTCTTTATCAAATATAGTTTTCATTTATTTTGAAAAGTTTATATCATAAAGTTATTACGAAAGTACAAACAGGCACAGGCGTTTTTGAGCCATAAGCAGGGAGGGTTTATGCCAACAAATTATAAAAAAACAGGCCCCGGGTTTACAGCCGGGCCTGCTATGTCAAAAAAGCAAAATTTCGCTTACCAGATCTTTGTCCTGTCTTCCGGTTTTTTATACAACTTATCGCCGGGTTTTACATCAAAGGCCTTGTACCATGCGCTGATATTGGTTATCGGCGCGTTGGTACGGAACTGCTCGGGCGAGTGTGGATCTATCAGGAGACGTTGTGCTGCCGATTCGGGTGTTTGCGATAGGCGCCACAACTGTGCCCATGACAAAAAGAAACGCTGATCGGGTGTAAAGCCGTCAATAGTATTGGCCGACTGGCCCTGTTTGGTTTTACTAAAGGCTTCATACGCAATGTTCAATCCACCAAGATCAGCCAGGTTTTCGCCAAGGGTAAGTTTACCGTTTACGTGCAGGGTGTCAAGAACGGTAAAGGCGTTGAATTGTTTAACCACCTGATCCGCGCGCGACTTAAACTTATCTGCATCTTCTTTAGTCCACCAATCGCGCAGCGTGCCATCGGCATCGTACTGGCGGCCCTTGTCATCAAAACCGTGTGTCATTTCGTGGCCTATTACCGCACCAATGCCGCCGTAGTTAACGGCATCATCGGCCTTGAAATCACAGAACGGGAACTGCAGGATTCCGGCAGGGAGCACAATCTCATTGTTAATTGGATTGTAATAAGCGTTAACAGTTGCCGGCGTAATTCCCCAGCGGGTTTTATCAACCGGTTTACCTAAACGGCTCACATTAAAGTTGTAACGCCATTTGCTTGCAGCGCGCATGTTACCGAAATAGTCTTCGCGGTTAATTACAATGCCATCATATTTTTCCCAGTTATCCGGATAACCTATTTTTACGGTAAAGGCATTTAGCTTTTTAAGTGCGCGTTCTTTGGTTGCAGGGCTCATCCAGTCAAGGCGTTTAATGCGGTCGCCAAGGGTTGCTTTAAGATTGTTTACCAAATCAACCATGTATTGTTTGGCGGCCGGTGTAAAGTATTTCTCAACAAAAAGCTGCCCCAACAATTCGCCAAAGTAGCTATCAACACGGGCACTCATCCGTTCGGTACGCGGGGTTTGTACTTTTTGACCACTTAACGCGCTGTTGTAAGCAAAGTTTGCATTAATAAAATCAGAACTTAAATGAGGGGCACTGCCCCGTAGTATATTCCAGCGCAGGTAAACTTTCCATTTGGCAACAGGAGTAGCTGTCAATGCAGAATCAACGGCCCTGAAAAATGATGGTTGCGCAACAAGCATACTATCCTGCCCGCCCATGTTAATGGCCGGTAGTATTTTCGACCACTTTAAATGTGGTGTTTGCTTTTCAAAATCGGTTATTAGAAACTTGTTGTAAGTTACATGTGGGTCGCGCATGGCTACGCGGCTCAATTGCGCTTTGGCCCAGGTATATTCCAGGTCATAAACTATGGCGGCGTTTTTCGCTGCCTCATTGGCACTGGTTCCGCTAAGGATGAATAAAGTTGTGGCCAGCTTTTTCAAGGCGGCCTGTGCTTTTTTTGAACGCGGATCGTTTTTCAGATAATAATCCCTGTCGGGCATGGTTGTGCCGCTCTGGCCAAGGCTTATAACATATTTGTTTACATTCTTTTCATCCTGCTCAACCCCCGAACTGAAAATTGGGGAGTCTACTCCGTAAACGCGCTCATAAATCAATTCATTAATAAAATCGTTAAGATTTTTCAAATGGTCAATACGCTGCAGGTCGGCTTTGATAGGCTCGTAACCTCGTTTTTCGATGGTTAAGCTATCCATACCGCTGGCGTACAGATCGCCAACGCGCTGCTTCAGGCTGCCTTTGGGTTGTGAGGCTGATATCTGGCTTACTTCGTTCAGCAGGTCAATGAGTTTATTTCTATTTTCCTGGCGCAGGATCTGGGTACTGCCCCAGCGGGATTCTTTTGCCGGGATGCTGTTTTGTTTTAACCAGCCGCCGTTGGCATATTCAAAAAAATCGTCGCCCGGCTTTACGCTCCGGTCCATATTAGCGGGATCAATAAACTTTTTAGGAGTAATAGCAGTTTTGTGCTTTGACTTTGCAGGCTTTGGCCCGTCTAAAGCGAAAGTATTTACTG